>CAMOSU010000001.1 GCA_946625125.1 uncultured Clostridia bacterium
CATATGCGCCCAACTCCCGCAGGGGCTTTTTCAGCTTGCCCTCCGGGGCGGAATAATACAGTTGTACCGTCTCTTTTCCCGGGAAGCTCCCGGTGTTTCTGACCGTGGCTTCTATGGATACGATTCCGTTTTCTACTGCAAAGCCGGTGCATTCCGTCTCGAAATCCGTGTAGCTCAGGCCATAGCCGAAGGGGAAGAGCGGCTTCACGCCTGCCGCGTCATAATAGCGGTAGCCAACAAACACGCCCTCCCGATAGCGGGTATCGTCCCGCTGCGCGAAGTCCCCGATGGTGGGCAGATCGCCCGCCCTGGCCCAGGTGGTGGTGAGCTTGCCGGAGGGATTGGCCTTGCCCAGCAGCACGTCCGCAAAAGCGTCGCCGGTGACGCTCCCAAGCTGGCTTAAGAGCAGAACGTTTTCCACTCTGTCCAGCACGGGGGAAAGATCCACGGGGCCGCCCACGTTCAGCACCAGCATAAATTTCCGGTAGGTTTCGGCACAGGCCAGAATGTCCCGTATTTCATCCTTCGTGAGCAGATAGTCGCCCTCGCCTCCGGGACGGTCAGCGCCCTCGCCGGAATTGCGGGCAAGCACGTAAACACAAACCTCGCCTTTGCCGTCCAGGGGGAGGGCATACTGAGGCTCAGAAGGCGTCCGCCCCATACCGACGAGGAAGACGGATTTTCCCAGCTCCTTTGCTTCTCTGGCAATGCCTTCGTAGAAACCCTGGATCACGGCTTCCCGTGCGGCTTGATAGCCTTCCATCCACGCCTTCGTGGTGACGGTGAAGCCTGCGTTTTCCAGGCCTTCCTCTACGGTCACATAGTGGCGCACATTCACGTCGCCGCTGCCGGTGCCGCCCTTGATGGTTTCCCGGGCGCCCGCACCGTAGAGGGCAATCTGGCAGGGAGCAGAAAGCGGAAAGTCCCCATTCTTTTTCAGCAGCACCATGCACTCTGGCGCAAGGGCTCGAAGGGTCGCCAGATGTTCTTGTTCAAATTCCTGCACTTCAGGAGAATCAATTTTGACCATATTCGTTACGCCTCCAGTTCGTTGATCATCTGGTGCAGCGCCTTGTCGATTTCAATAATCGACTCTGCGGGAATCTGCACCATCTCCATAATTTCCCGGGCGGTGTTGTTGCCCACAGCCGCCATCAAACCGTCTGTCGAGAACTGCCGGGCTTTGGCAACGGCTTCAATGGCCGCAAACATGGGGGCAAGGACGGCCTTTGCGTCCTCGCTCTGCCTGCGCAGATGGGAAAGCGTGCAATCCACGCTGAGCACCGGTGCATAGTTTCCATTCATTGAGCCTGCGCGAACGGGCTCGGTAAAGCCCCCACGGGTCAGCTTCCCCATGACCTCGCCCAGCCACTGGATGCTGTCCGGTACCCAGCGGGGCAGGCGCGGGCAGACGGAATTGGTGTTGATCCAATCCTCGCCGGTGGAAAAACCGTGCCCGCCGTAGGAATAGATATGGCTCTCAAAGGCTACGCCCTTCTCCGCCAGCGCCAGCTCCATGCGGAGCGTATTGGAAATATCCACCGTGCGGTCGTCCCGGGCAGCCACCAGGAAGCAGGGGCAGGTCTTGGCTGTGACGTGCTCGTTCGGATAGGGCATACCGGGCTGACACAGATCGCAGATATCCTTGAGAATTGCCGGGTAGACCAGAACCGCAGCGACTGGTCTGTGCTCTGCAAGCGTTGCGGCGCAGGCCGCCAGATGCCCGCCCGCCGAGAAGCCGACCACCGCGATTTTTGTCTTATCCAGATGCCATTCCTCCGCCCGTTCCTCGATCAGAGCCATCGCCTGCTCGTAGTCCTCCAGCGGCAGCGGCCACTTGCCCTTGGGCGTGCAGGTATAGCGCAGGACGAAGGCCTGGTATCCCGCCTTGAGATAGGCCGTGGCCACTGCGTCCGCCTCCCGGTCGGAGCACATGGCGTATCCGCCGCCGGGGATTACCACCATGGCGTGGCGCTTGGAAAAGCCAAACTCGACGTCAACTTCCTGGATATAGGCGGTCAGGGTCACGTTTCTGTTTTCATTCAAAATGATCTCTTGTGCCTTCATGCTGCATCTCCCTTTATAGTAATCCAAGGCCCAGCTTCAGCACCTCGCCGCTTGTGCCGCGCATCATCCAATCTGCGCAGCTCACACCGTCCACGACGGTGGTGAAGGCGGCGTTGGAGCCACAAAGGCAGTGGACGGTCAGATCGGTTTCCTTACTGTTTTTGTCCGGTGTATTAAAGATAAACGTACTCAAGTCGGGAATCTCCTTCTGCAGATGATCCAGCATTTCCTTGAGTTTCCGCTGGAAGCTCACCCCTGCAGCCTTGTCCGGCACCCAGCGGCCATCCTCCAGATACATCTCCATCTGGGTCAGCGCAGCGTCCCGCACCGAGCAGCAATACAGGATCTTAATCCCGGGATGATTCTTATGGAGTGCCAGCAGGCTGTCGGACACGATCTCATCTCCGGTGAGGCGCGCCGCGATCTCCTCCGGCGCTTTCCAGACCTCCCGGGCCACTCGCTGCCATTCATAATGCATCATGGCGCTGTCCACACAGGCAGTGATGTCATGGCATTGGGGGAACGCGGCGGCAACCGCGTCAGTCAGCAGGGACGTGGCAAAGGCTCCTGCCGAGAACCCGGTCACCAGAATCTGCTCCGGGTTCGACACCAGTTCCTTTATCTTTTTCAGCAACAGCCGGAAATTCGTATAACCGTGGTGATGCAGCACAGCCGGTTTCCCATCCAGGTCCGTATAGGGATAATCCCCGGTCCCGCAGTGAAAGTCTCCGGTGGCGTAGGGCACGAATAGCAGGTTCCAGTCCCGGAAGGGGTTCTTTTTTGACTGCCCGAAGGTTCCAATCCGGGGGATGATGTCCCCGAATCGCACGTCGTCGGAGTAGAACATCTCACCCTTTCCGCCCACGCGCTGAGGTCTGGCCGCGGTATGCTCATCTACCGAAACACCGCCGCCGGAAAACCCGATTATCAGTTTGTTCGTGCTGCCAAGACGGATGCAGCCGTGATAAGGATTGCCGTTGGCACAGAGGGCGCCATCCGGCCAGTATTCATAATTCTTGCCCTGCTTTGGGCGCTCCGGCAGCTCCGGGAAGCGTGTCAGCTCGATATAGTCGGCCAAAAGCCGGTTGAACAGAGGCCAGCCGCGCCGATCCTCCTTATGCGTTTTCCGCTTTGCCATGGTTTTCCTCCTTGCTCATCGCATAGAGTTCTTTCGCCTTTTCCACCTTATAGCGGAAGCAGTCCTCCCGCAGCTTATCCTGCTCCGGCTTTTCCTCGGCCTTGTCGGTGCCGAAGCCGTGATAACCATCTTTGTACATCTTCAGATCCAGCAGCTTGCCGTGCTGCTTCAGAAGCTCCGCGTAACGCTCTCCCTGGGGATGCAGCGGGTCCCGGCCGCAGACGATGACCACCGCCGGAGAGAGCTTTTCCAGCGTTTTCTCTGTGATTTTCGCCGCCGGGGACAGCACCTCGCTGTCCAAAGGCAGCTTGGGCGGATAGAGCTCAAACATCATCTTGTAGAGCTTGTCTCCCTCCGGAAAGTCAATGGGAATCGTGTGGGTGAAGTCCAGGAAAGGCACCTCCATGATCTGTCCTGCAATCTGGATGCCCTGCTGAGCCAGCAGGATGGCGGAACCCGCCGTGAGATGACCGCCCGCACTGCCGCCGGAGAGGATGATTCTGTCCGGGTCGATGCCCAACTGCGTTGCGTGGGCCTTCAGCCATTTGACGGTATCCACGACCTCCTCCTGGGGATAGGGGAAGCTCTTGTCATAGAGCCGTTTGTAGTTCACGTTGACCACAAAGGCCCCCAGAGCCTCGCTCAGCCGCTGGCAGTAACGATCATCGTCCACCGCGTCCAGGCCGACCCAGGCGCCGCCGTGGATCTGGACGAACACCGGCATGTTTTCCCGCTTTTCGGGATAGTAGAAGAGCACTTCCACCGGCTCCTTGCCTTCGCGCTGGATATAACTGCGATCCCCAACAACGGGATCGGTCTTGTAATGCTTGTTGACCTTATGGAAGCGGGCGTTCATCACTGCCCGTTTGATTGCTGTCAACGCCATATCATTGCACCTCGATCTTTAATTCTCCGTCACCGCGGGTCACAATGAGCGCCCGCCCGTGATAAGTCCGAATGGTCTTGTCAAAATAGTTCTCCTCGCTCTTGGGGTCTGCCGTGCCAAAGCCCAGGATCGTGCGGTCTCCCTTCGTTTCCGCCGTGACGGTCAGCACCGCTTCCGGGTTGAGGACGCCGCTTGCGTCCACCACAGAGAGCTCGATGATCCCGTCGCCAAGGTCTGTCTGTTCCAGGTGGACTTCGTTGGAGGCCGTTAACAAAGAATCCCGCTCTGCGGCTTGTCCATTGCGGAGGTTGATTGCTGTCAGCTCGCCCGGCTCGTAAACGGTATCAAACAGCGCCTTGCAGCGCTCTGTTTTCTGCCTCCCGACGGAGCGGCCATTGACCAGCAGCTCCACCTCGTCGGCGTCGGAATAGACTTCCACCACAATGGGCTTGCCTTTATCGCCCCGGTAATTCCAGCTTCGCAGGGCGTCCGACCAGCCCCAGCGGGTGGGAGACTGGGTTTCTCCATAGTGAGCCGGGTCCTGCACGGCGAGATAGGGTTCTTTCCGAAGCCCCCAGACGATCTGACGCCAGTAGGACACCGGGCGGCGGTCACCGATCAGGTCGAAGTCTCCACATCCAGCGCTTCGCCAGGGATAGGCACCGTATAAATCATATTCCACCGCTTCGCCGTAGCGGTGCTGGCCGACGCCGGCTTCGCCAAGGTAATCCCATGCGCTCCATCCGAAGTCTCCGATAAGCTGTGGGAGGCTTTCGCAGAGCTTCCAGTTTTCATAGAGCGCACCGGGATAACATTCTGCCCCCAGCATAACGCGGTGGGGATACTCTCCAGCGTCCGCTTCGTAGCGGAAGGTGGCGTAATTGTAGCCCGCAACGTCCAGATAACTGAACGCCTCCTCCAGCGGCTCACCAATCTCCCTGGAGGCCATGAGTTTTGCCAGCTCCTCCGCATTTCCGTTCAGAATGGAATTGATGTCCGCCCCGGCTTTGACAGCCAGCTCCGGAATGCGCTCCATCAGCGACAGCACCGGGTTTACGCAGTTGGTAAGATAACGGGTCGGATCCATTGCACGGATATGGTCGCAGATCTGCCTGCCGTACTGTACCTCATGAGGATCGCTGAGCTCGCAGATCTCATTGCCGATGGAATAGAAGATCACCGAGGGATGGTTGTAGGCCAGGTCCACCATGGCTGTGGCATCTTCCTCCCAGTGAGAAAGGAAGTAGGTGGAATAATCAAAGGCCACCTTCGGCGTCGTCCAGGCGTCGCAGAGCTCCAGCATCACCAGCATGCCCAACTCGTCGCAGGCCTCCAACACTGTCCGGCTCGTGGGGAAATGGGCGCAGCGGACCGCGTTATAGCCCGCGTCCTTGAGCTTTCGGATGCGCCGGTAAGTCAGCGCCCGGTGCTCCACCGCTCCGATGACGCCGTGATCCTGATGGATACAGCCGCCCCGGAGCTTGACGGGCTCGCCGTTGACACGAAGGCCGCGCCGGGCGTCCAGGGAGAGGGTTCGGACGCCGAAGCGGGTGTGCTCCCTGTCCAGCCCCTCCAGTTCGGTCTCGCAGTCGTAAAGGTAAGGACTGTCAATGCTCCAGCGTTTCGGATGTTCCAGCGTAAAGCGAAGCGATACTGTCTTGGTTTCGCCCGCCAGGAGCGTCACCGGAGCACTGATCTCTGCCTCGCCGATTCTGTGACGAAGACAAAGCGTCTGCTGCTTTGCATCCCGGTTGACCAGGGTGGTTTGGATCAGAAGCGCCGCCGCTTCCTCGTCTGCTTCCACCACTGTGATTCTCACGCCGTTCGGCGCGATATGGACGCAGCCCGCCCGCAGCAGCCACACGTCCCGGTAGATGCCGGTGCCCGTATACCAGCGACTGGACGGGACCCCGTTTCGCACCAGCACCTTGACGGTGTTCTTTCCTTGCTTCAGGAAAGGCGAAATATCGACCGTAAAAGCGGTATAGCCGTTTGGATGCTGCGCCGCCAAACAGCCGTTGACATAGACTGCAGCATTGTGATAGATGCCCTCAAACTCCAGGTACGCGGCACCGGAAAGGTCATTCCATTCAAATTCTTTCGTGTAATGCACGGTCTCGGCGGGATAATAGCCTGTGGCGTTGCCGGTGGGTGTTTGAGGGTCCCGTTCCCGGCCAATCATGGCGTCATGGGGCAGCGTGACCGGGACCGGTGTCTGTGCGCCGTTTATCGTTCGCTCCAGAGCCGTCCCGCTGCCCCGGCAGAACATCCAGCCGCTGTTGAAGCTTTCCCGTTTCATCAATACTTCCTCGAAAGCTGGGCTTCACATTCCGCACGGCTGATCTGCCCGGCGTTGCACTTGGCCATCAGCTCCGCGTCCCGATCTTTCAGCTTATAAAAGAGCAGAACCAGGGTGGACAGCAGGAAGCCGATGCCGGGGATCAGGGCGTAAACCACCCACATGCCGTGAATGGCTTGGGGGGTCTGATAGCCCGCCTGGCCCACAGCCATACCCATGTCCAAGAGCTGCTGATAGCTCTCCGCCTGGACCTCGTGCCAGCCGTAGAGCCCCATCACCAGAAGCCCGATGCTGGCGCCCACGCCGCCCACGGCCTTGCTGACAAAGGCGTTCAGAGAGTAGAAGATGCCGGCGCAGTCCTTTCCCGTCTTGTAACGGGTATATTCGATGGTGTCCGGGGCGATGAAGTTCATAAACACATAACGCAGGGAATTGGCAAGTCCTGCAACGGTGCTCAAGACAATGAAGGCTCCGATGTTCTCATAGCCCACCAGGTACTGCAGGATGTACATCCCGCCGAACACAAGGCCGAGGAGGATCAGCGAATTCCGGCGGCCGAAGCGCTTTGAGATTTTGTCCGCTTGCGTATTGATGATCAGCCCCGGAATGAAGGCGATCAGAACCGGCAGCGAGGTGATCATGGTCTTTCCGTCAAAGAGATAGAAGGAGATCAGAGAGGCAACGGCGGAGGACGTGGCGGTGACGCCCGCAATCAGGGTGGAAACCAGGTAGACCATCATGTACTTGTTGGTCTTCACGCAGTTCCACATATCCCGCAGGGTATAGCCCTCGTGCTGGTTTTCTTCCTCCACGTTTTTCAGTTCCGTGTTGTATTCCTTGCCGTTTCGCACCAGCGGGATCATGATTGCCGTGCAAAGGATCATGGCCCCGATGGAGACAGAAGTGAAGCTGAAGCCCGGGCCGGCCACCGGATCCACCAGGAAGTTCAGCGCAACGCCCACGATCACCGCAGCCAGAACCGTGATGATTCCCTTGACGGTGATGATATGGGTCCGCTCCTCGGTGTTGTCCGTCAGGGTCATCACCAGGGAATTCATGGGCACCTCGTTGAGGGTGCAGGAGAAGTCATAGAGCAGATAGCTCACCACAAACCAGGCAATCTTCGCGCCCACAGACAGGGACGAGGGCATCAGATAGAACACCACGGTGAACAGGGGGAACAGGAAGAAGGTCAGCCGGAACCAGGGCAGATACTTGCCCTCGCCGGTCAGCTTGCGAAAGGCCTTCCATTCCGTGATCTTGAGCTTGTCGATCAGGTAGCCGAAGACCACGTCGTCCACCGCGTCAATCAGCTTGAGCACCAGCAGCACGCTGGCCAGCACCTCCAAATTGACGCCCCGCAGGGCCAGGAACGCGGTCATAAAGGTCTGAAATACAGAGGTGCCGAACAGCCGCCCGCTGTCAGAGAGATAATAGTTGAAGCGCTCCCGGGTGCTGAGCCGCCAGTCGGGATGCTTGTTTCCTCGCTCTTTCTTTGCCATCGCTCGTTTCTCCTTATATGTATTTTTGAATGAAGTTCATCATCCGCTCAAAGGCCTCTTTTGCATGGGGCTCGGCAGCCATCTGATCCATGTAGCCGTGGTGCAGCTTTGCCCCGGGAAAGAAAACCAGATCATTGGGTACGCCAATCTCGTCCAGCTTCTTTTTGAGGCCGCGTGCTTCGGTGATAAAGTAGCCGGTCTCGTCGTTGGGCTCGTTGGAGGCGTTGATCCAGCTTGGAATGAAGCTGTCGCGGAGATAGGTTTTCGCGTTGATCATCGCCACGGCCTCCGGCGTGTTGCGCCTTGCGCCTGTGGCGCAGCCCAGCATGGCGTACATGTTTTTGTCAAAGACGCTGGCGTCCAGGGCGGCCTCGTCGATGGCTAGCACCTTCAGGGTTTCCATTGTCATCACGGGATCGACGCCGAGCATGGCGGCGTAATCGGGATTGCAGACGCAAGCCGCATAGATGACGGTCATATTGGCACCGGCGCTTCCTCCGGAAAGGCAGACACGGGACAGATCCAGGTGCAGCTCTTCCTGGTGCGCAATCAGATAGCGGAACAGCTCGTCCGTCTGCCGGATCTGCGCCGGGAACCGGTACTGCGGCGCCAGGGCGTAATCCGCGTTCACGAGAATGTACCCTGCCTTGACGATGGCTTCCAGCTTCCCGACTCCGCCTCCGCCGGTCTGCATCGGGTCACCGGAGGATTTGTTGCCGAAGATGAAGCCTCCGCCGTGAAAGTACACCACCACGGGCCGTTTTTCCCCGCCCTCGTCCGGATACCAGATGTCCGCGAAGCTGTTGGGATAGGTCTCGCCGTATTTCACGTCGCTGCGGCAGACCATGTCGTTTTCCAGCTTCTTCAGCTCCGGCGCATGCCAGGGCTCCCACTCGTTGGGCTTGTGCCCCTTATAGAGCTTTGCATAGACCGCTTTCTGGAGCAGCGTGCATTTCAGATCATTCAGCCGTTTGCCCATGTTCAAGCTCCTTTCTTCTTTGTTCTGTACCTATTATACGTGAAAGAAAAAATAAAAAAATGCCCCTGATTTACGTATTCGATGGGTTGAATTTTGCTTTTTTGGAAGCTATAATAAACATATCCCCTGACACAACGATGTGCAGGAACGGAGGGATACTTTGGCAGACTATCAATCTCTGATCCGGGAGCTGTCCCGGCTGGACCCCTATGAAAAGGCGGGATATGATTCCTTTTGCCGGACCGGGACCATGCTTCGTCACGGGCAATACTTATACTTGATGACCCATGGGACCGACCCGCATACGCTGGAAACCATCAACGACCCGCCTGCACTGCGGGAGCAGGGCCAGATTGTAGCCTCCTTCCATGAAAAATACGGAACGACCGGGCTGACGGAAGCGGATTTCATGCCTGCGGATTCGGACGTCGCCGTGGAAAAGCTGCTCCGTTATATTGAGATCCCCACACACGCCCATGAATTTGTGGAATGCGCCTACGTTCTGCGGGGAAGCTGTATCCACAGGATCGGTGAAAATGAGGTGATCCAACAGGAAGGAAGCTTTATTCTGGTCCCGGTCCCCAACCGGCACCAGCTCATCGCAGTGGGCGACTCTCTGTGCCTTACCATGAAAATCCGGCTCAGCCACTTTGTGAAGATGAGCATTCCCCATCTGCCCACCATGATCTATCCCATCAGTTTTCAGTGTGGCGAAGACCCTGCCGCGGAGAGCATGCTGCTGTTTCTGTATGAGCAGCAAAAGCTGGCGCTTCCTTACCGAAACCAATTGATGGAGGGTGCCGCAGCCGGCCTCATCACCTATATTCTTCAAAGGTATATGGACACGATGCAGCCCCTCTACAGCATTGCGCTGCGGGATCAGCGGCTGCTGGACATGATCAATTATATGTACAATCACTATCGCACTGTGACGCTGCATGATCTGGCGGCGGAGTTTCACTACAATGAATCCTATTTGAGCCGGATGTTTCAGGAGCAGGCCGGACGGTCCTTCTCCGAGACGGTCAAGGATTTTAAGCTGCGAAAGGCAGCCGAGCTGCTGAAAACCAAGAGTTGGAAGCTGGATCACATCTGTGATGAAATCGGCTATAAGGATACCCGTCAGTTTATCCGCAGCTTCAAGGAGCTGTACGGGATGACGCCGGACAAATATCGAAGGATGAATCCAGCGCCGGAGGCGGAATGACTTGCGTCAGGGTTCCGGCAAATACGAAGCGCCGGCAGGCTGGGAGAATCCTCCCGGCCTGCCGGAGTTTTTGACTTACCGTCCGTTTTCAAGCAACGCTATGCCGTGACTCTGTACGTCGCCGTTCACCGCGGCATAGATCCAGTCCGCAACGCTGACGCCGTCCTCCAGCTTGTCAAACACATTGCTGGAGATGATCGTGTGCTGCGTATTGTGGGTTTCAGCGTCCTCTGCATGACTCCAAATGTAGATCCCGACGCCGGGAATATTCTCCTGCAGGCCCGCAACCATCTTTGTAAGGTCCGCCTGAAATTGATCTCCCAGCGCTTTGGTTTTGTCCATCTTCCCCGTGTTGATGTAGGACTGATACTGCATCAGCGTATCATCCCGGTAGGAGCAATCGAACAGGATTTTGACACTGTCACCACGTTTTTCATGCAGTGCGGTCAGGCTGTCCAATACCAGATTATCCGTCACAAGACGGTCGGAGATTTCCTTGGGTGACTGCCAAAGATTGACCGCCGTTTCGTGCCATCCGTCATAGAGCAGAAGAGAGCTGTCCACACAAACCGTGATATTCCTCGCGCTGGGGAAGCGGTCGATCACGTCGTCAGCCAGGAGCGAGGTGGCAAAGCCGCCTGCCGAGAAACCAGTTACCAACAGGGTGTCCGGCTCTCCCAGATAGGGCTTGATTTGCTCCACAAAAGCGGCATAATTGCTGTAGCCGGTGTGGTAGACCGTCTTTTTCCCCTCATAGGTGCCTGTGCCTGAATGGAAGTCGCCGGTGGCGTAAGGAATTACAATAAAGCTCCAATCCTTGAAGGGGTTATTCTCCGCATTACTTCCGATCCCGCCTTCCGCCACAAAGTCCTGTCCCGTCATATTTGTGGCATAGAACTTGTTTCCGCCTTCCGAGGTTTCCGGCGTGATGCTCACGCCGCCGCCGAAGAAATAAACGACGACCTTGTTCTCCGTACCCTTTTTGAAGATTCCGTGCCACTCGCTGCCATCAGAGGACTGGGTGCCCTCCACCGCCACCTCATACCATTTCCCGATTTCAGGCTCGCCCTTCAGCTTCGGGAAGCTTTTGAGAAAGGTCAATTTCAGCAGCACAAACACGCCCACCGCAAGAATGACGATGACACAGGCGAGAATGAGCAGGACCTTTTTCGCTTTTCTGTGTTTTTTCTGTTTCATTTGTCCATCTCCTTTAGGATCCCATGGTTACATGAATCCTTGCTTTTGACCGGCCGCGCAGAATTGTTTCTGTCAGAATCGGCCCGTTCTCCAGGTCGATTTTTATCCCATCCACACGAATCTCTTTGATCCCATGCTGAACGTGCTCGGGGTTCTCCACCCGGATTGTCAGGCGGCAGCCCCGGTAGGTACGCTCCACCGTGAAGCCCTCCCACTGGGCGGGGATCGACGGGTCGATCAAAAGGCCCTTCAGCGTGGGGCGGATGCCCAGCAGATACTGAGTCGCCACTACGTCCATCCAGGCCGCTGTGCCGGTGACCTGGGAAACGCAGCCCCATCCGAACTTTTCGTTGTCCTTGCCCAGCATGGTGGAGCAGTAGGCGTAGGCCTCCGCGTGATAGCGCTCCACACCAACTTTTTTGATCACTTCATTCGGCATGATCTGCTTGTAGTATTTCCAGGCCCGATTACCGCGCCCCAGCAGAGCCTCGGCCATGATGGCCCAGCAGTTGGCCCGGCAGAACACACCGCCGTTTTCGGAATACCCGGCGGGAAGGCCGTTGACCATGGCCGCCTCCTTGCTGGGCCAGCCGGGATAACCGGGAGTGTTGAGCAGCAGACCCATGCCGGTATCCAGCTCCTGGGCGGCGCTGTCCATGGCCTCAATCTGATGATCCCGGCAAGCGTCCGCGATTACCATCCAGCTCTGAGCGTTGAGCCAGATCCGGGCGTGCTCCTGGGTGTGGGTGCCGATGGGCTGCGCCTCGTCGTCCAGACCCCGCAGGAACCAATCGCCATCCCAGGCGATTTGTTCCAGCGCCTTTTCCTGCTTTTCAATGAGCGTGCGGAATTGATCCGCGCTCTCTCCGCGCGCCTCGGCCAGCTCCGCAAGCTGCCGCAGGGCGTAGATGTGCTGCTGGGAGACCATGACACTCTCGCCCCTGCCCTTGCGGCCAAAGGGGCCAAGATGGTCGTTCCAGTCGGAGAAGAGGATCAGCGGCAGTCCGTGTGCGCCCAGATGCTTCTCCGTGAAGTCCACGCCCCGCAGCAGATGCTCCCACAGGGTGGCAGAATGGGCAGGCGTGACAAGATCCGTCCCGAGGAAGGGAATCTCCTTGTCCAGGAAGCGCAGGTCGCCGGTCTCGGCGGCAATGGCATAGGCCAGGTAGACCATCCAAATATGATCGTCCGAGCGGGTGATGTCCTGGGGCGGGCGTTTTTCTTCGGGCCAGGCGGTATGAATGGCGTGGCCGTCCTCCAACTGCTGGGAGGCCAGATACCACAGCATCTCCGTTGCCCATTCCGGCTTGCGGTAGGCCTGGGCCAGCATGTCCTGGGCCGTATCCCGAAAGCCAATGCCCCGGACGCCGGAGGCGTCGGAGCTGATGGAGCGGGAATAGCGGGCAGTCTGCACGCTCTGCAGCGGGTTCCAGGTGTTGAGCATGCGATTGGCGTCCGCGTCGGGAAGCTCGCACTGATAAACGGCAAGATGCTTGTTCCACCAGCTTTGGAGCTTCGCAAACTGCCGATCCGCCGCACCGTCTTTCCGGAGCGCGGTCAGCGTTTCTTTTGCGCTTGCCACAGCCTTGTCGTAGTCGGACAGGGCGCCCTTCGTTACGCCCAGGAAGAAATGAAGCTGCTTCTCCTCGTCTTTACCAAGAGAAACATGGGTGTGCAGCGCGCCGCAGGGCTCGCCGCCCTGGAGATTGGTATTGGACAGGCGCCCGTTTTGAACCTCCACAGGGTTTCTCTCATCCCGGTAATTGCCGCAGAACAGGTCCCGGTTGCAGCAGAAGGTGTCGATCTTCGCGTCCGAGCCGAAATAAACCAGCGGGGATTCGTCCTTGCGGGGGTGCATCCAGGCGGTGTAAGCATAGGTGATGGCCTGCAAGTCCTCGTCAAATACAGCCCGGGTGTTCCACTTGAGATAGTAACCGAGGATGTTCTCCTCCCGGGCCAGAAACTGGCTGAGCTCCACGTAGGCGAACACGTCGCAGACGATCTCCGCGCCGCTCTCGTTTGTGAGCTTCAGATCCCATACCAGCGTATCATAATCCTGCGCCATAAAGAGTTTCAGGGTTGCGCACAGACCGTTCTTTTTTGCGGTAAATGTGGAAAAGCCTGGCGCATGGCTGGCCTCGCGGAAATCCACCGGTGTTTCGCTGGGGCGAAATGCTGGCGACCAGACCGTGCCGTCGGCCATGCGGAGATACACGTAGAAGCCCGGCGAGTCGATGGGCAGATTGTAAAAGCGGTAGCGGGTCAGGCGGAACATCATCGGAGACAGCCACCAGCTCATGCCGCCCCCCGCCTGAGAGACGAAGGCGTGCATTCTGCCGTTGGAGAGATAGTTGATCCACGGCGATGGCAGGTCAAAACGGTCAAAGCGGATCTCCCGCCGATCATCGTGAAACTGATAGGGCAGTTTATTCATAGCGTTCTCCTTCAAAGCGATAGGTTCCGGCCTTCAGCGTCTTTGCGGTGCCCTCCGGCAGGGTCAGGTGGGCAATCGTTCCTTCCGGAACCGTACAGGTGTAAACAAAGCGCTTCCCATCACGCTCCCAGCGTGA
Source organism: uncultured Clostridia bacterium (assembly GCA_946625125.1). GTDB lineage: Bacteria > Bacillota > Clostridia > Oscillospirales > Oscillospiraceae > JAFRPC01. The sequence continues at coordinate 13,846 of CAMOSU010000001.1, forward strand.
GCGGATCGTCCCGTACCGGGTCTTGTAGCTGCCCTCCGCCCAGGTGAGGCTTCCGCCAATGATGGGGCGGAGCTCAAATTCCCGGAAGCCGGGGGCGCCGAAGCTCGGACGGATGCCCGCCACATACTCAAACAGGAACTGACAGACAGCGCCGAAGGAATAATGATTGAAGCTGTCCCTGAACACGTCCATGCCGTTCCAGTTTTCCAGCATGGTGGTGGCCCCCAGGGTGATGGGGTGCAGCCAACCAGGCGCGGTGGTCTGCTCCAGAATCCGAAACGCCTCGTCTATCAGGCCATTGTCGCAGAGGGTGGGCAATAGATAGACAGTGGAGAGGAAGCCGGTGTTCAAGTGGTAATCGGCAGCTTCCAGCTCCTTCTTGAGCTGGGCAATCACCAGGGGCTTTTTCTCTGCGCTGACCAGATCCAGGGCAAGAGCGCGGATATAGGCCGCCTGGTGGCCCGGCTGGATCATACCGTCGGAGCCAATCATGTATTTGTCGTAGGCAGCCTGGATTTTTTTCGCAAGCGCCGCATAATGCTCCGCGTCCTCGTCTTTCCCGAGGATGCGGGCCATGTGGGCAAGATTGTCGCAGCTCCGCTTGGTATAGGCTGTGGCAACCTCCGGCTTGCCGTATTTCGCCATGTGAGTCACAAAGTCCGCTGCCGTTCCGCCCTTGGCAAACAGCTCGATGACCTCCGGTGGAGGCGGCAGGGGCTCGTTCCACTCCCCGTAGTGGAAGCGGGTGTCGTAGATGTAGTCTCCGTCGCCGTTTGCGTACCAGGGTTTGTCCGCGTACATGGGATTCTGTTCCTTCATGCAGCGGAGCGAAAACTCGACCCACTTCTTTGCCGTGTCGTAATGTTCTTTCAGGAATTCCACATCGCCGTACATCAGGTACATCTGGTACGGGATCCACACGGCGGAATCGCCCCAGCCCACGCTGTCCTCGCCGATGTTGCCCTCGCTGGAGGGTCCGGCCAGCGCCATGGCAGGATTGACCGCCTGCACCGCTTTGAGTTCTTCCGGGTTGTGGACGCTGGAGGTGGAGGGAAAGGTAATGCCCACCTTGCCGGAGGCGTACTGCTCGATGCTCTGATCCACCAGCCACTTTTTGAAAAACTGCTGTACGTCCATGAAATACGCCGCGGTTCTGCAGTAGATCATGGCGTCGCCGGTCCAGGCGTTGCGCTCCCGGGTGGGGCAGTCCACCGGCACATCCAGGAAGTTGCACTTCTGACTCCAGCGGGCGTTTTCCACCAGCTTGTTGATCAGCTCGTTGGAGCAGCGGAAATCCCCGGTTTCCTCCATATCGGAGTAGACGGCGATGGCCTCGAAATCCGCGTCTTCTGCCTCGATGCCTTCCACAAGGGCGTACCGGAAGCCGAACACGGCAAAGTGCGGCGTGTATTCCTCCACCTCCGCACCTTTGCAGATGTAGGTGATCTCCTGGAACTCCGCCCTTCCGCCGTCGCAGTTGGCGGTGGAGAAGCATCCGTCCTTGTCCAGCCCTTCTCCGTGCTTGAGGTGCACGGTCTGCCCGCGTGTTGTGTTGCGAAGCGTCATATGGACATATCCTGCCAGATTCTGCCCGAAGTCGATGACGAGCCGCCCTGCGGCGTCGCGCATGGGCTGGCCCGGAAAGCGCTCCTTTTCCCGCACGGGAACGCTCTGATTTTCAATCAGTTTGCCTTCGGTGTGCTCAGCGCATAGGGCGGCTTTTTGCCAGCCGTGGGGCTCCACGCGGGCGTCGTAGACCTCACCCTTTTGCAGATCCGTCCGCACAACGGGGCCGAGGCCGACTTCCCCGCTTTCATCCGTGGAGAACGTCTCTTCGCTGCCGTCAGCATAGCGCAGCGTTAGTTCACCCCAGAGCGCGAGCGTATAGCCGAAGTTGTTGTTCCAGCGCCACCAGCCGTCTCCCACCGTGACGCGCAGCTCGTTATCCCCCTCTTTTATGAGGGCGGTCACGTCATATTCCTGCACCTGGATGCGGTGGTAGTAGCTGGTCAGCCCCGGCATGAACTTGTTCTTGGTAACAGGCACGCCGTTCAGCTCCGCCTCATAGATTCCATGGGCAGATAGGCGCAGGATTGCTCGCTTCAACCCGGCCATTCCATCAAAGCACCGGCGGAAAATCGGAACCAGTCTTGTTTCCCGATGATCGGCAGGATGAGAAATCCATTTGCCTCTCTTTTTCCCTTGCTTGTTTATCATCTGTTTACCTCCCAATGGCAATCAACATCTTTTCCGCGATGCCTGTGGTTTCTTTCGATCCCGCCCAGCGTCTTTTCCAAACGCATGAGGAAGTTTTTTCCAGCCAACCAAATTATACAGAATCCAAATAATAAAGAAATGCCTTTTCTTTTCCTTTTTTATAGGTTAATTTTTACATGCAAAGCGTAATACAACGATATTAAAACAATCAGCCCCAGCTTGGAACATAAGCTGGGGCTGATTTTAAGCACCCCATGGCAGCCCGACGGATGGACGAGGATCATCACACCGGATTGCTATGGGGCGTTTTTATTGTTCAGCTTGAAAGCTGAATGGCTGACTGGCCAAGGTGGAGACGAACCGCTTTGCCCGGGCGGATCTGGAGCACATGCTGGTCATGGTGGACGACGATGTTTTGTTGGATGCTCCATATCCGGGCTGATTTCAGAGGGACCGTTTTCCTCTGAATAGTTAGAAAAATGCCCGAAATCTCACGATTTCGGGCATTTTCTTTGGTGCGCGAGGCGGGAGTTGAACCCGCACGTCCGGAGTGGACACTAGAACCTGAATCTAGCGAGTCTACCAATTCCACCACTCGCGCGTCTCGCAATCTCTCGACTGCCCCGATATATTAGCACAGAAAACGGAATTTGTCAACACTTTTTTGTGATTCCTTCTGAAAAATTTTTGGAAGTGCTTCTTCTGCGCAGTATCTTGCAATATAGACAAAAAGCGAACAGTTTTTTTGGAGGATTTGAAGATAGAAATTTCATTGCATTGGGCTGCGTTTTCAAGTATAATAGCCTCAGAAATATCGGCGCAGCGAAGTGCTTTGAGCACGGGCCGGAAGTGGGGGAACGGTCCTTCATTTCCGGCTTTCCGTTATCTTATCCTCAGGAAAGGGGCGCATGCGATGTTTATTCTTGCCAATGGAAGACTGATTACCCGGGACCCTGCCCGGCCTTATCTCCGGGATGGGGGCGTGGCCATTGAGGGCCGCAGCATTCTGGAGATTGGAAGCACCCGGGAGCTTCGGAACAAATACCCGGAGGCGGAGTTCCTGGACGCCCGGGGCGGTGTGATCATGCCCGCCTTTATCAATGCCCACACCCATATCTATTCCGCCCTGGCCAGGGGACTGTCCATCAAGGGCTACAACGCGACAAATTTCTATGAGGTGCTGGACGGGCAGTGGTGGGCCATTGACCGCAGATTGAAGCTGGAGGGGACCGTTGCCTCCGCCAACGCCCTGATGATGGACTGCATCAAGCAGGGCGTCACCACCATCTTTGATCACCACGCCTCCTATGGGGAGATTCCCGGCAGTCTTCACGCCATCGCGGAGTCTGCCAAGCGATTCGGGCTACGGGCCTGCCTGTGCTATGAGGTGTCAGACCGGGACGGAGAGGAAAAGGCCCTCCAGGCTGTCCGGGAGAACGCCGATTTCATTTCGGAATGTGAAAGCCGCAGGGACCCCATGCTGGCGGCCATGTTCGGCGGCCACGCGCTGTTTACCATTTCCGACAAGACCTTTGATCGCATGGTTGCTGCCAACAACGGCCGCACAGGCTATCACATCCATGTTTCCGAGGGCATGGACGACGTGTACGACAGCCTGCGCAACTATGGCCGCCGCCCGGTGCAGCGCCTTCATGACCACGGCATTCTGGGGCCGAAAACCCTGCTGGGCCACTGCATTCACGTCAACAGCGCGGAGATCGAGCTGATTCGAAGCACGGGAACCATGGTGGTGAACAACCCCGAGTCCAACATGGGCAACGCCGTGGGGACCTGCCCGGTGCTCCAGCTTGCCAAGGCGGGGGTACTGCTGGGCTTGGGAACAGACGCTTATACCAACGACATGCTGGAGTCCGTCAAGGTTGCGCTCATTGCGCAAAAGCAAAACGCCTGCCTGCCCAACGTGGGCTGGAGCGAAGTCACGGAGATGCTCTTCCGCGGCAACGCCAAAATTGCCGCCCGGTATTTCCCGGAGGAGCTGGGCGTCCTGAAGCCCGGGGCCGCCGCGGATGTGATTGTCATGGACTATAAGCCCTTCACCCCCTTCTCCGACGCCAACATTGACGGCCACATCCTCTTTGGCATGACGGGGCGGCAATGCCGCACCACCATAGCCGCAGGCAGAGTCCTGATGCGGGACGGGGAGCTGCAGGGCATTGACGAAGAAGCGGAAAACGCCCGGATTCTGGAGGCTGCATGCAGACTCTGGGGCGACTTGAATCACTGTAACTACGATTCTGAAGGAGAAAGGAACTGATTCGTTATGATGGAAGACATTCAAGCCAAGCGTGCCAAACGCGTGAAACTGGGGAAGCTGCTGACCCTGATCCTGCTGCTCTACGGTCTGGCGGTCACGGTGGCGTACTTCTTTTGCCAGCCCCCCGAGTGGTTTGTCTGGCTGGCGCCCTTCAACGTACCCTCCATTGCCTTCGCCTACTGGTTCAGTCCCGCTCTGCTCTATCTGCCGCTGGCCCTGGCGGCCCTGGCGGGATGGATGATGCTGCATCTGGGCCGTCTCTTCGGCAGGGAATTCATCATTGTCACCATGTTGATCTATTTGATTTGTAATTGTGTTTTTGTTCCCTTCTATATGCTGCTGGTTTCCGCAAGCTGGGATGTGACGCTGCTGGGACGGATGTTGGCTCTGAGCGTCAGCGGGCTTGTGTACCCCATTCTGGTGCTGGTGGCCCTGCATGTCTGGAATCCCCGCAGAATATAAAAGAGGAATCCCCACAGAAAGGAGCACTGCCCATGTCCGAACGGATGTATCCCATACCCTTTGATCGGCTCATAAACTGGGCCTTGACGGAATACCAGCAGGAGGGGACGGTATTCGGGGTGCGCAGCTTCTACAGCGCGGACCAGAAGAAAACCCTGCCCATTTTTGGGGAGCGGATTGAAACACCCTTTGGTCCCGCGGCGGGGCCCAATTCCCAGCTTGCTCAGAACATCATCGCGGCCTATGTGGCGGGCGCCCGCTTTTTCGAGCTGAAAACCGTTCAGCAGATGGACGGGGAGGAACTGGCCCGCTGTGTCCCCAGGCCCTGCATTCTGGCCGAGGACGAGGGCTACAATCAGGAGTGGTCCACGGAGCTCACCGTGGCCCAGGCCAGGGATGAGTACATCAAGGCCTGGTGCGCCCTGAAGCTCCTTTCCGGTCTCTGGGGCCTGGGGGACCCGGAGGGCTTTGTGTTCAATATGTCCGTGGGCTATGATCTGGAGGGCATTCGCGGCGCGAAGGTGGACGCTTATATCGAAGCCATGAAGGACGCCTCCGGCACTCAGCAGTTTGCCGAGTGCATGCGGGAGCTGAAGCGGCGCTTCCCGGAAAAGGCCGCCTTCCTCGAGAGCATTTCTCCCCGGGTGTCGCGCTCCGTCACCCTGTCCACCCTCCACGGCTGTCCCCCCGAGGAAATCGAGCGCATTGCCTCCTATCTGATCCGGGAGAAGGGCCTGCATTGCTATGTCAAGTGCAACCCCACCATTCTGGGATACCGGGATGCCCGGGGCATTCTGGACGGCATGGGCTACGACTACGTGGTGTTCGACAGCCATCACTTTGACGAGGACCTGCAATGGACCGACGCGGTGCCGATGTTTGAACGGCTTCAGGCCCTGGCGGGGGAGCGGGGGCTGGAATTCGGCCTGAAGCTCTCCAACACCTTCCCGGTGGATACCACCCGGGGAGAGCTGCCCAATCAAGAGATGTACATGTCCGGGCGGGCGCTGTTCCCCTTGACCGTTGAGATGTGCAGCCGCTTCTCCCGGCAGTTCGGGGGACGAATGAAGCTCTCCTTCGCCGGAGGCGCGGACTATTTCAACTGCGACAAGCTGTTTTCCGCCGGGATCTGGCCCATTACTGTGGCCACCACGATTCTGAAGCCCGGCGGATACAACCGCCTGGCCCAGCTCTGCGAAAAAACCCAGAATCTGTCCTTCGGCCCCTTTGCCGGGACCGACACCGGAGCCATTGCCGCCCTGAGTGCTGCCTGCCGCCGGGACCCCCGGCACACCAAGCCCGTCAAGCCCCTGCCCAGCCGGAAGTCCAGGGAGCCTGTACCCTGGTTTGACTGCTTCCAGGCGCCCTGCGAGGGGGGCTGCCCCATCGGCCAGGACGTGCCGGAATACATGGAGCTCTGCGCCCAGGGCCGCTATGAAGAAGCCCTGAGACTGATTACCGAGAAAAACCCTCTGCCCTTCATCACCGGAACCATCTGCGCCCACCGCTGTATGGGCAAGTGCAGCCGGAGCTTCTACGACGATCCGGTGGAGATTCGCGCCGTGAAGCTCCTGGCGGCGGAGCGGGGCTATGAGGCCCTGCTGGCCTCCATCCGGAAGCCGCGCCCTGTCCCCGGGAAGAAAGCCGCAGTGATTGGCGGCGGTCCCACGGGTATGGCGGCGGCGTACTTCCTCAGCCGGGCCGGGGTGGCCTGCACCCTCTTTGAGCGGGAAAACACCCTGGGGGGCATTGTCCGCCAGGTGATCCCGGAGTTCCGAATCTCCCGGGAGGCCATCGACAGGGACGCCGCTCTGATTGCCGCCTACGGAGCGGAAATCAAGACAAATACCCCGGCTCCCACTGTGACGGAGCTGAAGGCTCTGGGCTATACCCACGTTTTCTGCGCCGTGGGGGCCTGGAAAGCCGGACGGCTGGAGCTGCCCGGAAATGTGAAGCCCGTTATCCCCTGGATGAAGGCCCGCAAAGCCGACACGGACAGGGAGCCCCTGGGCCATGTGGCGGTGATCGGCGGCGGCAATACCGCCATGGACGCGGCCCGTCTGGCCAAACGCAGCGGGGCGAAAACCGTTACGCTGGTCTATCGCCGGACCAAGCGCTATATGCCGGCGGACTCTCAGGAGCTGGAGCTGGCGCTGGCCGAGGGCGTCCGATTCCTGGAGCTGGCAGCGCCGAAGCAGCAGGGGGAGGGGAAGCTGATCTACGAACGGATGGAGCTGGGAGCCCCCGACGCCTCGGGCCGCCGCAGCCCGGTTCCCACCGGCGAGCTGGGGGAAATCGAATGCGACCTGGTGATCTCCGCCGTGGGGGAGCAGGTGGACCCGGAAGTCTTTGCCGCCTCGGGGGTGGAGCTGGACGCCAAGGGCCGCCCCTCCTTCCGCACCAATCTGGAGGGAGTCTACGCGGGGGGCGACGCCCTCCGGGGACCTGCCACGGTGGTGGAGGGCATTGCCGACGCCGCCCGCTTTGCCCAGGCGGTGTTGGGAGAGCGGCACAGTGTTTCCTATCCGGAGGGCTGTTGCCCCGATCCCGAAAAGCTTGGGGAGAGAAAGGGCGTCCTGGCCCCCGCCGGAGCCCCGGAGAGGGAGCCGGAGCGCTGTCTGGGCTGTAACCGCCTCTGCGAGAACTGCGTGGACGTTTGCCCCAACCGGGCCAATGTGGGGATCCGTTTGCCGGATGGGTCCCGGCAGATTCTCCATGTGGACGATCTTTGCAACGAATGCGGCAACTGTACCGCCTTCTGCCCCTACGCCTCTCAGCCCTGCAAGGACAAGCTGACCCTGTTCAGCAGCCTGGAGCGCTTTGAGGATTCAGAGAACCCGGGCTTCCTGCCCCAGCCCGGCGGGAATGCCGTCCTCCGGCTGCCCGGTCTGGACCCGGATACCCCGGAGGGAGCGGCCCTGATGGATCGGATTCGACTGCTGACGGAAACCCTGGCGGAAAGTTATGCCTATCTTTGCCCGTCCCTCGGAAAGGAGCCTTGACTGTGGACTTTTTCAGCGCCCATCCCATCACCATACTGCTGGCGGCGGTGTCCGCGGTGATCTGGACTGCCGGCAACCGCAGCCGGAATAAGACCCAGGTTATCATCGGCGTCGCCCTCTCCGTGGCCGCCATAGCCGCCTTTGTGTTTGGAAAATAAACCGCCGTATTTCGGCAGAGAAAGGAAACAATTTGAATGGAATTTAATCTGCAAGCTCTGGTGGAGCTTTTCAAAACCTACACCGCGGCCCTGCCCACCTCTGTGGTAGCCGTCATCCTGCTGCTGGTGGGCCTGAAGGTGAAAAAAGCTGTTTTTAAGCTGATCGGCCTGGCGCTGATCGCGGCTGCCGTCCTCTTCTTTGTGCTGAAGGTTTGATACGATTCTCCAATAAAACCATTTAAAATCTTTGCGGCCAGATTTGCGCCATACTTCGTTGTCGTCCTTGCCGGGCGTCAAGCCCGCCTGCGTCCTCCGCCTCGTCTGGCACAAATTTGCCTCGTAATTCTTTTTTAAAGCGTTTTATCGGATAATAGTATGAAACAGAATCCTGCAAACAGGGACCGGACTTCTCGTTTGGAGAAGTCCGGTCCCTGTTTGATCAAAGGCTCATTCGATGTGCCAGAGGGGCGTGATGTCGTAGTCCTGGGGTACTCGTGTCCATTCACCTTGCTCTGCTTCAATGTACCACAGACCGTCCTCATACTCCATCCAGCCGAAATCTCCGTAGTCCCCGGAAATGGGCTCGTACCAATACTGCCAGAGGGGCGGGGTCACGTCCGTGTTGTACCAGGCCCAGAGCTGGGAGTCCGGGTCATAATAGCTCTCCTCGCCGGCGTCCCACTGGAGGGTCCGGTCATAGTTCCCGCCGGAGACGATTTCATAAGCTCCGTCTCCCAAGTCCCGCAGGTGGATGCTGGTTCCGAAAAGCGCTGTATTGGAGATCTGATCCTCCACATATCGGTGAACGCCTGTGTCCATGATGTGAATTGCCGCGGCGGCAACGCCGATGACCAGAATGGCAAGTACCATGGCAATCACGCCCAGGAGCTTAGCTCTGGAGGCGAATCCCGACCTTCGGTCCCGGTAATCCACGTAACCCGGGGAAGCCTGGAGCTTTCGGTACATAGGGTCCTGGGTGTACTCATCCAGGGCGGAGCATATCTTCATGCTGCCGCCGCACTGGGGGCAGATCAAGGCTCCGCCCTCGGTCCAGTCGATTTTGCTGACGGTGTCGCAGTATTGGCATTGACAGACGACGTTTTTGTAAACGCCGTCAGAGCGGCGGAACACCACGGTTTCGTAGTACTGTCCGTTTTCGTCGTAGTAGCCCTTCTTGTACTCCCGCCCCGTGGAGCGGTCGGTCCAGCTCAGAGGATAGTATTCATAATTGTGCCGGACGCAGTAGTGGGGTATGGGCGTGACGTTGTAGTGCTCCCCGGGATCATAGCCCTGGGGCTGGTTGCTCCTGACTCTCTGGATGACGCTTCCCCGCATGGAGCCGTCCCGGACATAGTGGGAGCGGTAGGTCTCCGGGCTGTGGCTGCTGCGGCTGTGCCGGGAAGGAGAACCGGAGCGGGAGGATGAACGCCAGGAGCCTCCTGAGGAGCTCCGGGAGCTGCCGGAACGGGAACTGCTGGAATGGGAACTGCTGGAATGAGAGCTGCTGGAATGAGAACTGCTGGAATGAGAGCTGCTGGAATGGGAACTTGGCATTATTTGGAACCTCCAATGTGTGAGATCAAAGCCTCCGCGCAGAGAATGCCGTCAACGGCGGCGGACATGATGCCTCCGGCGTAGCCAGCGCCCTCTCCGCAGGGGTAGAGTCCCCGAAGACTGGGGGACTGCCTGGTATCATCCCGCAGAATCCGAACAGGGGAGGAGCTGCGGGTTTCCGGGGCCGTCATAACGGCGTCCGGGTCGTCGTAGCCCTTCAGAATCTTTCCCAGGGCGGGGATCGCCTCTTCCAGTACCAGGGTCAGCCGGTCCGGTAAAACCTGGTGGAGCTCGCAGGGGGTCACACCCGGGCGGTAGCTGGGCCGGACGCTGCCCCAGGCCTCGGTGGGCCGATGGGCCAAAAAGTCCCCCACCCGCTGAGCAGGGGCGCGGTAATTGCCGCCCCCGGCCCGGAAGGCCGCGGCTTCAATTTCCTGCTGCCAGTACATGCCCCCCAGAACAGACTTGTCCGGGAAATCGTCGGGCTCCAAAGTAACAAGCAGGGCGGCGTTGGCGTTTTCCCCCTCCCGGGCGAAGTTGCTCATGCCGTTGGTTACGACCCGCCCAGGCTCCGAGGCGGCGGCCACCACATAGCCGCCGGGACACATGCAGAAGGTGTAGGCAGAGCCGCCGTCGGGCAGCTTTACATTCAGCTTGTAATCCGCCGGGGGAACGGAGGCGGCATCCTGGTCCGAGATTGCGGACGCGGCCCCATCGGACGCGGAATCCCGCTCCACCAGACCGTACTGGGCCTTGTCAATGCTTGCCTGCAGGTGCTCCACCCGCACCCCCATGGAGAAGGGCTTGGGCTCCATGGCCAGGCCGAGGGCCTCCAGCATTTGGAAGCTGTCTCTGGCGCTGTGGCCGGGAGCCAGAATCAAATGGGAGCAGGGAAGCAGACGTTCCTCCCCGTCCTGGGTAATCAAGGCCCCGGTGAGGACGGCGTTTTCCTGCTTCAGCCCGGTGAGCTTTGCCCCGAAGCGGACCTCGCCCCCCAGGGCAATGACTCTGGTCCGAAGATTCTGCACCACCTGCCGCAGCACGTCGGTGCCTACGTGGGGCTTGGCGTCGTAGAGGATGCTCTCGTCCGCGCCAAAACGCACCAGTTGCCGCAGCACCCAGCCCTGGCGCAGATCCCTGGTGCCGGTGTTCAGCTTTCCGTCGGAGAAGGTGCCGGCTCCGCCCTCCCCGAACTGGACGTTGTTTTCAGGGTCCAGGTTCCCGCTTTTCCAAAATTCCTCCACGGCGCGGCGCCGGGCTTCGGCGTCCCGGCCCCGTTCGATGACGATGGGCCGCAGACCCGCTCCGGCCAGAATCAGGGCGGCAAACATCCCGGCAGGTCCGAAGCCCACCACCACCGGGCGGGAATCGGAGGGAGCCGGGAGCTTGGGAGGCTTGTACCAGAGCTCCTTTGCCTGGCTCACCTTGGGGCTGCGGCAGGAGCGAAGAAGCTGCTTTTCACTTTTCCTTGTGGCAAGGTCCACGGTATAGCTCCAGCGCAGCTCCGGCTTTTTCCGGGCGTCCAGGGAGCGCCGCCGGATGTGAAGCTCCGTGATCTGGGAGGCGGGGACCCCCAGGGTCTGGGCAGCCAGATAGTAGAGCATGGAGGGATCGTGCCGCAGAGGTAAAATCAAATCTCGAATAGTTAACATAATTATATTACCGTTGATGCTTAAGACAGTCTCATGTTTGCTGAGCTGGTCTTGCTTCGTGATTGCTCTTCAATTGTCCCGCCAGCAGGCCCGAGGACCAGGCCCACTGGAGGTTGAAGCCGCCGCAGTCCCCGTCCACGTCCAAAACTTCCCCGGTGGCATAGAGCCCCGGGACGATCCGGCTTTGGAGGGTGGCAGGGTCAAATTCCCCGGTGACGATGCCCCCGGCAGTGACCTGGGCGCCCTCCATCCCCATGGTTCCCGTGACGGTCAGGCTCAGGGCATGACAGCGCTCCACCACGTCGTTGAGCTGCTTCCAGTTCAGAGAGGTGAGGGGGGTATTCAGTCGGACGCCGCAGGCGCTCACCAGCATCCGGCCCAGGCGGTTGTGGAGAATCCCGGTGAGCAGATCCCCGGCTTCCAGAGCAGGAAAGCGGGAGATGCGGATGCAGAGGGCGGAGAGCAGGTCCTCCTCCCGGTAATCCGGCAGCAGATTCAGGTTCAGCTCACAGTTCTCCGTTGTGGCGGCCGCCCGGGACAGGTCGAACACCGCGGGGCCGGAAACGCCGTAATCCGTAAACTGGACCTCTCCCCGGGCCTCCGCCAGCAGAGCGCCCCGAAGGCTCAGCCGCAGGGCGGCGTTGGCCCGGACGCCCTTGAGTCCCCGAACCAGCTCCGGGTCGGTCTTCAACTGCACCAGGGAGGGATAGAGCTTCGTGCAGTGGTGGCCCAGACTCCGCAGGAGCTGATAGCCGGAAAGTCCTCCTCCCAGCTTTGTCCCGGCGGCTCCTCCACAGGCCACAATCAGCCGCTCCGCCTCGTAGCACGCGCCGTTCTGGTCCTTCAGCCGGAAGCCCTGCCCGCCGCGCTTGACGGAGGTGATCTCCGTGCCGGTTTTGAGCTGGATGTTCCGCCGGGAGAGGGCAAAGCGCAGCACGTCCACCACGGAGTTGGCCTGGTCCGAGTAGGGGTACACCCGGCCCCCCGGCTCCGTGACGGTGTAGAGCCCCAGGGTCTGAAAGAAGTCCAGGGTGCTGTCCACCGGGAAGGCGTCCAGGGCTGGACGCACAAAGTCCGGGGTGCTGCCATGGTAGCGTCCGGGGGCGGCTTGCCGGTTGGTGAGGTTGCAGCGTCCGTTGCCTGTAGCCAGCAGCTTTCTGCCCACCCTGGCCTGCCGTTCAAAAAGCAGAACTTCATTTGTACCGGAGGCCGCGGCGGTAATGGCCGCCGTCATGCCGGAGGCTCCGGCGCCGATGATGGCAATTCTCATGGCATTCCCTCCCGTCTGTGAGTGATTTGTACTATTATAATCGAAAAACAGACCTGTGACAAGAGCGGAACGAAAAAAATACTGTTCAGCCGGGAGAAAATGTGATATGATGGGGGCAGAAAGCGAGATGATACCATGCTGAACCTGTATTACAGCCCGGACTGGCGGAGCAACGCCCGGCTGGCGGTGGAGGAGCTCTGCGCCCTGCCGGAGCAGAGCCGGGGCATACTCATTGTGCCGGAGCAGAATTCCTTTGACGCGGAGTGGGCGCTCTGCACCCGGGGCGGCGACAGCATCAGCCGCCGGGCGGAGGTGCTGAGCTTCAGCCGCCTGGCCACCCGGCTGTTTTCCCTTGTGGGCGGCGGGGCAATCCCCACCCTGGATCAGAGCGGACGGATGATTGCCATGGCCGGGGCGCTGGAGCAGCTTCGCCCCAGACTGCGGCTCTATGGCTCCCACATCTCCAAGCCGGAGTTCCTGGAGCAGCTTTTGCAGGTGGTGGACGAGTTTCACGCCTACGGCCTGGAGGCCTCGGCGGTGCGCCGGGCCAGGGAGGAGCTGAGCCAGCCCCTCTCCGACAAGCTGGAGGAATTGTGCCTCATTTTGGAGATGTATGACGCCGTCTGCGCCAAGGCGGCCCAGGACCCCGCCACCCGATTGGACCGACTGAAGGAAGCCCTCTGGGAGAGCGACTTTGCCAAGGGCCTGCATGTGGTGGTGGAGGGCTTTACAGACTTCACCCGACAGGAGCTGGAGGTGCTGGAGGCCCTGGCCGCCAAGGCGGAGCGGGTTTCCGTGTGGCTTTGCTGCGACAGTCTGGGGGAGGGCCAGAGTGTGTTTGCCCTGCCCCGGGCCACGGCCCGGAGCCTCCGGGAGCTGGCCCGCCGGGGGGAGCTTCCCTGCCGGACGGTGGCCCGGCTGCCGGAGCTTTCCGACGGCGCTCTGGGCTGGCTGGCGAAGAAGCTCTTTGCCCCCCGGCTGGAGCCCTGGGAGGAGGAAACGGAGGAAATCTGCCTGCTTTCCGCCGCTGACGCCTCGGAGGAATGCGCCTTGGCCCTGGGACGGGTTCAGAGCTTGGTACAGGCCGGGGCGCGCTGGCGGGAAATCGGCATTGCGTACAGCGATGCCGCCCTCTACGAGCCCCTCCTGGAGACCCTGCTGGACCGGGCCGGGGTGCCGGCCTACTTTTCCGGGACCCGGGATCTGCTGCGGCACAGCGTAATCCGGGGAGTGGTCTACGGCCTCCAGGCCGCGGCCTGCGGCATGGAGCCGGAGGATGTGAAAGAATACCTCCAGTCCGGCTTCGCCCCCCTGAGCAGGGAGGAGGCGGACCGGCTGGAAAACTACGCCTTTATCTGGAATCTGCGGGGCAGCCGCTGGGAAGCTCCCTTTGACAAAAACCCCGCCGGTCCCAGCCTAGAGCCCCTTTCCCGGCAGGAGCTGGAGCCCTTGCTGGAGCCCTTGAACCGGGCCAGGGAGGCCGCTCTGCTTCCTCTGCTGGAGCTGCGGCAGGCGCTTCGGACCGGTGAGAACACCGCCGCCCAGGTCCGGGCCTTGGACCGTTTTTTGGAGGCCATCGGTCTGGAGACCAGGCTGGCGGCCAGAGCCGAGGCCCTGGCCCGGGCGGGGGAGCGCCAGCAGGCGCAGGCCCTGACCCAGCTCTATGAGCTGCTGCTGTCCACCATGGAGCAGATCTACGGGGTGCTGGGGGATACCCGCCGCAGTCCCGAGGAGTTCTGCCGCTTCTTCCGGGCGGCCTTGACCCAGGGGAGCGTGGGAACCATCCCCGCCACCGTGGACTCCCTGCGGGTGGGACAGCTCTCCGCCATGCGGAACGCCAAGCTTTCCCATCTCATTGTTCTGGGAGCCTCCGACGGGCTGCTGCCCGCCTGGGGAACGGGAGGCGGACTCATCAGCGACCAGGAACGCCGCCGGATGAAGGCAGCGGGACTTTCCGCCGCCCCGGAGGGCGAGGAGCGGATCGAGCGGGACCTGCTCACTGCCTATACCCTGTTTACCGCCCCCACAAAGACCCTGACGCTGTTCTGTGATCGGGAGGCTCCCAGCTATCTTTTCACCAGATTGGAGCGGCTCTTCCCTCTGCGCCGCCAGAGCCGCCCTCTGCCCCTGCCCGGTAGTCCCCGGGAGGCAGCCGCCCTGCTGGCAGGGGAGGGCCAGCGGGGGACTGAGGCGTTGGAGCGGTTTCCCGCCCTGCGTCCCGCCGTGGAGGCCCTGCGCCAACGGGCCGAGTACAAGCCCGGAAGCCTGGACCGCCGGACCGTGGAGATGCTTTACGGGAAAAGCCCCACTCTGTCCGCCTCCAAGGTGGACAAGCTGGCGGCCTGCAAGTTCGGCTACTTTCTCCAATACGGCCTGAAGCTCCGGGAGCGGAAGCAGGCCGCGGTGGACCCCGCCATGTACGGCACCCTGGTCCATTATGTGCTGGAGCACACCGTTGCCCAGGTGGAGGAGCGGGGCGGCTTCGCCGCCGTGTCGGAGCAGGAGGTGGTGGAGCTGGCCCGGTGCTGGTATGAGCGTTTTGTGGAGGAGATACTGGGAGGACTTGCCGCCTACACCAGCCGGGGGGCCTATCTCATGGAGCGCAGCTTCGGAGAGGTGGAGCGGGTGGTCCGGGAGTTGACCCGGGAACTGGCCCAGTCCAAATTCGTTCCCAGTTATTTTGAGCAGGAATTTCGGGATGCCACCGCCATTCCCATTACCGGCAATCTGGTGAGGGGAAGTCTGATGGGGGTGGTGGACCGGGTGGATCTCTACACCACGCAGAAGGGCAAAACCTATCTGCGGGTGGTGGACTATAAGACCGGACGCAAGGATTTTGACTACACGGACATTCTCAGCGGCATGGGTCTGCAAATGCTGATCTATCTCTTTGCCCTGACCCGGGAGGCCGCCCGCTTCTACGGCCGGGAGCTGGAGCCCGCCGGGGTGCTGTACTTCCCGGCCCGTTACGATGTGGAGCTCACCAAGGGCAGGCCGGACCCGGAGACCGCGGAGGCCCAGCGGCGGAAGAAGCTCTGCCGGAAGGGCCTGCTGCTGGACGTGGAGGAGGTTTTGCAGGCCATGGAGCCGGGGCAGGACCCGGTCTACCTGCCCTATAAGGTCAACAAGGCCGGAGAGCGCAGCGGCGATCTGGCGGACGAGCGGCAGTTCACTCTGGTGGAGGGCCATGTGCGTCACACCCTGGGTGCTTTGGCGGACAGTCTCTGGACCGGGCGCATCGCCCCGGACCCCTATTGGCGGGGGGAGGAGCACAACGCCTGCCGCTGGTGTCCCTATCGGACCGTCTGCCGGGTGGACAGCGGGGAGGTCCCCCTGCGCCGCCTGCGGGCGGTCAGCCGGACAGAATTTTGGAACACCCTGGAAAAGGAGGCGACAGAGCGTGGCTGATACCCTGACCAAAGCCCAGGCCCTGGCGGTGGAGCGCCCGGGAGGTCCCATTCTGGTGGCCGCCGCCGCGGGCTCCGGAAAGACCAAGGTGATTGTGGAGCGGCTCATGGGGCAGATACTCCGAACGGACCTGGAATGCTCCATCAACGACTTCCTGATCATTACCTTCACCAAGAAGGCCGCCGCCGAGCTCCGGGCAAAAATTGCCCGGGAGCTGGCGGAGCGCCTGGCCCGGGACCCGGACAACCGCCATCTGCAAAAGCAGCAGAGTCGGATCTATCTCACCCAGATCTCCACGGTTCATGCCTTCTGCGGAGAGCTGCTGCGGGAGTTTGCCTACGAGCTGGACATTCCGGCGGACTTCCGCATGCTGGAGCAGACGGAGGCCGCCGCCCTGCAGCAGCAGATTGCCGAGGAGCTGCTGGAGGAGCGCTACGCCTCCATTGACGCGGACCCCCTGTTCCGGGGGCTGGTGAACGGCCTGGGGGCCGGACGGGACGACCGCCGCATCCCGGAGCTGCTGCTGGGGGTGTATTCCACCGCCCAGTGCAATCTCTACCCGGAGCGCTGGCTGACAGACTGCGAGGCCCGGCTGGAGCTGGAGGGGCTTGCCGGGGCGGAGCAGACCCTTTGGGGAAGCTGGCTGCTGGAGGAGCTGCGGCGCTTTTTACTGGAGCAGGCCGATGCGCTGGATCGGATGAAGACAGAGCTGGATCGCAGCGAGGGCCTGGCCAAATACTGCCCGGTTTTTGCCCAGAACGGGAAACAGCTTCGGGAGCTGGCGGCCTGTGAGAGCTGGGACGAGACTGTGGCGGCCTTCCCCAAGGCCCTGGAGCTGGGGCGGCTTCCGGCCCTGCGAAACTGCCAGGACCCGGCTCTGCAAACCCGGGCAAAAGCCCTGCGGGAGCAGATCAAGACCCAACTCAAAAAATGGAAGGAGGAGCTCTACGACAGCTCCGAAGGGGTGCTGACGGACCTGGCCCAGACGGGGGATTCTCTGCGGGCGCTGTTTGCCCTGACCCGGGCCTTTACCGCCCGTTTTGAGACGGAGAAGCGCCGCCTGCACGCCCTGGACTTCGGGGATCTGGAGCATCTGGCCCTGAAGCTGCTGCTCCGGCCCGACGGAAGAACCCCCACCGACACAGCGCTGCGGATCAGCGAGCGCTACCGGGAAATCATGGTGGACGAGTACCAGGATACCAACCAGGTCCAGGACGCCATTTTCCGGGCGGTGTCCCGGCAGGGACGCAACCGCTTTATGGTGGGAGACGTGAAGCAGTCCATCTACCGCTTCCGCCTGGCGGACCCGGAGATATTTCTGAAAAAGTACGCCGCCTATCCCGACGCGGAGACCGCGGCCCCGGAGGCGCGGCAGCGGGTGCTGCTGTCCCACAATTTCCGCTCCGGGGAGGCGGTGCTGGAGGCGGTGAACGCCGTTTTCAGTCAGTGCATGTCTCCCCGGGTGGGAGGCCTGGATTACGGTCCTCAGGAGGCGCTGCGTCCCGGCCGGGCCTTGGAGCCCCTGCCGGAGCCTCAGGTGGAGCTCCACTGTCTGTCCACCTCCCAGCGGGAGGAGGAGGCCGAAACCCCGGAGAAAAACCGGGCGGAGGCGGCTTTTGCTGCCAGGCGGATCCGGGAGATGCTGGAGCAGGGGAGTCTGATTCGGGGCGAAAACGGCCTCCGGGCTGTGGAGCCCGGGGATATCGTGATTCTGCTTCGGTCCCCCAAGAACGTGGCGGGCTTCTATCTGGAGGCTCTGCAGCGTCTGGGAATTCCGGCGGCCAGCGACACGGGAGAGAGCATCCTGGAGGCGTCGGAGGTCCAGGCCCTGCTCTGCCTGCTGCGGGTGCTGGAGAACGCCCACCAGGACATCCCCTTGACGGGAGCCCTTCTCAGCCCCATATTCGGGGTGGAGGCTGGCGCTCTGGCCCGGGCCAGAAAGGCCGGGGAGAGCCTGGACCTCTGGGACGCCGTAAGGAATGCGGCCCCAGAGGAGCCCAGCCTGGCCCGAGCGGCGGAGATCATCAAGGCGCTGCGGGAGCAGGCCCAGACCCTCCCCCTGCATATGCTGCTGGAAAAGCTGCAGCAGGCGGTGGAGCTGGAGGCGGTTTACGGGGCCATGGAGTCCGGCCCGGCCCGGCTGGGCAATCTCCGGGCCTTCGCCCAACTGGCCTCCGCCTTTTCCCAGGGGGGGACCAGGAGCCTGGGGCAGTTTTTGGAATATGTGGAGGAGCTCCGCGCCCAGGGAGGCGTCAGCCTCCAAAAGCCCCAGTCCAACGCCGTCACGGTGATGAGCATTCACAAGTCCAAGGGCTTGGAATTCCCCGTGGTGTTCCTCTGCGGCCTGTCCCGGCGCTTCAATCTGGAGGATCTGAAAACCCCGGTGCAGTTCCACAGCCGCCTGGGAGCCGGTTGTACGGTATTCATGAAGGACAGCTACACCCGGCATAATTCCATTGCCAAGCTGGCCATCAGCCGCCAGACCAGGCAGGATAATATATCCGAGGAGCTTCGGATTCTCTACGTGGCCATGACCCGGGCCAAGGACCGGCTGATTATGACGCACTGCGCCGACGGCCTGGAGTCCCGTCTGCAAAAACTGGCCGCCTGCCTCAGCCCGGAAACCGCCAAGCTTCAGGCGGCCCAGGCCGCTTGTCTTGGGGACTGGGTACTGATGACCGCCCTGCTCCGCACCGAAGCCGGCGCCCTCCATGAGATCGCGGGGATGCCCCCCGGTACGAGCCTGTCCCGGTTTCCCTGGCAGATTGCCTGGCATGAGATTCCCCCGGAGGACCGGAGCGGAGCACCTGCCCGGGAAGCGCCTCCGGCGCAAGCCCCCCTGGATCTGGACGCTCTGGAGCGGAGCCTGGCCTTCCGCTATCCCCATCCCGCCGCCCAAAGCCTGCCCTCCAAGCTGACCGCCACCCAACTCAAGGGCCGGGAGCTGGACCGGGAGGCGGACGACGGGGTTCCCCGGGAGAGTTATCAGAAGCTGAAGCTGCGTAAGCCCTCCCTGATCCGGGCTGAGCGGCCCCTGACCCCGGCCCAGAAGGGGACCGCCATGCACCAGGCCATGCAGTATCTGGACTTTGCCCGGACAGGAAGCCTGGGAGAAATTCGGGAGGAGCTGGAGCGGATGGTGCGGGAGGCCTTTCTGACCCCGGCCCAGGCGGCGGCGGTGGACCCGGAGAAGCTGCTGCGGGTCTTTGAAGGTCCCCTGGGGGGGATGCTCCGGGAGGCGGACAAGGTACTGCGGGAATTCAAATTCTCCATTCTGACCCCGGCGGAGCTTTATGAGCCCGCCGCCGAGGGGGAGCGTCTGCTGCTCCAGGGCGTCACAGACTGCTGCCTGTTCCGGAACGGGGAGATCAGCGTCATTGACTTCAAGACAGACCGGATTCGTCCCGGGGGAGAGGCCAAGGCTGCTGAGGGCTACCGTCCTCAACTGGAGGCCTACGCCCTGGCTTTGTCCCGGATCTTCCAACAGCCCGTGACCCGAAAGCTCCTGTATTTCTTCGCCACGGACAGCCTGACGGAACTATAATACTATGATTCGGCGAAATTGTACGATTTGCTCCGGCGGGAATTGTGCCATACTTCGTTGCCGTCCATGCCGGGCGTCAAGCCCGCCTGCGTCCTCCGCCCCGTCTGGCACAAATCTGCCTCGCAAATCTTTTTAAAGCGTTTGATCGGATAATCGTATCAGTATAAAAAACCCGGGACCCGGGTGGAGAGACAGGTCTCCATCCGGGTCCCGGCTTTGTTCAGAAGCGGAATCAGCCGCGGTAGGCAATGACCTCCACCTCCACCAGAGCGCCCTTGGGCAGCTCCCGAACCGCCACGCAGGAGCGGGCGGGCTTGGAGCTGAAATACTCGCCGTAGACGGCGTTGAAGGGGGCAAAGTTGGCCATGTCGGAGAGGAAGCAGGTGGTTTTCACCACATGCTCCTGGGTCAGCCCGGCCTCAGCCAGAACCGCCTCGATGTTCTTCATGATCCGGGCGGCCTGCAGGCTGATGTCGGCAGGCTCCAGAGCGCCAGTCTCCGGGTCAATGGGCATCATGCCGGAAAGATACAGAAAATCGCCGGCCCAGACCGCCTGGGAATAGGGACCGATGGCGGCGGGAGCCTTGGGGGTGGAAACGCGATTAAGCATGAGAGCTACTCCTTTCAGTTTGTGATTGTCTGTATTATACCAAACTTTTTCCCAAAAGGCAAGGTCCTTTCACTATCATAACCCTTGATCCCCGGAAAAGGTGTGACATCAGGGAAGATAAAGAAGGAAAAACCCCTCCGCCGAAGCGGAGGGGCAATGCTCGCAAAGGGTTTCTCAGGCTTTCTGCTTACAGCTCCTTGATGGCAGCCTGAGCGGCGGCCAGACGGGCGATGGGAACACGGAAGGGGCTGCAGGAAACGTAGTTCAGACCGATCCGGTGGCAGAACTCCACAGAGGAGGGATCGCCGCCGTGCTCACCGCAGATGCCGATGTGCAGCTCGGGACGGACAGGCTTGCCCAGATCAATGGTCATCTTCATCAGCTTGCCCACGCCGATCTGGTCCAGCTTGGCAAAGGGATCGAACTCCAGGATCTTGGCGTCGTAGTAGGCGTTCAGGAACTTGCCGGCGTCGTCGCGGGAGAAGCCGTAGGTCATCTGGGTCAGGTCGTTGGTGCCGAAGCAGAAGAACTCAGCCTCCTTGGCAATCTCGTCGGCGGTGAGGCAGGCTCTGGGAATCTCGATCATGGTGCCGACCTCGTACTTCATCTCGATGCCGGCGGCGGCGATCTCAGCGTCGGCGGTCTTGACCACCTCGGCCTTGACGTACTTCAGCTCCTTGACCTCGCCCACCAGGGGGATCATGATCTCGGGGACCATGTTCCAGTCGGGATGGGCCTTCTTGACGTTGATGGCGGCGCGGATGACGGCCTTGGTCTGCATCCGGGCGATCTCGGGGTAGGTGACGGCCAGACGGCAGCCGCGGTGACCCATCATGGGGTTGAATTCCTTCAGGCTCTCGATGAGGGCCTTGACCTCCTCCACGGTCTTGCACTGGGTAGCGGCCAGCATTTCGATGTCCTTCTCCTCAGTGGGAACGAACTCGTGCAGGGGGGGATCCAGGAAGCGGATGGTGACAGGATAGCCTTCCAGGGCCTCGAAGAGGGCCTCGAAGTCGCCCTGCTGATAGGGCAGAATCTTGTCCAGAGCGGCCTCACGCTGCTCGGCGTTGTCGGCGCAGATCATCTCGCGGAAGGCGGCGATGCGGTCCGCCTCAAAGAACATATGCTCGGTACGGCACAGGCCGATGCCCTCGGCGCCCAGCTCCCGGGCCTTTCTGGCGTCGCGGGGGGTGTCGGCATTGGTGCGGACCTTCAGCCGGCGATACTTGTCGGCCCAGCCCATGATCCGGCCGAAGTCGCCGCCGATGGTGGCGTCCACGGTCTTGATGATGCCGTCGTAGATGTTGCCGTTGGAGCCGTCCAGAGAGATCCAGTCGCCCTCATGGAATTCCTTGCCGGCCAGGGTGAAGCGCTTGTTCTCCTCGTCCATGGCGATGTCGCCGCAGCCGGAGACGCAGCAGGTGCCCATGCCCCGGGCCACAACAGCCGCGTGGGAGGTCATACCGCCGCGAACGGTCAGGATGCCCTGGGCGGCCTTCATGCCGGTGATGTCCTCGGGAGAGGTCTCCAGACGGACCAGAACCACCTTCTCGCCCCGGGCTTTCCAGGTCTCGGCGTCCTCGGCGGAGAAGACGATCTTGCCGCAGGCGGCGCCGGGGGAGGCGCCCAGGCCCTTACCCATGGGAACGGCGGCCTTCAGGGCGGCGGCGTCAAACTGGGGATGCAGCAGGGTGTCCAGGTTTCTGGGGTCGATCATGGCCACGGCCTCGGCCTCGGTGCGCATGCCCTCGTCCACCAGATCGCAGGCGATCTTCAGAGCGGCCTGGGCGGTACGCTTGCCGGAGCGGCACTGGAGCATGTAGAGCTTGCCGTTCTCCACGGTGAACTCCATGTCCTGCATGTCGCGGTAGTGCTCCTCGAGCTTGTTGCAGACGTCCACGAATTCCTTGTAGGCTTCGGGGAACTTCTCAGCCATCAGGTCGATCTTCATGGGGGTGCGGACGCCGGCCACCACGTCCTCGCCCTGGGCGTTGGTCAGGAACTCGCCCATCAGCTTCTTCTCGCCGGTGGCGGGGTCGCGGGTGAAGGCGACGCCGGTGCCGGAGTTGTCGTTCAGGTTGCCGAACACCATGGGCATGACGTTGACGGCGGTGCCCCAGGAGTAGGGGATGTCGTTGTCACGGCGATAGACGTTGGCGCGGGGGTTGTCCCAGGAGCGGAACACGGCGCGAATGGCTTCGTAGAGCTGAACCTTGGGATCGGAGGGGAAGTCCTCACCGATCTGGGCCTTGTACTCGGCCTTGAACTGCTCGGCCAGCTTCTTGAGGTCGGCGGCGGAGAGCTCGATGTCCAGCTTGACGCCCTTCTCTTCCTTCATCTTGTCGATGAGCTGCTCGAAGTATTTCTTGCCCACTTCCATGACCACGTCGGAGAACATCTGGATGAACCGACGGTAGGAGTCATAGACAAAGCGCTCGAACTTGGGATCGGGGTTGCCCTTGATCATGGCGTTCACCACGTCGTCGTTCAGACCCAGGTTCAGGATGGTGTCCATCATGCCGGGCATGGAGGCCCGGGCGCCGGAACGGACGGAGACCAGCAGGGGGTTCTCCAGATCTCCGAACTTCTTGCCGTTGATCTCTTCCATCTTGGCGACGTACTCCATGATCTGGCCCATGATCTCGTCGTTGATCCTGCGGCCGTCCTCATAGTACTGAGTGCAGGCCTCGGTGGTGATGGTAAAGCCCTGGGGAACAGGCATGCCGATGTTGGTCATTTCGGCCAGGTTGGCGCCCTTGCCACCCAGGAGCTCGCGCATGCCGGCGTTGCCCTCGGTGAACAGGTAGACATACTTGTGGGACATGTAGGTTTCTCCTTTCAGTTGATACGGTGCTGACACCGCATATATATTGCGTTTGCTGGGATTCGCGGATTGCTCTGGTAACTAAATGCACTATACTATAACATGTTTTTTCCAGCTTTTCAACGGTTTTTAAAAATTTTTCGCCGCAAATCCTGAATTATTTTCTATTTTCGGATAGGAGCTGGCGTTTTTCCCGGGAAAGGGCTGGAAAAGAGACGGAAGCTGTGATATAGTAGAGAAAAACAATTGTTCCCTTGGGGGGGACGACTGGAGCGGCGCGTATGAATTATGAGAAGCAGTTTGGACTGATATTGGATCTCGGCAAGGAGCTGATTCGCTGCGGGGGCGAGACCCACCGGGTAGAGGACACCCTCTACCGTCTGGCGGCAGCCTACCGCTTTGACTCCTGCAACATCTGGGTGGTTCCCTCGGAAATCCAGGCCACCTTTACGGACCCCCAGGGGGTGACCCGGACCCAGATTCGTCACGTCCGGGGCAGCAGCGTGAACTTTGACGCCCTGGATCGGCTCAACACCCTCTCCCGCTGGGCCTGCGCCCAGTGTCCGGAGAGTGAGGCCTTTGCCGCCCGGCTGGAGGAAATTCGCTCTGCAGCGCCCCCGAAGCCCTGGCTGACCTATCTGGGGGGTGTGCTGGGGGGCTGGGGCTTCGCCCTGTTTTTCGGCTGCGATTTGCTGGATTCCCTGGTGGCGGCCCTGGCCTCGCTGTTGATCTTTTTCCTGGTACGGCGTCTGTCTCCCAGGGAGGGCAATCCGTTGATTCTGAACTTCGCCGTTTCCCTGGTGACGGAGACCTTCATTCTGGTGGTCTGCCGCCTGGGTCTGGCGGACCACATGGAGACCATCACCATCGGGGTGGTGATGCTGCTGGTCAGCGGCCTGGGAGCCTTCAACGGTCTTCGGGACCTGGTGCATCTGGATACCCTGTCGGGGCTCATCAATCTGGCGGCCTCCTTCACCGGGGCCATTGGCATTGCCCTGGGAATGGCCCTGCCCATGCTGATTTTCCGGGATTGGGGCGCCGTGGCGGTTTCCGCCCAATCTCCGGACCCCTGGGTTCAGCTCCTCTCCGGAGCGGCGGCCTGCGTGGGCTTTGCCATCTGGTTCCGGGTCCGGGGGCTGAATATCGCCTGGTGCGCCCTGGGGGCCTTCCTCACCTGGGGAGCCTATCTTCTGGCCTATCAGGCTTACCCCTCCGCCTTTGGCGCCACCCTGTTGGCATCCTTCCTCTGCGGGCTC
Source organism: uncultured Clostridia bacterium (assembly GCA_946625125.1). Lineage (GTDB taxonomy): Bacteria > Bacillota > Clostridia > Oscillospirales > Oscillospiraceae > JAFRPC01. The sequence goes on from CAMOSU010000001.1 coordinate 38,078, forward strand.
TACGGTCAGATCATGGCCCGGGTGAACAAGAGCCCTGCCACCATTTTCACCACCATCTGCATTCTCCCCCTGATTCCCGGCTCCTCCCTGTACTATGCCATGTACGGGGTGGTGACCAGAAACGTGGAGCTGAGCTATTCCAAGGGAGTGGAGTTGGGGCTCACCTGCTTCGGCATCGTGCTGGGCTTCATGGTGGTGGAGGTGGTGAACCGCTTCCTCTGGCGCCGCCGCTGAAGCGGGTTACTTCCTCTTCAGCTCCGAATAGGGAGCGAGATAGGCCCGGTCGAAGCTTTCCAGACCGGAGAGATGAACCAACAGAGCCAGAAGCCCCAGAGTCAGACCAAAGAGCCCCGCCAGGGCCGCGCAAAGCGTCAGGGCAAAGCGGCAAAGCCGAATGGCGTCGGCAAAGCTTTTCCCCGGCAGGGCAAAGCCGCAAATCCCTGCCGCCGCCACCAGAATCAACGCGGCGGGGGAAATGAGGTTCGCCTCCACCGCCGCGGTTCCCACCACCAGACCCCCGATGATGGAGACAGGCTGGGAGACAGCCTTCGGGGCGGAGAGCCCCGCCTCCTGGAGCAGCTCAAAAGCCAGCAGCAGGCCCAGCACCTCCACCACGGTGGGGAAGGGGACCTGCTGCTTGCTTTCTATAATGGCCTCCAGCAGGGGCGTGGGCAGCATTTCCTGATGAAAACCGGCCATGGCCACATAGAGTCCGGGCAGCAGCAGAGCGCAGCCCAGGGCGATGAGCCGCAGCAGCTTGAGAAAACGGGCGGAAAGAAAATCCGTATCCCGGTCCTCCGCCGCCTCCAGCAGATAGCCCAGGTTGACCGGGGCCAGATAGCCCACCGGCAGCCCGTCTACGAAGATTCCCACCCGGCCCGCCAGCAGTCCGGCGGCAAATTTGTCCGTCCGCTCGGTGTATTGCAGCAGGGGAAAGGCGGTGCGGCGTTTTCCGGGGAGCAGATGCTCCACTGCGGCCGGGGTCAGCAGATCCTCAGCGTCGATGGAGTCCAGCCGCCGCTTCATTCGCTCCACGGTCTCCGGGTCCGTCAGACCCTCCAGCCAAAGCAGGCTGACCCCGGTGCGGCTTTCCCGCCCCACGGCGCATTCCCAGAGCCGCAGCCGCCCGCTCCGCAGGTGACGGCGCAGCAGGGCAGTGTTGGTTCGCAGGGTTTCCGTAAAGGCGTCCTTGGGTCCCCGGGTGGTGCTTTCCACCTCCGGCTCCGAGGGGCCTCGTTTTTCCCCGGACTTTGTCTCAAAGGCCACCGCCCCGCCCCCGGGGATCAGCAGCAGACAGAAGCCTGCCAGCAGCTTGTCCTCCGCCTCCGCCGCGTCCCGGCAGAGAGCCGCTGAGGCGGCGTCCGCACCCTGCAAAATCCGTTCCGGCAGCTCCGCCGCCTCCAGCGGTCCGGCCAGGCGGGAGAGGGGACGGATGACAAAATCCGCGATTTCGCTGCCGGAGCAGAGTCCGTCCAGAAAGCAGAGAACGCATTCCCTTCCCGCTGCCGAGACGGGACGATGGGTGAAATCCGCCGCATCGGCAAAGCGAGCCCGAAGCTGGGAAAACAGATCCATGGAACAAGCCTCCTTTTCCGGAAGCATGCCCCACGGCACGTTTTTTATACAAAATTATAACATAGCCTCCGTCTGTCATTTCGAGCGCGGCGAAAAATCCGCACAATCCCCCGCCTGTCATTTCCAGCGCGGCGAGAAATCCGCACAATCCTCCGTCTGTCATTTCGAGCGCAGCGAGAAATCCGTCCTTTTCCGCCATTGTACCGAAAAAGCCCTGCCAACCCGGAGCGGAGGCCCTCTTGACAAGCGCCGTTTTTGCGCTACAATAGGAGAAACGAAATCACACAGGAGTATATCATGAATATTTTGAATCAATTTGAAGCGCTGGCCCTCCGGCAGCCGGAAAAGACCGCCGCGGCGGACGAGATCAGAAGCTACAGCTTCCGGGAGCTGCGGCAAACCGCCGCCTGTCTGGGAACGGCGGTCCGGGAGCGTCAGCCCCGGGGCGGGGCAGTGGGGGTCATGGTTCACCGGGACGCGGACACCGTCGCCCTCTTTTTCGCGGCAATCTACGGCGGCTGCTTTTATGTCCCTCTGGACCCGGAGCTGCCCCCGCATAAGCTGGAGAGCATTCTTCAGGACGCCGGGATCACCCTGGTGCTGGGTCAGGCGGAGGACGGGGCGCCCCTGGCCGCTGCTGGCTTTGCCGGAAGTCTGCTGACCCTGGAGGACAGGGGAGAAGTCCCCGCGTCTCTGCCGGAAGCGGAGGCGGACAGCCCCCTGTATATGGTCTATACCTCCGGCTCCACGGGAAAGCCCAAGGGGGTCCTGAAAAGCCACGGGGCGGTGGCCAGCTTTATCACCGCCTTTGCCGCCCGCTTCGCACTCACCGGGGAGGAGATCATCGGCAACCAGAATCCCTTCTTCTTCGACGCCGCCGCCAAGGACCTCTACTATATGGCCTGCCTGGGCGCCACCCTGGAGATCATTCCCTCGGAGAAATTCATCTTCCCGGTGCGGCTGATGGAATACCTGAACCAACGGAGCATCAGCTATATCTGCTGGGTTCCCACGGCCCTGGCCATTGTCACCCAGCTCAACACCTTTAAGCAAATTCTGCCCCAGACCCTGCGCCACGTCTTCTTTGTGGGGGAGCCCTTTCCCATCAAGCAGCTCCACAAATGGCTGAGCACCCTGCCGGATCTGCATTATGTAAACCTCTACGGTTCCTCGGAGCTGGCGGGGATCTGCTGTGCCTACGAGCTTCCCCAAGGCGCTATGCCCCAGATTCTGCCCATGGGAAAGCCGCTGCCCAACTGCCGGGTGTTCCTCCATACGGAGCAGGGCTTTACCCGGGAGCCCGGGGTGCTGGGAGAGGTCTGGATCGTCAGCCCGGCCCTGGCCCTGGAATACTACAGAGACCCGGAGAAAACCGCCGCCGTTTTCACCCGGGAGAGCCTGCCCGACGGGACTCAGGCCCGAGTCCTGCGCTCCGGCGACCTGGCCCAGTACGACGGGGAAGGGAACCTGGTGTTCGTCTCCCGAAAGGACTTTCAGATCAAGCACATGGGCCGCCGCATCGAGTTAGGGGAAATCGAGGCCGTCGCCGATACCCTCCCCGAGCTGGCCCGCTGCTGCTGCCTCTACAACGAGGCCAAAAAACGCATTGAGCTGTTTTGTCAATTGAACGAGAGCTATAAAACACCGAACACTTCCAACGAGAATGCAGGGACAAGCAATGCTTGTCCGCCATCCACCTCTTCTATCGACGCCAAAGCCATTCAATCCCGCCTCCGCCCCCTGCTCTCGGACTACATGCTTCCCTCCAAAATCCACATCCTGGACCGCCTCCCCCTGAACCCCAACGGCAAGCTTCACCGCCAGGCTCTGAAGGAAATGATGTAAAAAAACGCCTCTGTCAACCACAACTGAAAACGCCTCTGTCAACCACAACTGACAGAGGCGTTTTTTTATTTTCGATCATCAAATGGCGTGGGTTCGAATAAAGAGGACCCCCAGGGTGTTGCGGCCGCAGTGGGAGGAGACGGTGCAGCCTGCCCGGGTCACGTGGATGTGGGGGAAGTCCCCCAGACTTTTCAGCTTCTCCACGCAGGCCTCCACCACAGCCTCATCGCAGCCGGCGTGGGTGATGAAGACGTGGTCCTTGATGATGTCGCTGCCGTCCCCGATGCGATCGGCAATATATTTCAGCAGCACCTGGTCAAACCTGCCCCGATACTTTTTGCCCACGGTCATAGCGCCGTCCTTGACAATGATGCAGGGCTTGAAGTTCATCAGGTTTGCCCCCAGCAGGGCCACAGTGGAGCAGCGCCCGCCCTTGTGCAGGAACTCCAGACTGTCGATGACAAAGGAGGCGTCCACACAGGGGGCCAAACGGCGGCATTCCTCGGCAATCATGGCGGCCCGCATGCCTCGCCGGGCCAGCTCCGCCGCGTGGATCACCAGCAGGCCGCCGCCGGTGGAGAGATTGCGGCTGTCCACCACGTACACATTGTCAAAATCCTCGGCGGCGATGACGCTGTTCTGGTAGGTGGAGGACATCTCGGAGCTGATGGTGAAGTGGACGATGCTGTAGCCCTGCTCCACGTATTTGCGGAAGAACTCTGTGCAGTCGGACAGGTTGGGGGCGGCGGTTTTGGGCAGGGACTTGTTGCGCTCGTAATTCCGGTAAATATCCTCGGGGGTAATGTCCACCCCGTCCACATGATCCACGTCGTTGAGATTGACCACCAGCCGCATCAACTGGATGCCGTATTCCTCCCGGAGCTCCGGACTCAGGTCCGTGGTGCTGTCGCTGGTAATGAGAATCTTTTCAGTCATGAGGATCGCTCCTTGCTCTTTGTATTTATCACCCAGTAATATACAATACAAGGCGAGAAAAATCAAGTACTGTTTTCCTGCCCCATGCGGAATCGGTGCGAAGCAGAGGCGGCGGAAAGGGAACGTAGGGACGGCTCTGCTCTGCATAAGTTCCGGCAGCCAAATCAGAGATTTGGGCCGTCACTTATCAGCCGTCCGGTCCGCCTTGGGCGGACAATTTGCCCCAGGCAAATCCAGCGTCGTTTCGATCTGCGGAATCTCTGCCGGTTCTATTTCTCCGGGAGCTTTTCAATGCTGCCCCCATTGCTCAGGTCCTTGTCCGCCAGCAGCATGAGCTTTTCCGCCAGCAGCCGGGAAAAGCCGCCGATGATGGCGGAGGAGACGATCAGCTCCTCCGTGCGGGCAGTGGAAAAGGGGGTGGCGTCCCGGTGATCCAGAATGGGACCGGCCACGCCCCGTACCTGCTCCACAAAGAAGGCCGCCGCCAGAGCGTGACGCTGGGCGTAGCTGTCGTAGAAGGCGCGAAGCTCCTCCTCCGGCAGACCGGTGGGCAGAAGCTTTTGGATCAGGGCGATGCTGAGCCCCTGCTTCAGGGTGCAAATCACCAGAAGATAGGCGATATGGACCCGGTAATAACGCTTTTTCACAGGCTCCGGCATGATTTTTGTGCGGACGTAGTTGTTGATGGCCGCGGCGGTGATAAATTCCTCCTCCTTCAGCTCCGGGGGCAGATAGTCCAGGTACTGCCGCAGCAGGGCGATGACCTGCTCCATATACAGGCCCAGATCCGGTATCTGCTCCCAACTGGGGAGACGGTAGTTATTCAGATAGGTTTCCCATCGGCGGAGCTTGCCCGCCACCAGAGCTTTTTCATAGTTCATGGATGAGCCTCCCGAATCAAGTCTATACTCTGATATTATACCATAGGTCTCCCGAAAAATCAATATCATTTGTTCACACTCCAACTATTGACAGCGAGTAGAGAATGTGGTAATATAATTTAGTATATTAGATAACGTAGCGCTGTTGATTAAAACGGTTTGCGTGGGACAACCCCACGGAAAGGAGCACTCATGTCCGATTATGTGATCATCACCGACTCCTCCTGCGACATCGCGCCGGAGCTTCTGGAGCAATGGGAGGTTCCCTTCGTCTCTCTGAGCTACAAATTTGACGAGGATTCCGACGCCCATGGCAACTATGATCTGCCTTTCCATGAATTTTATGAGCGGATGCGGAAGGGCAGCATCGCCCGCACCGCCGCCGCCAATATGGAGACCTTCAAGGAGGCCTTTCGATCCTACCTGCTGGCGGGGAAGGATTTGCTGTACATCGGCTTCTCCTCCGGCCTGAGCACCACGGTCAATTCCGGCGCCATGGCGGCCCGGGAGCTGATGGAGGAATACCCGGACCGGAAAATCCTGGTGGAGGACACCTACGCCGCCTCCGCGGGCTTCGGTCTGCTGGTCTATCTCACCGTCCAGGAAAAGCGCCGGGGCGCCAGTCTGGAGCAGGCCGCGCAATTCGTGGAGGATACCCGCTTCCATCTCTGCCACTGGTTTACCGTGGACGACCTGGTGTATCTGAAGCGGGGCGGCCGGGTCAGCGCGGCGGCCGCCTTTGTGGGAGGCGTTCTGAACATCAAGCCGGTACTCCATATGGACAATCCCGGCCACCTCATCAATATGTTCAAGGTCCGGGGCCGCAGGGCTTCCATCAAGGCGCTGGCGGACAAGTACGGCGAGCTGGCGGTGAATCCCGGCCACGATACGGTGTTTATCTCCCACGGCGACTGCCTGAAGGACGCGAAGCTGCTGGAGAAGATGCTGAAGGAGCGCTTCAACGCCTCGGTGAAGCTTATTACTTACGTGGGTCCCGTCATCGGCTCTCATTCCGGGCCGGGTACCCTGGCCCTGTTCTTCGTGGGCAGGGAACGCTGATGGCTGCCAGAACCCCCCTGGATCAGCGCAGCCTCCCAGCCTATACCCGGGGAGAGGAGCTCTTCAACTTTGTCTCCCATGTGGCGGGGGGCGGTCTGGCGCTGGTTATGCTGGTGCTCTGTGTGGTCCGGGCATCCCTCCACCGGGACCCCTGGGCCATTGTGGGCAGCGCCGTCTACGGTCTGTCTCTGGTGAGCGTTTATACAGTTTCCAGCGTCTATCACGGCCTGCGTCCTGTCCGGGCCAAGAAGGTGATGCAGGTGCTGGACCACTGTACCATCTACTTTTTGATTCTGGGCTCCTACCTGCCCATCCTGCTCTGCGCCATCCGGCCCGTGTCCCCGGTGACGGCCTGGGTGCTCTTTGGGCTGATTCTTGCCACGACGGCTCTGGCTGTGACCTTCACCGCCATAGACCTGAAAAAGTACCGGGTCCTGTCCATGATCTGCTACATCGGCCTGGGCTGGTGCATTGTCTTCGCCGCGCCTGTGGCCCTGCGGGCAGTCCCCATACCGGGGCTGATCTGGCTTCTGGCCGGGGGAATTGCCTATACCGTGGGAGCCATTCTCTACGGCGTGGGCGTCCACAAGCGCTATATGCACGGTGTATTTCACCTTTTCGTGATGATAGGCTCCCTCCTGCAGTTTGTCTGTATTTTCCGGTATGTGATATAGTAGTTTCCGCAAGCCGCCGTCCCTCCGCCTTCGCCCGTAGGGGACGGGGGTTACGGATTCTTCGCTGCGCTCAGAATGACAAAAACGATACGCTTCCGCCGTAGGGGCGCACAGTGTGCGCCCGCTCCGCCCGCGCCTCTGCCCCGCACGAAATGAAATAAACGGGAAAGACCGAATCCGGCCTTTCCCGTTTTTGCTGTGTTCGATTTCCGCTTTTGCTGCATGCGTTTACTTGTTTTTCTCCAGGGCCGCGTAGAGGAAGGTGACAACCTGGGCGCGGGTGCAGACCATGTCGGGGCTGAAGAGCCCCTCGCCGGTGCCGCTGGTGACGCCATGCTCCACCGCCCAGAGCACGGGCTTTAGGTACCAGGCGTCGTCCGGCACGTCGGTGAAGGGATTCTCCGTTGAGGTGGGCTCCGGCCGTTTGGCTGCCGCCCAGAGGAAGGTCACCACCTGGGACCGGGTGCAGCTCTGGCCCACGCCAAATTGACCGTTGCCTACGCCGGAGGTGATGCCCCGCTCCGCTGCCCAGAGTACGGGCTTGAGATACCAGGCGTCGTCCGGCACGTCGGTGAAGGGGTTCTCCAGGCTGGCGGGCTCCTCCCGGCCAAAGGCGGCCCAGAGGAAGGTCACCACCTGCTCCCGGGTGCAGACCATATCCGGGGAGAAGTGGATGTTGTCCGTACCCGAGGTGATGCCCTTCTCCACGGCCCAGAGCACAGGCTGGAAGAAATAATCCTCCGGCGTGATATCCGCGAAGGGAAGGTCCCGGAAAACCGTGCCGTCCGAAAGAAGGACCGAAGTAAACCTGTCGAAGCCAAATATGGAAAAAGACTCATCGTCGCACCAATAAAGACAGTAGTCCTGTGTGTCAGAATCCCGCGATCCGTTCAGCAAAGTGTATTCAATCACGGGATTCTTGGAAATATCCAGCGTCTCTATTTGATTGTTCTGACAGTAAAGCCATCTCAGCGCTGTGTTCGTGCTCAGGTCCAGGGCGGTCAGTTGATTGTCGTAGCAGGAAAGATCTATCAGCGCGGTGTTCTTGCTCAGGTCCAGGGCGGTCAGTTGGTTGCCGCCGCAGTTAAGCCCTTCCAGCACGGTGTTCTTGCTCAGGTCCAGGGCGGTCAGTTGATTGTCGTAGCAGTAAAGATCCATCAGCGCGGTGTTCTTGCTCAGGTCCAGGGCGGTCAGTTGGTTGCTGCCACAGTCAAGCACTTCCAGCGCTGTGTTCTTGCTCAGGTCCAGGGCGGTCAGTTGATTGTCGTAGCAGTAAAGACCTATCAGCGTGGTGTTCTTGCTCAGGTCCAGGGCGGTCAGTTGATTGCCGTAGCAGTTAAGCCACGATAGCGCGGTGTTCTTGCTCAGGTCCAGGGCGGTCAGTTGGTTGTAGTTGCAGTCAAGCCCTTCCAGCGCGGTGTTCTTGCTCAGGTCCAGGGCAGTCAGTTGGTTGCCGCCGCAGTAGAGCCTCAGAAGCGCAGTGCTCTTGCTCAGGTCCAGAGCGGTCAGTTGGTTGTAGTTGCAGTAAAGCACTTCCAGCGCGGTGTTCTTGCTCAGGTCCAGGGCGGTCAGTTGGTTACCGTCACAGTCAAGATACGTCAGCGCCGCGATCCGGCTCAGGTCCAAGGCGGTCAGTTGGTTGTCGTAGCAGTAAAGCTCAGTCAGCGCGGTGTTCTTGCTCAGGTCCAGGGCGGTCAGTTGATTGCCGTAGCAGGAAAGATCTGTCAGCGCGGTGTTCTTGCTCAGGTCCAGGGCGGTCAGTTGATTGTCGTAGCAGTAAAGATGTGTCAGCGCGGGGTTTTTGCTCAGGTCCAGGGCGGTCAGTTGGTTGCCGCCGCAGTTAAGCCCTTCCAGCGCGGTGTTCTTGCTCAGGTCCAGGGCGGTCAGTTGGTTGCCGCCGCAGTAAAGATCCATCAGCGCGGTGTTCTTGCTCAGGTCCAGGGCGGTCAGTTGGTTGCCGCCACAGTAGAGCCTCAGAAGCGCGGTGTTCTTGCTCAGGTCCAGGGCGGTCAGTTGGTTGCTGTCACAGTCAAGCACTTCCAGCGCGGTGTTCTTGCTCAGGTCCAGGGTAGTCAATTGGTTGCTGTAGCATTCAAGCACTTCCAGCGCGGTGTTCTTGCTCAGGTCCAGGGCGGTCAGTTGATTGTCGTAGCAGTAAAGATTTGTCAGCGCGGTGTTCTTGCTCAGGTCCAGGGCAGTCAGTTGGTTGCTGTCACAGTCAAGATATGTCAGCGCCGCGATCCGGCTTAGGTCCAGGGCAGTGAGTTGGTTCCAGTCGCAGTCAAGCACTTCCAGCGCGGTGTTCTTGCTCAGGTCCAGGGCGGTCAGTTGGTTGTCGTAGCAGTAAAGCTCAGTCAGCGCGGTGTTCGTGCTCAGGTCCAGGGCGGTCAGTTGGTTGTCGTAGCAGTAAAGCTCAGTCAGCGCGGTGTTCGTGCTCAGGTCCAGGGCGGTCAGTTGGTTGTCGTAGCAGTAAAGCTCAGTCAGCGCGGTGTTCTTGCTCAGGTCCAGGACGGTCAGTTGGTTGCCGCTGCAGGTGAGCGTGGTCAGTGCGGTGTTCTTGCTCAGGTCCAGGGCAGTGAGTTGGTTGTAGTTGCAGTAAAGATCTGTCAACGCGGTGTTTTTGCTCAGGTCCAGGGCAGTGAGTTGGTTCCAGTCGCAGTCAAGCCATGTCAGCGCGGTGAAGAACTCGACTCCCTTTAAGGTGCTGATTTCGAGTTCTCCGCAGGAAAGCTGGGTGACCTCAGCGATCTCGGTCTCCCTCAGGGCGCCGTCGCTGTCTGTGTCAAAATTGTGGACATAGGAACGGAAATGCTCGTCGGGGAAATTCTCGGCGTTGATGGCAACGCCGTCACCCGCCGCCTTCACGGGGAGGGAATACGCCGGCAGCAGCCCGGCCAGCAGCCCCAGCGCCAGCAGCAGACACAGGGCTCGTTTGAATGTGCTTTGCATAAGGGAAACCTCCTTTAATTTATTGATGAATCCACAATACCACAGTGTATCAGAGATTGCAAGAGGCTCCGGCGAAAAATCTGGGATTTGCGATGGAAGAAAAACTTTTCCTTCGCGGTCCCGCCGCCCTCGCCCATAGAGGACGGGGGTTACGGATTCTTCGCTGCGCTCAGAATGACAAAAACGATACGCTTCCGCCGTAGGGGCGCACAGTGTGCGCCCGCTCCGCCCGCGCCTCTGCCCCGCACGAAATGAAATAAACGGGAAAGACCGAATCCGGCCTTTCCCGTTTTTGCTGTGTTCGATTTCCGCTTTTGCTGCATGCGTTTACTTGTTTTTCTCCAGGGCCGCGTAGAGGAAGGTGACAACCTGGGCGCGGGTGCAGACCATGTCGGGGCTGAAGAGCCCCTCGCCGGTGCCGCTGGTGACGCCATGCTCCACCGCCCAGAGCACGGGCTTTAGGTACCAGGCGTCGTCCGGCACGTCGGTGAAGGGATTCTCCGTTGAGGTGGGCTCCGGCCGTTTGGCTGCCGCCCAGAGGAAGGTCACCACCTGGGACCGGGTGCAGCTCTGGCCCACGCCAAATTGACCGTTGCCTACGCCGGAGGTGATGCCCCGCTCCGCTGCCCAGAGTACGGGCTTGAGATACCAGGCGTCGTCCGGCACGTCGGTGAAGGGGTTCTCCAGGCTGGCGGGCTCCTCCCGGCCAAAGGCGGCCCAGAGGAAGGTCACCACCTGCTCCCGGGTGCAGACCATATCCGGGGAGAAGTGGATGTTGTCCGTACCCGAGGTGATGCCCTTCTCCACGGCCCAGAGCACAGGCTGGAAGAAATAATCCTCCGGCGAGATATCCGCGAAGGGAAGCTCCTGGAAAACCGTGCCGTCCGAGAGAAGGACCGAAGTAAACCTGTCGAAGCCAAATATGGAATAAAACTCATCGTCGCACCAATAAAGACAGTAGTCCTGCGCGTCAGAATCCCGCAATCCGTTCAGCAAAGTGTATTCAAGCACGGGATTCTTGGAAATATCCAGCGTCTGTATTTGATTGTTCTGACAGTAAAGGCATCTCAGCGCTGTGTTCTTGCTCAGGTCCAGGGCAGTCAGTTGGTTGTAGCTGCAGTTAAGCTCTTCCAGTGCTGTGTTCTTGCTCAGGTCCAGGGCAGTGAGTTGGTTCCAGTCGCAGTCAAGCCATGTCAGCGCGGGGGTTTTGCTCAGGTCCAGGGCAGTGAGGTAGTTCCAGCCGCAGTTAAGCCCTTCCAGCGCGGTGTTCGTGCTCAGGTCCAGGGCGGTCAGTTGGTTGTCGCCGCAGGAAAGATCTGTCAGCGCGGTGTTTGTGCTCAGGTCCAGGGCGGTCAGTTGGTTGCTGTAGCAGGAAAGATCTGTCAACGCGGTGTTTTTGCTCAGGTCCAGGACGGTCAGTTGGTTGCTGCTGCAGTAGAGCGTGGTCAGTGCGGTGTTCTTGCTCAGGTCCAGGGCGGTCAGTTGGTTGCTGTCACAGTCAAGATACGTCAGCGCCGCGATCCGGCTCAGGTCCAGGGCGGTCAGTTGGTTGTCGTAGCAGTAAAGCTCAGTCAGCGCGGTGTTCGTGCTCAGGTCCAGGGCGGTCAGTTGATTGCCGTAGCAGGAAAGATCTGTCAGCGCGGTGTTCTTGCTCAGGTCCAGGGCGGTCAGTTGATTGTCGTAGCAGTAAAGATGTGTCAGCGCGGGGTTTTTGCTCAGGTCCAGGGCGGTCAGTTGATTGTCGTCGCAGGAAAGATCTATCAGCGCGGTGTTCTTGCTCAGGTCTATGGCGGTCAGTTGGTTGCCGCTGCAGTTAAGCTCTTCCAGCGCGGTGTTCTTGCTCAGGTCCAGGGCTGTCAGTTGGTTGTAGCGGCAGTCAAGCACTTCCAGCGCGGTGTTCTTGCTCAGGTCCAGGGCGGTCAGTTGATTGCCGTAGCAGGAAAGATCTATCAGCGCGGTGTTCTTGCTCAGGTCCAGGGCGGTCAGTTGGTTGCCGCCGCAGTCAAGCCATCTCATCGCGGTGAAGAACTCGATTCCTTTCAAGGTGCTGATTTCAAGTTCTCCGCAGTAAAGCTGGGTGGCCTCAGCGATCTCGGTCTCGCTCAGGGCGCCGTCGCTGTCTGTGTCAAAATTGTGGACATAGGAACGGAAATGCGCGTCGGGGAAATTCTCGGCGTTGATGGCGACGCCGTCGCCCGCCGCCTTCACGGGGAGGGAATACGCCGGCAGCAGCCCGACCAGCAGCCCCAGCGCCAGCAGCAGACACAGGGCTCGTTTGAATGTGCTTTGCATAAGGGAAACCTCCTTTAATTTATTGATGAATCCACAATACCACAGTGTATCAGAGATTGCAAGAGGCCCCGGCGAAAAATCTGGGATTTGCGATGGAAGAAAAACTTTTCCTTGCTTTGTTCACAGAATTATGCTAAGATATTCTTTGATGTGACATAAGGAGAGATTTCTGTGGAATATATCATTCTGGATATGGAGTGGAACCAGCCCTGGCCCGGGTCTTACGCGGCGCAGCGGCCTCTGCCCATCCACATCAGCGGCGAGGTGATCCAGATCGGCGCGGTGCGGATGCTGGAGGATCAGACCATCACGGATGAATTTCAGGTGCTGATCAAGCCCAAGTTTTTCCGCCGCCTCAACAGCCGGGTGGCGAAGCTCACCGGCATTCGGGAGGCCAGACTCAAGGCGGAAGGCCTTAGCTTTGACGACGCCATCAACGAGTTTTACAATTGGTGCGGCGAGGACTGCGTCTTTCTCACCTGGGGCTTTGACGACATTCCGCTGCTCTCCGCCAATATGATGCTCAACGGCTACGATCCCGTCTGGGTCCAGCACTGGTACAATGCCCAGATGATTTTTAACGCCCAGACGGGCTCCGGCAACAATCAGAAGGCCCTGTCCACCGCCATGGAGATGATGGAGATTCCGCCCACCCGTCAGGCCCACGACGCCCTGGGAGACGCCTTCCATACCGCGCAGATCTGCGCGAAGCTGGATTTGAAGAAGGGCATTGAGGAATACCGGGGCTCTCTGCGGGACCACGAAGACGGCCTCCACGGGGCTCAGGTCCCGGGCTGCGTCAGCCGCCGGGTCTATCACGACTACGAGGACAAGTCCGCCGCCATGGGGGACATGGGGGGCAAGGAAAATCTCTGCCCCGTCTGCGGCAAAGAGATGACCTGTCAGGGCTGGCACACCCAGCCGGGCCGCCGCTACCTGTCCCGGAACACCTGCCCCGAGCACGGGGACTATGTGGTTCGCATCCGCTTCGAGCGGGATCGGGACGGAAGCCTGAAGGTCTGCCGCCTGGTCTACGACAATTCCTCCACCCTGGCGGAGAATTTTGACGTGGAAATCGCCAAGAAAGCCAAAAAACGCCCCCGCCGTCGGCGGAAGCGCACAAAAACAGAACTGTAAGGCAGTCTTGAACAGTCAACAGGCAATAGGAGAAGCGAATGGGGCAACCCGCCGTACTCCTATTGCCTGTTTTGCTGTTGCCTGCCGCTTAAAAGTCGATTTCCTTCCCCAACCTGCGGTACATGGTTTTCTTCACCGCCCGAAGGATGTTTTCGTAGCCGGTGCAGCGGCACAGGTGGCCGCTCAGGAGCTTCCGCAGCTCCTCGTCGGAATAGAGCTTGTTGGCCTCCAGAATTTCCACCGCCGTCATGATGAAGCCCGGGGTGCAGAAGCCGCACTGGATCGCCGCTTCGTCGATGAAGGCCTGCTGGATGTCGGAGAGCTCTCCGTTGGGACCGGTGAGGCCCTCCAGGGTGCGAATCTCCTTGCCCTCCGCCCAGACCGCCAGGTAGATGCAGGAGTTGAAGGCCTCTCCGTCAATGAGCACGTTGCAGGCGCCGCATTCTCCCACCTCGCAGCCCTTTTTCACGGAGCTCAGCCGGTAATCGTTGCGGAGCATATCGGTGAGGGACGCCCGCACGTCCACCGCCTTCTCCACCCTCCGACCGTTGATGGTGCAGTGGACCACTTTATACTGGCTCATTCGATGACACCTCCTGCCCGTTCAATGGATTCCGCCAGAGCCCGCCGGGCCATTTCCACGGCGATGTGCTGACGGAAGGCCTTGCTGGCCCGCCAGGAATCCCGGGGATTGATGTCCAGCAGCACCGCCAGGGCAAACTCGTCGATCATCTCCCGGGTGGGCCGGGAGCCGTTGGCCACCGCCTCCGCGGAGGGGACCCGCATGGGTACGGGTCCCGCCACGCCGTAGGCGATGCGGCAGCGGCGGAGGTATTTTTTGTCGGGGCTCAGCCGGACGTTGACGGAGCAGCCCAGGGAGGCAATCTCCATGGCGTTGCGCATACCGTACTTGATGTATTTGCCGAAGCAGTTTTCCCAGCTCTCCTTCGGGATCAGAATGGCGGTCTGGAGCTCGCCCTCCTCGGCCCGGATGTCCACCTGACCCGCCTTGATGTAGAAGTCCTTGATGGGAAGCCGGCGGACGCCGTTCTTGCCCGTCAGCTCCACAATGGCCTCCCAGGCGTGGAGGGTGGAGGCGGAGTCTGCGGAGGTGACGCCGTTGCAGGTGTTGCCCCCGATGGTGCCGATGTTGCGGATCTGGGGAGAGCCCACCTGATCCACAGCCTCCCCCAGCACGTTGATATACTTCTGGATGATGGGGTCCCTGGTGATGTGGGAGAAGCTGGTGAGGGAGCCGATGCGGATATTCTCGTCCTCGTCCATGGACACGCCCCGCAGCTCGTCCAGCATGTAAATGGAAATCAGCTCTTTCCCGGCCCGGCGGCCCTCCCGCATCTGAACCAGCACGTCGGAGCCCCCGGCAATGATCTGGGCCTCGGGATGCTCCAGCCGCAGCCGCACCGCGTCCTGAACGCTTTGCGCCTCGTAAAGCGCTTTCATATCGTACATTGTTTCGTTCCTCCTCGTGTCATTCTGAACGAAGTGAAGAATCCGCATCCCCCGTCCCCTAATGACTAGTGACTAATGACTAGTGACTAATGACTGGTGACTCATCGGAGCGGGGGAAACGGGCGGGCAGATTGCCCGCGCTGCTGGCGGGACTGGCGCTTGATGCCTAATCCCGCCAGGGATCCCGCACCAAGCCCGCCTTGCTGAACTCCGCAAACAATACGTGGGGATTGATGGGGGTTCGGTTCACGGCCACGCCGGTGGCCTGCAAAATCGCGTTGCGGATGGCCGGAGCGGGGGAGCAGGTGGGGGGCTCGCCCAGGGCCTTGGTGCCGTAGGGAGAGGTGGGCTCCGGGTTCTGGATGAAGTCTGCCTCCAGCCTGGGATGATCCATAAAGGTGGAAAGCTTGTAGTCCAGCAGATTGTTGTTCAGGGGCTTGCCGGTTTTCTCGTCAAAGAGAAGCTGCTCCGAAAGGCCAAAGCCGATGCCCATGGACTGCCCCCCGTGGACCTGGGCCTCCGCCAGAGCGGGGTTGATGAGATTGCCGCAGTCGTGGACGTTGACGATCCGCTTTACCTGGGCCTTGCACATGGGAATGTCCACCTCCACCTCCACGAAGCTGCAGCCGAAGGAATAGGCGTTGTTGCGGATGGTGTAGGTGCTCTCAGCGGTGATGTGCTCGGAGTGGACCGGGTTGTACTGGGCCGTCATGGCCAGCTCCTTCAGGCTCATGAGCAAGGCGCCGTCCGTCTTGCGGACGATGTTGCCCTCCAGGATGTCCATGCAGTCCGGACTCTGCCGGGTGATCTCCTGGGCGTATTTCAAAATCTTTTCCTTCAAAAGTCCCGCGGTCTGCCGGATGGAGAAGCCCGCCACATAGGTCTGCCGGGAGGCGTAGGCTCCCAGGCCCGTGGGGGTGATGTCCGTGTCCTGGCAAGAGACCACCCGCACGTCCCGATAGCTGGCCAGGCCCAGGGCCTCGGCGGTCATCTGGGCGTAGGCGGTGTCCGCTCCCTGGCCGATTTCCGTTTCGCCGCACTGCATGGTGACGGTGCCGTCCAGATTCAGCAGCATCCGGTTGGAGGAGGTCTCCAGGGAGATGGGGTATACCGCCGTGTTGTACCAGAAGGTAGCCATGCCGATGCCCCGGCGGATGGGGCCGGTGTCGTGGCTGTATTCCTCCCGTTTCCGTTCATAGTCCATCAGCTCGGCGCCCCGGGCCATACACTGGCGGAAGCTGTCGTAATAATTGGTGTTGCCGGAGAACTTGTCATGGAAGCCCTGGGGCATGATGTTCCGGCGGCGGAATTCCATGGGCTCCATCCCCAGGACTCTGGCGCAGTCGTCGATGTTGCTCTCGTCGGCAAAGCTGGCCTGGGGCATGCCGTAGCCCCGCATGGCTCCCGCCGCGGGCCGGTTGGTAAACACCGTCCAGGCGTCTCCCTCGAAGTGCTGGCAGGGGTAGTGCTGGGGGAAGGAATTCAGCGCCTTGGCGGCGATGGAATGCCCGTGGGAGGCGTAAGCGCCCTGATTGGACCAAAGCTCCACCTTTCGGGCGTAGATGCTGCCCTCCGGCCGCAGCCAGGTGACGATGTGGAAGCGGATGGCGTGGCGGACCCGGTTGGAAACGAAGGTTTCCTCCCGGGAGCAGTCGATGCGCACGGGGCGTCCGCCCATCTGTACAGAGCACCAGGCGCACAGGGGCTCGTAGAGCACGTCCTGCTTATTGCCGAAGCCGCCGCCGATGTAGGGCTTGATGATCTGAATATCCCCCCAGGGCCGACCCAGAGCCTGGCCCACCACCCGGCGGACGATGTGGGGAATCTGGGTGGAGCTCACCACGGTGATCCGCCCATTTTCCATGTAGGCGAAGCAGCCGTGGTTTTCGATGTGGGCGTGCTGCACCGTGGGGGTCTCATACCAGCCCTCCACCTTGATGAGCCCCGGCTCCTGAATGGCGGCGGCGTAGCTGCCTGTTTTATTTTCGCTGTGCTTGAGGATGTTGTTGGAAAAACGCTCATGGAGCTGAGGAGCGCCGGGCTCCATGGCCTTTTGGGCGTCCAGCACAAAGGGAAGCTCCTCATATTCCACCTTCAAGGCCCGGACGCCCTGGCTGGCAGCCACCTCGTTTTCCGCGATGACCACAGCGATGTCGTCCCCCCAATAGCGGACGTGCCGGTTCAGAAGCAGGCGGTCCGCCACGTCCTGATGCTCCGGGTTCATGGACCAGGGATGACCGGCGGTGGGGAAGGGGAGCTCCGGCACGTCAAAGCAGGTCAGGACCTTCACCACTCCCTCAATGGCCTCCGCCTCGGAGCAGTCGATGGAGCGCACCATGGCGTGGGCCTTTTCCGCGTGCTTGACCCGGGCGTAGAGGGCCTCCGGCGGCATCCGATCCTCATAGTATTTGGTCCGGCCTGTGGCCTTGTCGTAGCCGTCAATTCGGACCTCGCTCTTGCCGACTTGATTCATAATCATACCCGCCTCCTTGTATCGGCGTATACTTATACAGGTCTATTGTAGCACAAGCCGCAAAAATAGTACAGCCCTTTTTTCGGAAAAATATGTGAAATTGGGGGCGGAGCCTCAGCCGGACAAATTCTGATTTCCCGGCTTGACAGCCGGAGCTCTGGCTGGTAAAGTAATAGGGGAGGAGGGAGAAGCATGCGGATTGGCTGTGTGATCCTGGCAGCGGGGAGCTCCCGCCGCTTTGGGGAGAACAAGCTCCTGGCGATGTATGAAGGAAAATCCCTCATCCAGCGCTGCTTTGAGGCGCTTCCGGCGCGTTTGCCCGGCCCCGCGGCCGTGGTAACCCAGTATGACGCCGTGGAGGCGATGGCGGGGAACTACGGCGTTTCGGTGATCCGAAACACCGCCCCGGAGCTGGGAATCAGTCATTCCGTGGCCCTGGGGACCCAAGCCCTGGGGGCGGACTGCCGGGGACTGCTGTTTCTGGTGGCGGATCAGCCCCTGCTGCGGCAGGCCACGGTGGAAGGACTGCTGCGCTGCTTCGCGGCGGACCCGGAACGGATTGTGGTACCCACCGGGGCGGGAAGACAGGGCAATCCCTGCGTGTTCCCCCGGGCGTTGTTTCCCGAGCTGGAGGCCTTGAGGGGAGATCGGGGCGGCAAGCAGATCATCCGCCGGTACCCGGAGCTGGTTCTGGAGTATCCCATTCCACCCCTGGAGCTGCTGGACGTGGACAGGGTCGCTGACCTGCAAATCCTTCCCCGCCCGTGATTTACGCCGCCGAATGGATTCCCGCCGGAAAAAACCCTGTACATTTGGGAAATCCTGTGGTATAATAACGCGAAAACTTTGGAAAGGATGATTCCTATGAGCATCTCTCTGACCCCAGCCGAAATGGCAAAGTATATCGACCATACCTATCTCAAGCCCCAGGCCAGCGCGGAGGACATTCGCCGGATCTGCGCCGAGGCCAAGGCCATGAACACCGCCTCCGTCTGCGTGAACCCCTGCTGGATCAAGCTGGTGGCCCAGGAGCTGGCCGGTACCGATGTGACCCCCTGCTGCGTCGTGGGCTTCCCTCTGGGGGCCAATACCCCCAACGTCAAGGCCTTTGAGGCCGCCGAAGCCGTGGCCAACGGCGCGGGCGAGGTGGACATGGTGATCAACGTGGGCGCCGTGAAGTCCGGGGATTGGGCCCTGGTGGAGCGGGACATTGCCGCCGTAGTCACTGCCGTGGACGGCGAAGCCAAGGTTAAGGTCATCATTGAGACCTGCCTGCTCAGCGACGAAGAAAAGGTGCTGGCCTGTCAGGCCGCCCAGCGGGTGGGCGCGGATTTCGTCAAGACCTCCACGGGCTTCTCCACCGGCGGCGCCACCGCCGCGGACGTCAGGCTGATGCGCCAGACCGTCGGCCCCGAGATGGGGGTCAAGGCCTCCGGCGGCGTGCGGAGCTATGAAGACGCCGTTGCCATGATCGAGGCAGGCGCCTCCCGCCTGGGGGCCTCCTCCGGCAAGGCCATCATTGAAGGCTGCAAATAAGCCGTCACCCAGGAGGCAGCAAGCAAGCTGTCATTCTGAGCGAAGCGAAGAATCCGTACCCTGAGATATCATATTATATATAATGTAAGGAGAATGAAACCATGAGAAATCCCATGATCGCAGGCAACTGGAAGATGAACAAGACCCCCTCGGAGACCAAGGCACTGATTGAGGACCTGAAGCAGATCGAGAACCGTTCCGGCGCGGAAGTGGTGGTTTGCCCCATGACCGTCTGTCTGTCCACAGCCGCCGAGGCCCTGAAGGGCAGCAAAATCCACCTGGGAGCCCAGAACGTCCACTTCGCGGAAAACGGCGCCTACACAGGCGAGTGCAATGCCGCCTCCCTGAAGGAGCTGGGGGTGGAGTACGTCATCATCGGCCACTCCGAGCGCCGCCAGTATTTTGCCGAGACCGACGTCACCGTGAACCAGCGGACCCTGAAGGCTCTGGAAGCCGGCCTGAAGCCCATTGTTTGCGTGGGCGAGAGCCTGGAGCAGAAGCAGCAGGGCATCACCAACGAAGTGGTCTGCATGCAGACCAAGGTGGCCCTCCTGAACGTGGGGGAGAAGATCGACGACGTGGTGATTGCCTATGAGCCTGTCTGGGCCATCGGCACCGGCCTCACTGCCACCCCCGAGGACGCCAACGCCACCATCGGCGCCATTCGCGGCGCCATTCGGGAGGTCTTTGGGGAGGCCGCGGATCGGGTTCGCATCCTCTACGGCGGCTCCATGAACGACAAGAACGCCCATGACCTCATGGCGCAGCCTGAGATCGACGGCGGCCTCATCGGCGGCGCGTCCCTGGCTGCCGCCAAGTTCACCGGCGTCATCAACTTCAACTGAATCCCGATTCTCCCGGGCCGGGGACAAGAAGCCGCGGCCGGATAATTGATCAATGATTCATACTTGATCCTTTAAGAAACACCCATAAGAAACCCGCGAACGGTTTGCCAAAACCCTTCGCGGGTTTTTTCTATATCTTGTGGTCCCATACGAAACCCGACGGAAAATATACGATTGCACAAGTCAAAATTAACAAAACAATCCAAAATATGAAGCCATAAAATGTATAAATTGCTCAAAATAGAAGCGATATTAATTATTTGTTAAAAATTAACTTGCAAAACAAAAGTATTAGATGTAAAATCTTAATGATATTAAGATCCGATACTTTGAGGAAGTGTAATCTCGTGAGATTTCATAAGAAAGGGGAAACAACAATGACTCACAAGCTCACTCGTTTGACCGCACTGATGCTTGCCATCGTCATGACAGTCTCCATGCTGCTGATCCCCGTTGAAGCGGCGTCCTTCCGGGACGTAAGCGACAACGCATGGTATTCTGCGGCGGTGGACTACGTACATGAGAACGGATGGATGGCGGGCGTCAGCGAGACCTCCTTCGCGCCGAACCTGGAGGTCACCCGCGGCATGTTCGTCACGGTTCTCGCCCGTTACGCCCAGGCGGAAACGGACAACGGGAACTCCGCCTTTACCGACACCCCGGCGGGGAGCTGGTTCACCGGCGCCGCGGCCTGGGCCGCGGAGCAGGGTCTGGCCTCCGGCGTGGGCGGCGGCAAGTTCGCCCCCAACCGGGTGATCACCCGGCAGGATCTCTGCGCGATTCTGTACAAGTACATCGAAAAGCAGGAGCTGACTCTGGCCGCGGAGAACGAGCGCAGCTTCACGGACTTTGACGCCGTTTCGGACTATGCCCGGGACGCGGTGAGCTACTGCGCGGCGGCGGGCCTGGTGGCAGGCTACGACGACGGCAGCTTCCATCCCACGGACACCGCCACCCGCGCCCAGCTCGCGGCCATTCTCATGCGGCTGGATCTGCTGGTGAAGGGGGAGGAGGCTCCCACGGAGCCCATGCCCGCCCAGAGCTTTGAGGGCGGCGAGGAAAGCGCCATGACCGTCAGCGTGGAGGCCCCCGAGGGCGCTCTGCCTGAAAACACCCAGATGACCGTCAAGCCTGTCACCAATAAGGCCTCTTTGGCTGTCATTGAGTCCCAGGTCAACGGCGACGTGCTGGCTGCCGCGGACATTGTATTTTCCAAGGACGACGCCAAGATCGAGCCCGCCGCCGAGGTGGAGGTTCAGATCGGCATGGAGGGGCTGGAGGAGCTTCAGAACCCCATGGTGGTCCACGTCAAGGAAGACTGCACGGTAGAATACGTCAACGCCGCCCTGGTGAGCATCAACCGCTCCGGCTCTGAGAAGGCCCTGCGCTTTATGGCCAAGGACTTCTCTGTTTACGCCGTGGTGGACGGTGACACCAACAACGACAGCTCCCGTCTCGTTGTGAAGATCTGGAAGCGCAACCCGTCGAACACCGCCTACGTCGTGGACAAGGAAATCCTTGTGACCCGGCAGGATGTGAACAGACTTGCCAGCATCATTCCCGACGGCGAGACTCCCACGGCCACCGGAAAGGAGATCTTCTGCGGCTGGTATCTGGACACCCAGAGCTTCAACGGCGGCGCCAACGAGCCCCGTTATACCACCGAGGATGTGGACGGAAGGCACACCATGGACAAAGTCCGGGAGGACATCAGGGCGCTGCTGGAGGATCCCAGCTTTGTGATCTCCGATTCCGACACCACCGTACACGTCTATCCCATGATCTACAACTATTTCGTCACCACCCTGGTGGACGAAAACGGTGAGACCACCTTCGATACCAATGTGATCTTCACCAAGGAAAGCACCGCCAGCTACACCCCCAACTACGTGTATACGCCCTATGTGGGCGGCTACCGCTTCATCGGCTGGCAGAAGGACGACGGCGATCCCACGGTCTATGCCAACGGCGAGTCCGCCAATCTGACTGAGCAGACCACGGTCTTCCGTGCCCAGGTCCAGAAGGGCTACTGGCTGTCCTTCAACGAGAACCCCGACAACAATCACAGCGGAGCCAGCTATTCGCCTCCCGTATTCTGCGTGGACGGCGCCGTCAGCTCCTCCGACCGGCCCAACAATCCCACCCTGCCCGGCTATAACTTCGACGGCTGGTACACGGACCAGAGCTATACCACCAAGTTCAACTTCAACCAGACCATCGAGGCCGACACCACCGTCTACGCCCACTGGACTGCCAAGACCAAGGTTGGCTATACGGTCATTGTCTGGAGGCAGAGCGTGGAGGATCTGAAGACCTACACCGACGCCCAGAAGACCTATGACTACGCCTTTTCCTACACGGTTCCCGACAGTCAAGGCGTCGCCCCCGGCACCGCGGTCTCCTCACTGGATCTGAGCTACTATAAGACTACCCATTCTTATACAGATTCCGATGGGGATACCCACGAAAACCAGATCAACACCCAACCCGACGGAAATGGAAGCTGGTATAGCTTCTATGGCTTTAAGTACAACAATACCCAGACCGCCAAGAGCGGCAGCGGCGACGTGAGCATCGGCGGCGGCGTCGTAGCCAACTCCTCTACGGTCAACATTGCTGGCAACACCGTCATCAACCTGTACTGGGACCGCGAGCTAATTGAAATCACATTCTACACCAAGCCATACATCGCGTACACGGGGACGAACAGCTCCTCTCTCCTCAACTCGAGTTCTACAATTTACTATATCAAGCACAACACGTATGGTTACTGTCCGATTCGGTATTATAGCTCTTCTTACCAAGCTATTTACATTCCCACAACTGATTCCTACAGCACAACATCTACTCAATGCGGTATCGTTGACGGAACTTGGTATGAGCTTATTTGGCGTCAGCACAGTACCACTGGTGAGTACTATTGGGCATATAAGATCAACACGACCTATTATCGCTACGGTGATGTAAGGTATAAGTATTACACTTATGGTAGTTATACAAACTATTATTGGTACTACATTGGCGATTGGACGGAACGTGATACTTATACAGGCTTGTACGGACAGCGTCTGAAGTATGCCGGTTACACCTGGCCCACGGATTACCGGTGGTATACTGCGATTGGGGGAACTAGTTTCATCAGTATCCTGGACACATTTTCTTTTAGCCAAAACGAGAATCCCACAAATAATAATCATACCGATTTCTACGGCTACAGTGAAAATTTCGATACCAAGGTTTATCATTTCCTGATGGATGAAGATGGCAACTGGCCGAGTACCGCAGAATATCCAATACCGACCATAGTTGGCAACGGTATGACATTCAGATCCTTCCAGGGCTTCTCCGTTTATCAGTTCCGTGTTGCTCTGCCTTCCGGCGTTACCAGCTATCAGACCGCGACCGAGATCAGTGAAGACACCTCCGGTGATGATCCTGTCTACACGCTGGTGAATCCGGAAACCCATACCCCTACAAACGGATGGACCGACTGGCTTGATTACGGCACTTATCTGGACTACGACGGCAATGACCGATACGAAAACTGGCGGTGGAATGCCACGGAAGGCGGCATCGAGTTCCGCTACTCCCGCAACAAGTACCGCATCCAGTACATGGTGGGCGGCTACTACAACGACAAGGGAGAGCGCATCTCCGGACCCGTTACCGGTCTGCTGAAGCGTACCGGGGCGATCTATTACGAAAAGAACATCAGCTCCTACGCGAATTACTATACCGACCCCACGCCCGACATCCATTCCGACGAGTTTGTCTTCGACAACTGGTACATCGACCCCACCTGCACTCAGCCCTATACCTTTACCAGCACGACCACCATGCCTCTGAACGGCCTGACTCTCTACGCCAAGTTCGTCCAGAAGGAATACCGGGTCTTTGTCCATCCCAACATTCCCGCCGCGCTTCCCGCCGCGAATGTGGTATGGCCCAACGGCGTCAAGACCAACATGAAGGTGGACTACATGGATATGGTCGAGGGCGGCAATGAAATCGTCATTCGTGACAGCCGTGAAGATCCCGAATGGGAGCTCATCGGCTGGTACACCGACGCGGCCTGCACCCAGCTCTACAACTTCGAGACCCGCCTCACCGACGAAACCGTTGTGGACTATGACCAGACGGACGTCACCGACACGGGACCCTACACCGCCACCGACGGCGTGGTCTGGGGCAGAAACGGCACGGGCTTCAACAAGGACGCCGCCGAGCATCGCTTCTGGGTCACAGGCAAGCTGGAGCTCTATGCCAAGTGGAGACGCCGCTTCCCCGGCGCCAACGGCATCCATGTGGATTATCACGCCGTGGAGAACCAGGACGAGACCGGCAAGTTCACGGAGCTGGAGCAGCAGCCCATCGACTGGACGGATCCTCTGGCCTACACCGCGGACGCCTGGGTCATTGCCCGCTCCGCCTCTACCCCGGACGCACCCGAGGACTATCAGTTCCTCTACTGGCAAATCCTGGGGCAGAACGGCGAGCCCTATGTCCTTGAGGATGGAGAAACCCTGGATCCCGCAAAGCTGATCTATCCCGGCCAGGGCTTCCGCCTCTCCGCGGACGACGCCGAAATGTCTACAATCCAGAACGCTGTCACGGAGCACCAGCACAGCCTGGAGCATTATCCCGCCAGCTCCGCCACCGCAACCTGTATGGACGGCAACAGCGAGTACTGGTACTGCGCCGCCTGCGGCAAGTACTTCTCCGACGCCAACGCCAACACTGAGACCAGCTACAGCGCCGTGCTGATTCCCGGCGACAGCAATCAGCACCAGTTCAGCGATTATATCTCCAACAACGACGGCACCCACTCCAAGACCTGCTCCCGCTGCGGCACAAGAATCACCACCGACTGCAGCTTCGAGCATGTGGAAACGCCTCCCACCACCACTTCCCAGGGCTATACCACCCATACCTGTACCGTCTGCGGCTACAGCTACGTGGACAGCTACACCGATCCTGTCCAGACCACCTACACCGTTACCGCCACTGTCAGCGGCGGCCATGGCAGCGTGTCTCCCGACAGCGCCACGGTGGTGGAGACCCAGGGAACCAGCTTTACCGCGGCTCCTGACGAGGACTACATGCTTTCCAACGTCACTGTGGCTCCCTCCGACGCGGCTGAGATCAGCTTTGTGGGTGACATCGTAACGGTGTCCAACGTCACCGCCGACTGCACCGTGACCCTGAGCTTCGCTCCCTCCCAGAGCTATACCGTGATCTATATGGCCAACGGCAGTGAGTTGGATAGGGAAACCGTGGTGAAGAACGACACTGTTACCCTTCCCGACTCCGCCCCCACCCCCAGCGGCTGTAGCTTCCTGGGCTGGGTGAAAGCGGCGGTTCCCGCCACCACCCAGGAGCAGA
Source organism: uncultured Clostridia bacterium (assembly GCA_946625125.1). Taxonomy (GTDB): domain Bacteria; phylum Bacillota; class Clostridia; order Oscillospirales; family Oscillospiraceae; genus JAFRPC01. The sequence continues at coordinate 63,132 of CAMOSU010000001.1, forward strand.
GCGGCGTCCTGGCTGCCGGCGCTGTCTCCGGCGCCATCACCGCCGACACCACCTTCTATGCCCTCTACTCCTTTGAACGCTCCGCCCCTGTCACGGCCTATGAGCTGCTGACCGCTGCCCCGGACGACTGGACAGGCAAATATGTGATCACCTACCTGACCACCACCAGTCTTTACGCGGTGAAGGGCTTGTCCGGCAATACCAACTATGAAAGCACAAGTGCCGGCGCGGTTGCCTATGCCTCCACCGGCATGACCCGCTTCACCCAGGACGGCAAGACCTACCTGCGCGATGTGAGCAACGATTACGTCTTTACCGCCGCTGCGCGAACAGGCGGCTACTCCCTGCAGAATGTGGCTGCCTCCACCTACCTGGGCAGCTACAACAACTCGCTTTACAGCCGCGGCAGCTACAGCGCCTCCTACTGTGTCTGGAGCCTGGATTATGACAGCAGTAACAATTGCATGGTGGTCAGTAACAGCGCCAGCTCCTCGTATCCTTATCTGGTAAAGGGCTCGAGTTACTATTTTGTTGTGAACTCCAGCTACACCGGAAACAGGACCCAGTTCTGGAAGGAAACCACCGTCAATACTCGCACCACCTACTATTCCACCACGACGGACGCCAACTATACCGTGACCGCTGTCTCCAACAACAATGCTTACGGCAGCGTGACTCCGGGCTCCGCCTCCGTCAGCAACGGTGACTCCGTGACCTTCACCGCGGCTCCCGCCGAGGGCTATACCTACGCCAGCCCCGCCTGCACCGTCACAGAAGGCACCGCCACAGTGAGCCAGAACGGCAGCGACTTCACCGTCACTCCCAGCAGCAACTGCACCCTTACGGTTAACTTCGCTCCCAAGACCTATACCGTCAACGCCCAGGTGGATACCGCTTCCCACGGCACAGTTTCCGTCAGCGGCTCCCCGGTGACTCACGGCGGCTCCGCCACCGTCACCTTCACCCCCGCCAGCGGCTACACCCTGGCCGATCCCGCCTACACCCTGACCGGGAACGGGACTGTAACCCAGGAGGGCAATACCTTCACCGTCACCCCCGCCGAGGACTGCACTCTGACCGTCAACACCATGGCCCAGTACACCGTCACTTATATGGTCAACGGCGCGGTGAACAGCACGGCCTCCGTGGCTGCGGGCGGCTCCGTAACCCTGCCTTTCGCCTCCATCGACGGCTATACCTTCCTGGGCTGGAGCGAGACCTCCTATGGCCCCACCACCGCTGAGCCGGAGGAGAGCGCCCTGCTCTCCGGCGACTACACGCCCTCCGGGAACGTAACGCTCTACGCGGCCTTTACCTACTCCGAAGGCGGTACTCCCACCACGGCCTATAAGTCCTATGACGGAATCACCGACTGGACCGGCAATTGGGTCATTACTTATCTGACCAGCAACAGTGTCAGCGGCCTGTACTTCCTGAAGGGACTCTCCGGCAATACCAATTATGAGTCCTCCTCCGCAGGCGGCGCCGCGGTGTACAGTACAGTCGGCGCCAGCTACGATGGAGATTTGAGCGCGCTTTACAACGTCCCGAACGCTTATGTCTGGACTGCCGCGGAAGTCAACGGCAAATACACGCTGAAAAACGTCTCCACCGGAACCTACCTGGCCTCCTACAACGAATATCTCTACAGCCGAAGCACTTACAATGCCAACTACTGTCTGTGGACGCTGTCCAATGACGGCAACGGAACGGACACGGCTTCCAACAGTGCTGACGAAAACTACCCGTATCTGAACTTCAATACCAGCAGCAAGTATTTCAGAATTTCTTCCAGCAACTCCTCGAACCTCTGGTTCTGGCGTCAGGAAACCGTCAACATCGGCGGCACCATCTACTACGCCACCGAGCTGGACGGCTCCAACGCCAGCCATACCGTAACCTACCAGACCGCCAACCCCGGCAGTGGAACAGCCGCAGTCACCGAGCCCGCGGAGCAGCTCCTTCCCGAGAAGTCTCAGTACCCCGCCGCCAATGTCGCCGCGGCTGCGGTGCCTGTGACCCAGGCGGCCTCCCTGGGGGCCTTTGACGGAATGGCCGCTGAGCTGGAAATGGAAGAGATCACCGCGGTGGAGGCTGCGCCGAAGGAAACCCAGGAGCGCCCCGTCTCCCCCTACGCTCAGCCCGCTCCCGTCCAGTCCGTAGCCCCCGTCAACCCCGTCACCGCGACTACCGATAAGTACGAAATCGTCACATCCTTTGAGGACGGCGGTGTGTACATCATTGGGTATACCAATACGAATAACAATTACGTCTATGTTGTGACCACCAATGAGTACGACAGCGACTACGGTATGATTCTGCCCACCCGAGTCACAAGGACCCTCGGCAGTGACGGCTATTATACCTTCTCCTCTGACATAGCTTCCTATCAGTGGACGGCTGCCAATACCACCGGCTCCTATTACTCCCTGTACAACTCTGCAAGTGACACATATTTGGGCAGCTATTATTACAATTACAATAGTACGCTCTACGTAGCGCTGATGGATGGTGGCATGAACTGGAGGTACGACAGTACAAACAGATACCTTTACAACTACCGCAGCTCTACCCCCAGCGGCAATAAGTATCTGTATTTTGAGGATAGCGGTACAAGCTACGGAACCTATGGTTATTTTACCTTTGTAACAAGCACCTATTCCGCCGACCCGTTTACCCTCTATAAGCTGGTACCGCAGACCGCTCCCACTACCTACACCGTCACCGCTGACCCGGGGGATCACGGCAG
>CAMOSU010000002.1 GCA_946625125.1 uncultured Clostridia bacterium
TCGGGGCGTCGAGGACGCCGCCCCCTACGGAGGCAGCTCCACAAATCCCGATTTAATCCTTGCGGCGCAGACGAAGCAGCAGCGCGGCCGCGCCGAAGCCCAGCGCAGCGCCCAGGGTATTCAGAATCAGATCGTCCAGCTCCGAGACCCCGGAGCCCAGAAGGAATTGCAGGCTCTCCACCAGCAGGGACAGCCCCAGGCCCGCCAGAGCCGCCTGCCAGAGCTTCCCTCTCCGAAGGCCCACAAGAAGCCCCGCCGGGGCAAACCAGAGCAGATTTCCCACAAAAAGATAGCTGAAATAGCGCCAGTTCTCCACCCGGACCAGCTTGAGATAGTAGGCAAAGGCATGCAGCTCCACTCGCCCGGAGCAGAGCCCATGGGAGAAGCAGCCGGAGCGGAACACGGTAATTCGGAACAGCACAGCCAGCCAGATCAGCGTCAGAAGGCGCAGGAGCCAGTCGCGTTTCATGGGGGTCCCCCTTCCTGTTTAGCAGAACGCACAAAAATTGCAAGCAATTTTTGTGCGTTCTATCTATTATATCAAAGTCAGCACCAGATCCGCGGCGGCCTCGGCGGCCTGGGCGCGCACCGCGCCCCGGTCTCCATCGAAGCGATACTCCCGGACCAGGGTTTTTTCCCCGTCGGAGGCGGCGATATAGACCAGCCCCACCGGGCGTCCCGTTTCGTCGGAATTGGGTCCGGCAATGCCGGTGATGCCCACGCCGTAGTCCGTCCCGATGACCCGGCGGACTCCCTGGGCCATCTGTCGGGCCACAGGCTCGGAAACCGGCCCCAGGCTGTCCAGATCGGCTTGATCCACGCCGAGGATTTCATGCTTGATCCGGTTGCAGTAGGAGATGACGCCCCCCGGATAGACGGCGGAGCTGCCGGAAACGTCGGTGATGGACTTGCCCAAAAGCCCTCCGGTGCAGGACTCCGCGGTGGCGACTGTTTTTTTCAGGTCCTTCAGCCGCTGGACCAGGACCTCAACCTGGGTGATTTTATGGGGAAGCATAGAACCCTCTCCTTTCGGTAATTGAGAATTGAAAAACGAAATTGAAAATCATCAATTTTTGATTCTCAAGCTTCAATTGTTAATTGTCAGCAGGGCGGACAAGCAATGCTTGTCCCTACATTCATCCCTGATAACGGATTTTGACCAATTCGGTGTTCTCAATGGCGCGGGCAATCAGATTCTCCACGTCCAGCTTCTGCTCGATCTTCTCCGCCTCCGCCAGCTTGGGCTTGGTCTTCGGGTGCTTGGGAGTGAAGACGGTGCAGCAGTCCTCATAGGGCAAAATGGAGGTCTCCAGGGTGTCGATGCGCCGGGCGACGGTGACAATTTCCTCCTTGTCCATGCCGATCAGGGGATGGAACACGGGCATATCCACCACGGCGTGGGTGACGGCCATGGCCTGCATGGTCTGGGAGGCCACCTGCCCCAGATTCTCCCCGGTGATCAGGCACTCGCAGCCGTGGTCCCTGGCGATGCGCTCCGCAATCCGCATCATAAATCTACGCATGATGATGGTGAAGTATTCCTCGGGGCAGTTGTCCCGGATGGCCTCCTGGATCTCGGTGAAGCCCACCACGTCCACGGTCATGCGGCCGCAGTAGCGGGCCATGCGCCGGGCCAGCTCCAGCACCTTGTCCTTGGCCAGCTCCGAGGTATAGGGATAGGAGAAGAAGTGAATGGCCTCCAGCTCCACCCCACGCTTGGCAATCATATAGCCCGCCACAGGGGAGTCGATGCCCCCGGAGAGCAGCACAGCCCCCCGGCCACCCACGCCGGTGGGAAGGCCGCCGGCTCCGGGCTCCGCGGGACCGTGGACGTAGGCGGCGAAGTCCCGGACCTCCACGTACACGATGTAGTCCGGGTGGTGGACGTCCACCGCCACCTCGGGATAGGCCTCCGCCAGCCGCCCGCCGATGGCCTGGGAGAGCTGGATGGAGTTCAGGGGGAAGCGCTTGTCGGAGCGCTTGGACTCCACCTTGAAGGACTTGGCGGCAGCCAGGTCGTCCCCCAGGTAGTTGCAGACCGCCTCAAAAATGGCGTCCTCGTTCTTCTCGCAGGGGCGGGAGCGGCAGAGGGACACGGCGCCGAAGATGGTATGGCAGGCCTCCCAGGCTCCGTCCAGGTCGCAGAGCTCGTTTTCCGGCTCCACGTAGACGGTGGACTGCAAAATGGAGACCTTGAAGTCCCCGAAGGGGCGCATTCTTCTGGCAACGTTGGCCCGCAGGCGGTTTTCAAACATCTTCTTGTTGGCGCCCTTCAGGACGATTTCACCGAGTTTCAGTAAAAAGATTTCGTTCATATCATTCTCCTTGGTTCAGAGTTTAGAGAAAGGCTTTATTGCCGCCCGATTTTATAGGTGCGGTACTGGATTGCCTCCGCGATATGAGCCACGCTGATCTCCTCGGCGCCCTCCAGGTCCGCGATGGTGCGGGCCACCTTCAGGATGCGGTCATAGCTTCGGGCGGTGAGGCCCATGGTATCGAAGGCCTCCTCCATGAGAGCGGCGCATTCGTCGTCCAGGACGCAGATCCGGTGAAGCTGCTCCGGGCTCATGCGGGCGTTGGAGTTGGTGGCCGTCCCGGCAAAGCGCCGGTGCTGAATGGCCCGGGCTCTGTCCACCCGCTGCTTGATGGCGGCGGAGGGCTCCCCCTCCTTCCGCTCCACCAGCTCCCCGAAGCTGACGGCGGGGACCTCGATGATGATGTCGATCCGGTCCAGCAGGGGGCCGGAGATTCGGCTGACGTAATCCTGCACGGAGCGCTCGGAGCAGGTACAGCGTCCCGAGGGGTCCCCGTGCCAGCCGCAGCGGCAGGGGTTCATGGCGCACACCAGCATAAACTGGCAGGGATAGGTTTCCGTGGCGGTGGCCCGGGTGATGGTAACCATCCCATCCTCCAGGGGCTGGCGCATGACCTCCATGGTCTCCTTGCGGAACTCCGGCAGCTCGTCCAGAAACAGGACGCCCCGATGGGCCAGGGAGATTTCCCCGGGTCTTGGGATAGAGCCGCCCCCCACCAATCCGGGTGGCGTCACCGTATGGTGGGGACTGCGGAAGGGCCGGACCGTCACCAGGGGCCGCTCCGGGTCCACCAGCCCCAGGATGGAGTGAATCTGGGTTACTTCCAGGGATTCGGAGCGGGTCATGTCAGGCAAAATGGAGGGCAGGCGCTTGGCCAGCATGGATTTTCCGGAGCCGGGAGGCCCCACCATCAGCACATTATGGCCCCCGGCGGCGGCAATCTCCAGGGCGCGCTTGGCGTTCTCCTGGCCCATGACGTCCTTGAAATCCGGTGCGTGATGAGGGCTTTCCCCCTGGACCCAGACAGGCTGGGGCTCAATCCGGGGGCCGCCCCGGAGATGGGCGATGAGCTGGGAGACGGAAAAAACCGGGATCACGGTGATCCCCTCCGCCAGAGTGGCCTCCGGAGCGTTCTGGATGGGAACGTAGAGGGTTTTGACTCCGCATTTCGCCGCGGCAATGGCCATAGGCAGGACCCCGGGGACAGGCCGGAGCTTCCCCTCCAGGCTCAGCTCCCCCAGAAAGGCGTGGCTGTCGTCCGGGAGGCTGAGCTGCCCGAAGGCCCCCAGGATTCCCAACAGGATGGGCAGATCGTAGACCGTACCGCTCTTTTTGGTGTTGGCCGGGGCCAGGTTGACGGTAATCCGGGAGGGCGGAAACTTGAAGCCCGAGGTCTTCACCGCAGCCCGAACCCGCTCCCGGGCCTCCTTCACCGAGGCGTCTGGCAGGCCCACAATCTCGAAATTCGGCAATCCGTTGGAGATGAAGCATTCCACGGAGATCTTGTAGCCCTCGATGCCGTTGAGCCCCAGGGTATTCAGGCGGCTGATCATGCTGTAACCTCCCCTGCTGTGGTTTTTGTTATTGTAACGCATTCTTCGGGAAATTACAATCATAATCCTCACAAGTTCTCCGTTTTTTTCGGTGAGGACGTTCCCTCCCCCGGGCGGCGGACGGCTGATAAGTGACGGCCCAAATCTCTGATTTGGCTGCCGGAACTTATGCAAAGCAGAGCCGTCCCTACAGGCGGGCATCGGCAGGGAACGCGGACGGCAGAGTGCCGTCCCTACAGGCGGCGCCGCATCGAACGCGCGGGGCGTCGAGGACGCCGCCCCCTACGGCGGGGTACGGCGGAGACGTCCCGATCCTGTCATTCTGAGCGCAGCGAAGAATCCGTACCCCCGTCCCCTGTGGGCGGGGGCAGGCGGGAAACGGCGGACGGCTGAGAGCCGTCCCTACAGGCGGTGCCGCATCGAACGTTCGGGGCGTCGAGGACGCCGCCCCCTACGGCGGGTTACGGCGGAAACGTCCCGATCCTGTCATTCTGAGCGCAGCGAAGAATCCGTACCCCCGTCCCCTGTGGGCGGGGGCAGGCGGGAAACGGCGGACGGCTGATAAGTGACGGCCCAAATCTCTGATTTGGCTGCCGGAACTTATGCAAAGCAGAGCCGTCCCTACAGGCGGGCGCCGCATCGAACGTGCGGGGCGTCGAGGACGCCGCCCCCTACGGCGGGTTACGGCGGAAACGTCCCGATCCTGTCATTCTGAGCGCAGCGAAGAATCCGTACCCCCGTCCCCTGTGGGCGGGGGCAGGCGGGAAACGGCGGACGGCTGATAAGTGACGGCCCAAATCTCTGATTTGGCTGCCGGAACTTATGCAAAGCAGAGCCGTCCCTACAGGCGGTGCCGCATCGAACGCGCAGGGCGTCGAGGACGCCGCCCCCTACGGCGAAAACGTCCCGATTCGGTCATTCTGAGCGCAGCGAAGAATCCGTACCCCCGTCCCCCATTTTTCAATGTTTTCAAATGGCAATTTGAAAACACCGCAATTTTCCATTTTCCATTTTCAATTCTCAATTTCCCGGGCGGGGTACGGCGGCGGCCGCTGCGGGCGGGCGCAGGCGGGAAACGGCGGACGGCTGAGAGCCGTCCCTACAGGCGGTGCCGCATCGAACGCGCGGGGCGTCGAGGACGCCGCCCCCTACGGCGGAAGCGTCCCGTTTTTGTCATTCTGAGCGCAGCGAAGCATTGCGCCCTTCATGGGTGAATCCGTTCCCCGTCCCCTGCGGGCGGGCAAGCAATGCTTGTCCCTGCGAGCAGGACAGACGCCAGTAGTCCGCCGCCCGCCTCACGAACAAAGTGTAATTCAGTCGCATAACATATACAGAAAGCAAACCGCTTTCAGCTTGCAAGGAGGGATTACAATGCCAGATCAAACCAATACTTCCGGGCGGGCCGCGCCGGAGTCCCGGGAGGCCGTTCGTGTCCATACCAGCCGGATTGAGGACGCCTGCATCGACAAGGACTGCATCGAGGATCTGCGGGTCTATCTCACCGGCGCCTCCCAGACAGCCCTGGAGGGAGCCGTCAACGCCCGGGCCAGGAGCGCGGAGCTGCTGCACGTCTACATAGACGTGGCGCCCATTGCCTACAACCCGGGACATTTTACGGCGGACCTCAGCTTCTTCTACAGGATCTGCGGAGAGGCAATGTCCGGAGTCACCCGCCCTGCTCCTCTGGAGGGCCTGGCGGTATTCACCAAGCGGGTGGTGCTCTTCGGCGGTCAGACCCAGACCAAGGTCTTCTCCAGCACGGACAACGAGCTGCTGCCTGACGCCCTTTATCAGACCCACACCCCGGACTGCGTGGTGGAGGCCGTGGACCCCATGGTTCTCTCCTCCCGGGTGGGGGAGAGCAGCGAGGGCGGAGGCGTGGTCCCGGAGATTCCCCAAGCGGTCCGCTCCCTCTTCCCGGAGGAGCCGGTGCTGCGGGGCGGGCGGCAGCTCTACGTCACCCTGGGGCAGTTCTCCACGGTGCGGATGGAACGGGATACGCAGCTTCTGATCCCCGCCCTGGCCTTTGCCATGCCGGATCGAAGCTGCTCCGACGATCCCGGAACCCCCGACGAGCCCTGCGATCTTTTCGCTCAGGTGGACTTCCCCACCCAGGCCTTCTATCCCGGCGCGGTTCAATAAGCCCAAGGCCCGGCCCTCCGGCCGGGCCGCTTTCATTGCCGGTCGGAAGGGCTTGCAATTCCGGCGGGGGCGGGTTATAATATCCTCAGAGGTGATGATTATGATACGCGGAAAAGCCCTGCGGCTCTTGTGCTGTCTGGCGATTTTGGGTCTTGCCGCGGGCTGCGGCGGCGGACAGGCCGCATCTTCGGAAAGCTGGACGAGCCCCGGCCTCAGCACTGAGCTGCCCGCCCTGACCAGCACAGAGGCTGTTGCCAGCACCCAGGAGCTCATGACTGTTCCCACCATCCCGGAAACGGAGGCTCCCTCCTCCCTTCCCACAGAGTCCGTCCCGGAGACGGCCCCCGTGCCGGAGACAAGCCCCTCCCAGCCGGAGCTGAGCCCGGAGGAGCTGCTGGCCCGGATGAGCCCGGAGGAACGGACGGCGCAGCTCTTTCTCGTCACCCCGGAGGCCCTCACCGGCGTCCAGGGAGCGGTGACGGTGGCCCGGGAGACCACCAGAAACGCTTTTGACCGCATTCCCGTGGGGGGCGTCATCTATATGGGCCAGAACCTGCAAAGCCCTGAGCAGGTGAAAGCTCTGCTTTCCGGAATGCAGCAAATCAGCCTGGACCGCCTGGGTCTGCCGATTTTCCTCAGCGTGGACGAGGAGGGCGGCACCGTGGCCCGGATCAGCGGGAACCCCGCCTTCGGCCAGCAGCCCATTGCGGATATGGCCCGGATCGGGGACAGCGGGGACACGGCCCTCGCCCTGGAAACCGGGCGGACCATAGGCCGTTATCTCCGGGAGCTGGGCTTCAATCTCGACTTTGCTCCCTGCGCCGACGTGCTGACCAACCCGGACAACCGGGTGGTGCAGCGGCGCTCCTTCGGCTCTGACCCGGATCGGGTGATTGCCATGGCCGGCGCCCTGGCCCAGGGCTTGCAGGAGCAGGGGGTGCTTCCCTGCTATAAGCACTTCCCCGGCCACGGCGGCACCGCCGAGGACTCCCATCTGGGCTTTGCCCTGCTCCACATGGATCTGGAAAGCCTGAAAACCAGCCAGGAGCTGAAGCCCTTCCTGGACGCCGCGGCCCGGGACATTCCCATGATTATGACCGGCCATATCACCATTGAAGGCGGCGACGGTCTTCCCGCCTCTCTCTCCCCCACCCTCATCGGTCTGCTCCGGGGTCCCGAGCTGAACTATCAGGGTCTGCTGATCACCGACGCGCTGAGCATGGGCGCCATCACAGAGCGCTTCAGCCCCGGGGAGGCGGCGGTAAAGGCCATTCAGGCGGGAAACGACCTGCTTCTGGTCCCGGAGCACCTGGAGGAGGCCTATAACGCGGTTTTGGAGGCGGTGCAAAACGGAACCCTCAGCCAAGAGCGCATTGACGAAAGCGTGCTGCGGATTTTGACAACCAAGCTGGAGCTGCTTCCCTGAGGGATTTTTCTTTACAAAAGGTCTCATTCCGTGATATAGTAAGCGAAAGACAATCCGAACAGGAGGATAGCCCCATGAACACTGAAATCAGACTGCTGCTGGAGCAGGTTCAGAAGGGTACGGTCTCCGTGGACGAGGCCCTGCTGGCACTGAAAAAGGCCCCCTTCGCGGACATCGGCTACGCCAAGGTGGATCTCCACCGGAGGCTGCGGCAGGGGGCGGCAGAGGTGATCTACGGCGCGGGGAAAACCCCGGCCCAGATCGCTGGGATTCTGAAAACCATGCTGGAAAACGGCCAGGAGCGGATTTTGATTACCCGGCTGGAGCCGGACAAGGCCGAAGCCCTGGCCCGGGAGTTCCCCCTGCGCTATGAGGCTCTGGCCCGGGTGGGCATCCTGGGCCAGCCTCCGGCCCCGGATGGGCTCGGCGCCGTGGTGGTGGCCACCGGAGGCACCAGCGACGTACCCGTGGCGGAGGAGGCCGCTCTGACAGCGGAGTTTCTCGGCAGCCGGGTGGTCCGTCTCTATGACGTGGGGGTGGCGGGGCTTCACCGCATGCTCTCCCATCTGGACGAGATCATGGGAGCCTCCGTCATCATCGCCATTGCCGGGATGGAGGGCGCCCTGGCCAGCGTCATCGGCGGGCTGGCGGACTGTCCCGTCATCGCCGTCCCCACCAGCGTGGGCTACGGGGCAGCCTTCGGCGGCGTCTCCGCCCTGCTGTCCATGCTGAACTCCTGCGCCAGCGGGGTCAGCGTGGTGAACATCGACAACGGCTTTGGGGCGGGCTTTCTGGCCAACCGGATCAATCATATGGGAGGAAGCAAATGAAAACGCTCTATCTGGACTGCTCCATGGGAGCAGCGGGGGATATGATGACAGCGGCGCTGCTGGAGCTGCTGCCCGATCCCGCGGGTTTTACGGAAAAGCTCAACGCCCTAGGAATCCCCGGGGTGGAATATCGGGCGGAGCCCTCGGTGAAGTGCGGAATTAAGGGAACTCATATGCGGGTGACAGTGAACGGAGTGGAGGAGGAGCCGGGTTCAGAGGCCTCCTCCCCAGCGGAGGACCACAGCCAGCTCCACGGAGCGTCCCCCCGGCATGAACATACCCAAGAGCACCAGCATGAACATACCCATGAACATACCCATGAACATGAGCATTCACACGAGCATGAGCACCATTCCGGGCATTCCCATCATCACCACAACGACCTGCACGGCGTCGAGCATCTGGTGCGGGAGCACATGAAGCTGCCGGAGGCGGTACAGAAGGACGTGCTGGCGGTTTATGGGCTGATTGCGGAGGCGGAAAGCAGGGTTCACGGCCTTCCGGTGGAGGAGATTCACTTTCATGAGGTGGGGAGTCTGGACGCCGTGGCGGATGTGACGGCGGTTTGTCTGCTGATGCGGGAGCTGGCCCCGGAGCAGGTGCTGGCCTCCCCGGTCCATGTGGGCTGCGGCCAGGTCCGCTGCGCCCATGGGATCATGCCCGTCCCCGCCCCGGCCACGGCAGAGCTTCTGAAGGGGATTCCCATCTACGGCGGCACCATCCGGGGAGAGCTCTGTACCCCCACAGGGGCGGCGCTGCTGCGGCATTTTGTCACAAGCTTTGGACCCATGCCCCCCATGCGGACCTATGCCGTGGGCTGCGGCATGGGCAAGAAGGACTTCCCCGCCGCCAACTGTCTCCGGGCTATGCTGGCAGACACCGAGGATTCCCGGGACCGGGTTCTGGAGCTGCGCTGCAACCTGGACGACATGAGCGGGGAGGATCTGGCCTTTGCCACCCAGACCCTGCTGGATGCGGGAGCGCTGGATGTCTGGACCTGCCCCATTGGCATGAAAAAGGGCCGTCCCGGGGTAATGCTTTGTGTGTTATGTAAACCAGAGGAGCAGGCGGCCATGACCGCTCTGCTGTTCCGCTGCACCAGCACCCTGGGGGTTCGGGCCTGCGCCATGGAGCGCAGCATTCTGGATCGGCGCTCCGAGACCCTGGAGACGGAATACGGTCCCCTGCGCCGGAAGCTGGCCTCAGGCTGGGGCGTGGAGCGAAGCAAATACGAATATGAGGATCTGGCCCGGATTGCCCGGGCGCGGCAGCTCAGCCCGGCGGAGCTGCGAAGCCGTCTGGATCGGGAATCTGAATAACGCAAGCCTGCCCTGCCCGCTTCCTGAATAATTGTCAACTTTTTCTGTGTTTTTCTGGTTGACATTTCCTCTTCCTGGGTGTAGAATACCCCAGAGGAAAGCCAGAAAGGAAGCGACTCACTTTGAACCACAAAAAGCTGCTGCGAATGACCACCTGCGCCATTTTCGCGGCCATTCTCTGCGTCCTGTCCCCCATCGTCATTCCCCTGGGAGGGCCGATTCCCTTTGCCATGCAGATTTTCGCCGTGATGCTCTGCGCCGTGACCCTGGACTGGGCCACCGCCCAGATCTCCGTGCTGGTGTATCTGCTGATTGGTCTGTTTCTGCCCCTGTTCTCCGGGGGCAACACCGGCCTTACCGCCATTCCCGGTCCCACGGGCGGGTATATCTGGTCCTATCTGCTGATGGTGCCGGTGATCCGGTTCTTCCGTCATATCCCTGTGGAAAAGCGCTGGGAAGAATACGCGCTGTCCCTTCTGGGCTGCGTGCTGGCCGTGGCTCTGTGTTATCTCTGCGGCACGGTACAGTTTTCCCTCCTCACCGGCCGGAGCTTCCGGGAAGCTCTGGGGGTCTGCGTGCTGCCCTTTGTGGGCTTTGACCTGGTGAAGGCCCTGGCCGCCACCCTGCTGGGGGTGGAGCTCAGCCACATTCTGAAAAAGATCCGATAAACGCATCTTTGGTTGACAGCACCTCGTTTCTGCGATACAATAAATCGCGGAAACGAGGTGCTTGCTTTATGAAAACCCTGCTGCATGTCTGCTGCGCCCCCTGTGCCAACATGTGCATCGACACCCTTCGCCAGGACGGGCAGGAACTGACAGCCTACTGGTACAACCCCAACATTCATCCCTTTACGGAGTACCGCGCCCGCCGGAACTGCCTGCGGGAATACGCCGCCTCCATTGCCCTGCCCCTGGTGGAGCAGGACGACTACGGCCTGCGCCCCTTTGTCCGGGCGGTAGCGGAGGACATCGAAGGACGCTGCGTCAAGTGCTACGAGATGCGGCTCTTCGCCGCGGCAGAATACGCCGCCGAAAACGGCTTCGACAGCTTCAGCTCCAGCCTTTTTATCTCCCCCTATCAGAACCATGCGCTGCTGAAGGAGGTGGCGGAGCGGGCCGCCGATGAATACCACGTCCGCTTTCAATACCGGGACTTCCGCCCCCTGTTCCGGCAGGGCCAGGAGCGGGCCAGGGAGCTGGGCTTCTACATTCAAAAATACTGCGGCTGCGTGTTCTCCGAGCAGGAGCGCTATCTGAAGCCGTCGAAAATTCTCCGCTGATTCTGTGTCCGCCCCAGTACGGAAGGAGGAACCTGCATGCCCCTGTTGATTTTGCGGGAGCCGGGCTGTCGGCCCCTGGACCCCGGTCTTCCGGCGGACAGCGCCGCAGCCTACTACAGCGCCGCTCTGACCCAGGCCGCGGAATCCTGCCGGGATGCTATCATTCTTCCCCTGTTCCCTCTGCCAGAGGGGCAGGAGGAGTCCGTCCACCGGGCCTTGCAGGCCCTGGAGCCCTTCCTGGAAGCCCAGGATATGAATCTGATTCTGACGGTACCCCGGGAGGGCGTTCTCCCCCCGCCGGGACCGAGATTTGCCCGGCTCAGGGCCTATCTGGACCGCCGCCTGCCTCCATGGGGCGCCTGCCCCGGCGCCGCCTCTCTGTCCGCCCCCGCCTCGGGCTCGGCCAATGGCCCTCCGGCGGCGAAGTCCTCCCCCCGCGGGCTCTTCAAAAAAAGGCCCAAGGCCTCGAAAACCCCGGAGCGCCCCGAGGGGGGAACTCCTGTTTCCCTCCGGGAAAGCGCCCTGGACGCCGAGACCTTTGGGGCCGTCCCCTATGCGCAGGAATCGCCTCTGTCCCTGGAGCAGCGCCTGCGCTGCCTGGACGAGAGCTTCTCCCAAATGCTGCTGCGGAAAATCGACGAAAAGGGCATGAAGGACGCGGAATGCTATCGGCGGGCCAACGTAGACCGGAAGCTCTTCTCCAAGATTCGCTCCGATCCCCACTACCGTCCCTCCAAGCCCACGGCGCTGGCCTTTGCCATCGCCCTGGAGCTGCCCCTGGAGGAGACCCGGGAGCTGCTGATGAAGGCGGGCTTCGCCCTGTCCCACAGCAGCAAGTTCGATGTAATCATCGAATACTTCATCGCCCAGGGGAATTACAATATTTTTGAAATCAACGAGGCCCTTTTCGCCTTCGACCAAGCGCTCTTAGGCGCCTGTCCGTAGGGGACGGGGGAATACGGATGCTTCGCTTCGCTCAGAATGACAAAAACGATACGTTCCCGCCGTAGGGGCGCACAGTGTGCGCCCGCTCCGCCCCGCACGAAATGAAATAAACGTGAAAGGACGGGGGAATACGGATTCTTCGCTTCGCTCAGAATGACAAAAACGATACGCTTCCGCCGTAGGGGCGCACAGTGTGCGCCCGTTCCGCCCGCACCTCCGCCCCGCACGAAATGAAATTAACGGGAAAGGACGGGGATTACGGATTCTTCGCTTCGCTCAGAATGACAAAATCGATACGTTCCCGCCTGTAGGGACGGTCATTGGCCGCCCGCGGCGCACGACTGCCACGGGCGGCCCCCTAAAGGGAATTGCTTCGTGTCGCATGGCCGCCATTTCCCCGCCAGTCGGCGTACTATTTTTTCTCATTCCCCCGAATTCCCTTGCATTTTTCCCAAATCCTGTGATACAATCATTCTGCCGCACAACATGTTTTATAAACCACAAGTCTGAGTGTTTTTGCTTCACGGCAAAAACGCAGGCTCTGTTTCTCGTGCTTGTGGTTTGCATGGAGAGTTGTGTGGCAGCAATGGGAGCCCGCGTTTTTCGCGCATGGTCCCTTGCGGCCATGCGCTTTTTGTTTCCCGAATCGCGCATGGACATCATCATTGAAAGGAGTCCTGGGAAATGAAAGAAAGCATCACAAAAGCCATCCTTCCCTCCGCAAGACGGGTCCTGTCCCTCCTTCTGGTCCTGGCCCTGCTCTGCACCGTCCTCCCCCGGGTCAGCCCCCTCGCCCGTGCCGAGGATGATCCCGTCTACTCCGGCGCCTGCGGCGACAATCTCACCTGGAGCTTCAACCCCGAAACCGGCCTTCTCGCCATTGAGGGCAGCGGCAGAATGGAAGACTATTATCAATCCTCTGCTCCATGGCAATCGTACTGCCAGCAGATCACAGCCCTTTCCCTGCCGGATGGGCTGACCGGCATCGGCAGATCCGCATTCCGCGGCTGCACCGGGCTGACGTCCCTCAGCTTCCCGGAGGGGCTGACCAGCATCGGCGATTACGCATTCCAAGGCTGCACCGGACTGACGTCCCTCAGCTTTCCGGAGGGACTGACCAGCATCGGCTGGTACGCATTCCAAGGCTGCACTGGCCTGACGTCCCTCAGCTTCCCGGAGGGGCTGACCAGCATCGGCTGGTACGCATTCCAAGGCTGCACCGGCCTGACAACCCTCAGTTTCCCGGAGGGGCTGACCGACATCGGCGACTCCGCATTCTACGGCTGCACCGGCCTGACGTCCCTCAGCTTCCCGGAGGGACTAACCTACATAGGCGGCTCCGCATTCTCCGGCTGCACCGGCCTGACAACCCTCAGCTTCCCGGAGGGACTGACCATCATCTTCAACGGCGCATTCTACGGCTGTACCGGTCTGACGTCCCTCAGCTTCCCGGAGGGACTGACCTACATAGGCGACTCCGCATTCCAAGGCTGCACTGGGCTGACGTCCCTCAGCTTCCCGGAGAGACTGACCAGCATCCGCAGCGATGCATTCTCCGGCTGCACCGGGCTGACGTCCCTCAGCTTCCCGGAGGGGCTGACCAGCATCAGCGACTCCGCATTCCGTAGCTGCACCGGCCTGACGTCCCTCAGCTTCCCGGAGGGGCTGACCAGCATCGGCATCTCCGCATTCCGCGACTGCACTGGCCTGACGTCCCTCAGCTTCCCGGAGGGGCTGACCAGCATAGGCAACTATGCATTCTGCGGCTGTACCGGTCTGACGTCCCTCAGCTTCCCGGAGGGGCTGACCAGCATCGGCGACTCCGCATTCTACGGCTGCACCGGACTGACGTCCCTCAGCTTCCCGGAGGGGCTGTCCAGCATCGGCAGCTCCGCATTCTACGGCTGCAACAATTTGACAGTCGTAGAGATAAAGAGCTTTGGCTGCTCCATCTACGCAAATAGCAACACCCTCGGTGTTCCGGGGACTACCACCATCTATGGGTATGCAGAATCCACTGCCCAAACCTACGCGGAGCAATACGGCTACAGCTTTGTCTCGCTGGGCGGCTTTGAGCTTTCCGGTGAATGCGGCGCAAATGGTGACAATCTGCTTTGGACACTGAACACGGAAACCGGCCTGCTGACCATCACCGGAGCCGGAGAGATGAAAAACTATTCTTCTTACAGCGCCCTTGCGCCTTGGTATTCGTACTGCACGGCTGTCAGCACAGTCGATTTCCCGGAGGGGCTGACCAGCATCGGCAACTGGGCATTCTACGGCTGCAAAGGGCTGACGTCCCTCAGCTTCCCGGAGGGGCTGACCAGCATCGGCAACGCCGCATTCCGCGGCTGCACCGGACTGACGTCCCTCAGCTTCCCGGAGGGGCTGACCAACATCAGCTGGTACGCATTCCAAGGCTGCACCGGGCTGACGTCCCTCAGCTTCCCGGAGGGGCTGACCAGCATCGGCAACGCCGCATTCCGCGGCTGCACCGGACTGCAGTCTGTAACCATGCCACGCTCTCTTGCCGTTCTTGGCTACAATGCCTATCAAGACTGTACCGCATTGAGCACCGTAATCGTAAGAAACCCGGATTGTCTGGTGGAGGAACAGAGAACGTACAATGATTCCTCCGCTGAAGACCTGAAGCCGACGTCTGATTCTTTGGGAGTTCCTGAATCTACGGTGGTTTACGGCAGGCACAGCCCCGAAAAGGAAAACGCAGATCGGGAAGTGTATCATGAATGGGGTTATACCGTATATTGTCGCTATGCAGAGAACTATGCCAAGGTTTATGGCTATACCTTCTACCCCACGAATGCCTTCTCGGATGTAACGGAGGGGCAGTGGTATGAGATCCCTGTGGCCTGGGCGGTGGGAAAAGGCATCACCGCCGGGACGGGAGAAGGGATCTTCTCTCCCAACCTGGAGTGTACCCGGGAGCAGGTGGCCACCTTCCTCTGGGCGGCCTACGGCAGAGAAAGCCCCAGCGGGCAGTCCAGTCCCTTCCGGGACGTGAAGCCGGGGGACTGGTTCTACACCCCGGTGCTCTGGGCCTCGGAGCGGGGAATCAGCTCCGGCACAGGGAACGGGTACTTCGGCGTGGGGACCAATTGCAGCCGGGCGCAGGTGGTGACCTTCCTCTGGGCGG
Organism: uncultured Clostridia bacterium; assembly: GCA_946625125.1. GTDB lineage: Bacteria > Bacillota > Clostridia > Oscillospirales > Oscillospiraceae > JAFRPC01. The sequence goes on from CAMOSU010000002.1 coordinate 14,967, forward strand.
CGGCGGGAAAGCCCGAGCCGGAAACCCAGACCAATCCCTTCACGGACGTAGCGGAGGACGCCTACTACCGCAAGGCGGTGCTCTGGGCCGTTGAAAAGGGCATCACCGGCGGCACCGGCGCGGGACGCTTCAGCCCCGACATGGTATGCACCCGCGCCCAGGTGGTCACCTTCCTCTACGCGGCCCTGGAGAAAAACAAATAAACGCCCACAGCAAACAAAGGAATCGCGCGCAGCAAACACAGGAATCGAACACAGCAAGAACGGGAAAGGCCGGATTCGGTCTTTCCCGTTTATTTCATTTCGTGCGGGGCAGAGGCGCGGGCGGAGCGGGCGCACACTGTGCGCCCCTACGGCGGAAGCGTATCGTTTTTGTCATTCTGAGCGCAGCGAAGAATCCGTAACCCCCGTCCTTTCCCGTTTATTTCATTTCGTGCGGGGCGGAGGCGCGGGCGGAGCGGGCGCACACTGTGCGCCCCTACGGCGGAAGCGTATCGTTTTTGTCATTCTGAGCGCAGCGAAGAATCCGTAATCCCCGTCCCCTACGGGCGAAGCGGACGGGACGCGGCGGACGGCAAAGTGCCGTCCCTACGGGCGGGAACGTACCGTTTCTGTCATTCTGAGCGCAGCGAAGAATCCGTAACCCCCGTCCTTTCCCGTTTATTTCATTTCGTGCGGGGCGGAGGCGCGGGCGGAGCGGGCGCACACTGTGCGCCCCTACGGCGGAAGCGTATCGTTTTTGTCATTCTGAGCGGAGCGAAGAATCCGTAACCCCCGTCCCCTGCGGGCGGGGTGGGGCTTGGGAGGTCTCTGGCCTGCGTTTTCCCTCAAAAAATCAAAAATGTCGCCTGGCAGGCGACCAAGGACGGCCCTCCGTTTGTTAGAATGTCAGCGTAAGAACCGCAAGGACGCGCACATTATAACAAACGGAGGGTTTACCATGAAAAAGGAAATCAACAAGTCTGAGAACAACATCACGGAGCTGGTCTTTATTCTGGATCGCAGCGGCTCCATGGCCGGGCTGGAGAGCGACACCATCGGGGGCTTCAACGCCATGCTGGAAAAGCAGAAAAAGCAGGATGGGCTCTGCTTGGTCTCCACGGTGCTGTTTGACAACCAGTCCCAGCTCATCCACGACCGGGTGCGGCTGGAGGAGCTGCGCCCCATGACGGCGGAGGACTACCAGGTGGGAGGCTGCACCGCCCTGCTGGACGCCGTGGGAGACGCCATTTGCCACATTGGAACCGTCCACAGGTACGCCCGGCCTGAGGACCTTCCCGCCCACACGGTTTTCGTCATCACCACCGACGGCATGGAAAACGCCAGCCACAAATACAGCCTCCGGGAGCTCCGCCGGATGATTGAGGAAAAGCAGGAGGCGGCGGGCTGGGAATTTCTATTCATCGGCGCCAACATCGACGCCATCCGGACCGCCGGAAGCTTTGGCATTCAGGCGGATCGGGCGGTGAACTACCGCGCTGACCGGAAAGGCACCCGGGTTCTCTACGAATGTGTCGGCAAGGCCGTGGGGAGCATCCGGGCCAACGCTCCCATGAAGGCGGACTGGTCCCAGGACATCGCGGCGGACTACGCCAGCCGGAATTGACAAGCCTGCCCGGACTCAGCTCTCGGTAAACAGCTCCCGGCAGAGCAGCTCCGCCTCCCGGGTGACGCCGGCGAAGTCCACCGCGGGGCGGTACAGTTCCTCTATAAGATCATGCTGGGCTTTGGCCTGACGCAGCCAGCTCACCGCCCGGTCCAGCAGCCGCCGCTCCAGGGTCTTCAGCTCCTCCATGCCCTCCAGCAGAGCGTCTGACAGTCCCGTCTCCAGGGCGGCGTCCAGGTCCAGACGCAGCATGGCCTGGCCGGAACCGGGGAAGGCCGGGTGGACCCGGAGCCAGCCCTGCCCGCTGTCGGGAAGCAGGACCCCCTGCACAGCCTCCGGCTCCAGGGGGTCCATGGCCAGCACCACGTCCTCCCCCGCCTGCCGCCGCGCCCTGGCCAGCCGCATCAGCAGCTCGCCGCCGACGCCGTGACTGTCCTGAATGGCCCAGATCCGCCCCTCCCCGGGGTCCAGGGACAGCAGGCCCTTGGGGGTCACTCCGCTCAAATAGATTCGGCGCTCCCTTCCCTGCCCTTTGCCCTGGGCCAGCCTTCTTTCCGAAAGCTGGCCCAGGGCTTCCTCTGTCACCGCCTGAATCCGCTCCCGGCCCAGAAGCTGCCGCCTGGCCCGCAGCAGGGCGGCGGCGGCCCGGAGACAGCCGTAGGCGGGGCCGTAGCAAGCGGCGTTGGCGGCCTTGGCCGCCTGTATGGCGGGGATCAGGGGGCGCAGCTCCGACTCCCGGTAGTATCTGCCCAGGTTTAAGTAATTGGCTCCGCAGCCGCAGAGCTTCGGCTCCACCACATGAGGCGCCGTCCCGTCCACCAGAGCCAGCCCCAGCTCCGGAATCACCGCGCCGTCCAGGGAATCCGGGTCCGAGGAGCAGAGAATCCGCTCCACCCCCCAGCCGTACTCCTCAGCACGGGCCGCCAGGGTTTTCATCAGGGTGGATTTTCCGCAGCCGGAGCCTCCCTTCAAAATCAGCAGCCGCCGGATTCTGGGATCGCTTTGCAGAGTCCCGTACTCCGAACGGAAGCCCTCGGGGGTATTGGCCCCGAGAAAACAGAATTCCGTCACGTCCATCACGCTCCTTTCCTTTCATTATACACAGAAAAAGCCGTCTGTGTTCAAATCCGGGCTTGCGTCCCGGGTGGGGCTGTGGTATAGTGGGCCTGAAAAAAGGAAGGAGGTCTGTTTATGACGGAACAGGAAAAAATGCTGGGGGGACTGCTCTACGACCCCTCGGACAAGACTCTCTCCGAGCTTCGGCTCCGGGCCCACAGACTCTGGCAGGAATACAATCTGCTGGCGGAGACGGAGCCCCGGCGGGAGGAGATTCTGAAGGAGCTGTTTCCCGATCTTGGGCCGGATACCTTTCTGGCCGGGCCGATCTACATTGATTACGGGGTCTTTACCCACTTCGGAGCCCGCTGCTATGCCAACTTCAACTTCACAGTGCTGGACACCTGCCCCGTCACCATTGGGGATAACGTGATGTTCGGTCCCAACGTCTCCCTGCTGACCCCCCTGCACCCTTTGCTGCCGGAGGAGCGAAATCTGCGGACCCGGCCCGACGGCAGTCTCTATGATCTGGAATACGGCGCGCCCATCGTCATTGAAAACGACTGCTGGATTGCCTCGGACGTGAAGATTCTGGGGGGCGTCACCGTTGGCCGGGGCTCCGTCATCGGCGCGGGCAGCGTCGTGACCCGGAGCATCCCCGCCGGGGTTCTGGCCGCCGGAAACCCCTGCCGGGTGATTCGACCCATTACGGAAGCGGATCGTTTGGAAAAACCTTGATATTTCCAGGAGTCTGTGGTATAATATGTAAAATATTCCATCATTCGAGGTGATACTCTATGGAAGGGAAAAAAGTCATGCTCTCCGGCATCAAGCCCAGCGGAGATCTGACCCTGGGCAGCTATCTGGGGGCCATTCGCAACTGGAAGGACCGGGCGGAGGAATTTGACTGCTACTACTTTATGGCGGACCTGCACGCCATCACCGTCCGCCAGAACCCCGCCGATCTGCGCCGCCGCACCATGGAGCAGCTTGCCCAGTACATCGCCTGCGGCCTGGACCCGGAGCAAAACACCCTCTTCATCCAGAGCCATGTACACCAGCACGCCGAGCTGGGCTGGGTGCTGAACTGCTACGCCATGTTCGGAGAGCTCTCCCGCATGACCCAGTTCAAGGATAAAAGCGCCAAGAACGCCGACAACATCAACGGCGGCCTGTTCACCTACCCCGCCCTGATGGCGGCGGATATTCTGCTCTATCAGCCGGACTACGTTCCCGTGGGAGAGGATCAGAAGCAGCATGTGGAGCTGACCCGGGACATCGCCGTGCGCTTCAACCACCTCTACGGCGACACCTTCAAGCTCCCGGAGCCCTACATCCCCAAGGTGGGCGCCCGGATCATGAGCCTGGCAAACCCCGAGGCAAAAATGTCCAAGTCCGAGAACGACGATCCCGGACGGGTCACTCTGATGGACCCCCCGGAGGTGATTATGCGGCAGTTCAAGCGGGCCATTACCGACTGCGACGCCTGCGTCCGCTATGATCCCGAGAACAAAAAGGGAATCTCCAACCTCATGACCATCTATGCCGCCTGCACCGGAAAGAGCTTCCCGGAAATTGAAAAGGAGTTCGACGGCAGAGGCTACGGAGACTTCAAGGCCGCCGTGGGAGAGGCTGTGGTCTCCACCCTGAGTCCCATCCGGGAGGAGGCCGCCCGGCTCATGAAGGACAAGGCCTATCTGGAAAGCGTCTGCAAGAACGGCGCGGAGAAGGCCTCCTACATTGCCAACAAGACTCTTCGCAAGGTCTACAAAAAGGTGGGCTTCGCGGCAAAGCCCAACTAAGCGCACAACTGAGGAATAGAGAACCATGATTTTAGACGTAAACTTTCTGCTTCGGGTGGGAGCCGCCCTGCTGACGGCGGGCATTCTCTCCTTCCTGATTACCCCCCTGGTGAAGCATCTGGCCATGAAGGTGGGGGCTATGGACATTCCCAAGGACAATCGCCGGATGCACACCGTCCCCATTCCCAGAATGGGCGGACTCGCGATTTTCATCGGCTTCCTGCTCTCCGTTCTGGTCTTCTGCCGGGAACTGGACCGGGGGCTGCAGTCCATCCTGCTGGGCGCCATTGTCATTGTGATTCTGGGGGTCTTTGACGACAAGTACGCCCTGGGGGCCAAGCTGAAGCTGGTGGTCCAGTTGGCGGCGGCGGCCATTGTGGTGTTCTACGGGGATCTGCGGATTGACCGGATCACCAATCCCTTTGGCAGCAGCTACTACTCCTACTGGGATTTCGGAGTCTTTGCCTACCCCATCACCATCGTGTGGATCGTGGCAATTACCAATGCCGTGAACTTCATCGACGGTCTGGACGGGCTGGCCTGCGGCGTGAGCTGCATCTCCTCCATCAATCTGCTGGTAATTGCCCTGCTGGTCTCCGATGCTCGGGTGGCCATTATCATGGCCGCCCTGACCGGCGCCTGCTTGGGCTTTGTCCCCTACAACTTCAACCCCGCAAAAATCTTTATGGGAGACACCGGCTCCACCTTCCTGGGCTTTATGCTGGCCACGGTCTCCATCCAGGGGCTATTCAAAGCCTACACCGCCATTTCCTTCATTGTCCCCTTCCTGCTGCTGGGCCTGCCCATTTTTGACATCTGCTTTGCGGTAATCCGCCGGGTGGCTAGCGGACGCAGCCCCATGGAGGCGGACCGGGGCCACTTCCACCACCGGCTCATTGACATGGGCTTCAGTCAGAAGCAATCTGTGGCCATTGCCTATGTGCTCACCGGTATTCTGGGCCTGGCCGCCGTGCTGCTGACGGTCTCGGGGGCCATGCGAACCCTCATTATGCTGGGGGCCATTCTGGTGGTGGGGGCCATCGGCATGCGGATCATCATGGGCGGCATGCCCCGGGCCAAATTCTGGCACCATGTAAAGCACGGCACGCCCCCCCAGCAGTGCCCTGATCCCCCCGCGGAGTCCGCCTCAACCCCGGCTCCGAAGGAACCTGAACCGGAGGAACAACATGAACAGCAAGATTAAAGTCCTGTCCGTATTCGGAACCCGCCCGGAGGCCATTAAAATGGCCCCCCTGGTGAAGCATCTGGCCAGCCGCCCGGAATTTGAAAGCCTCTGCTGCCTCACCGGCCAGCACCGGGAAATGCTGGATTCCGTGATGGAGATTTTTCAACTGAAGGCCGACTATGATCTGAACATCATGCAGGTCCGGCAAACCCTCTCCTCCATCACCAGCCGGACCATTCTGGGCATGGAGGAGGTCATCGAGTCCGCCCAGCCTGATTTGATTCTGGTCCACGGAGATACCTCCACCACCTTTGCCGGAGCTCTGGCTGCCTTCTATCACAAGGTCCCCGTGGGTCATGTGGAGGCCGGGCTTCGGACCTGGGACAAGTACTCCCCCTTCCCGGAGGAGATGAATCGGACCCTGGTGGGAGACATTGCCGCCCTCCACTTCTGCCCCACGATCAACAACCTGCGAAATCTGGAACGGGAGGCCGTGGCCGGGTCCAAGTTCATCACCGGCAACACCGTCATTGACGCCATGCAAACCACCGTCCGCCCGGATTTTGTCTTCTCCGTGCCGGAGCTCAACGCTCTGGACTTTCAGAGCCGCCGGGTGATTGCCGTCACCTGCCACCGCAGGGAAAACTACGGCGAGCCCATGCGGAACATTATGGAGGCCCTTCGGGAGCTGGCCCTGTCCCACCCGGAGGTGGAGCTGGTCTATCCTGTCCATCTCAGCCCCGTGGTGCGGGAATGCGTCTTCGGCATTCTCAAGGACCTGCCTCGGGTTCATCTCATTGATCCCATCGACGTGGAGAACATGCACAATCTCATGGCCCGCTGTGATTTCGTCATGACGGACTCCGGCGGACTGCAGGAGGAGGCCCCTGCCTTGGGCAAGCCCGTTTTGGTGCTGCGCCGGGAGACAGAGCGTCCCGAGGCCGTCCAGGCCGGAACCGTGAAGCTGGCGGGAGTGGAAAAGCAGAGGATTCTGGAGCTGGCGGAGGAGCTGCTGAACGACAAGGCGGCCTACAACGCCATGGCCCACGCCGTGAATCCCTACGGCGACGGCCACGCCTGCGCCCGCATCGCCCAGGGGATTCTGTGGCACTTCGGCCGTCTGGCGGAAAAGCCCGCCGATTTCGGCGCGGCGCGTTAAGACCGGGGGATGGCAGCGTCTATGAGCACGGACCGGCAGCGCCTCCTCCCCTCTCCCTTGGGGGACATTTTGCTGCAAGCCCGGGACGGACGTCTGGTGGGGCTGTGGTTTATGGGACAGGCTCACTTCGGCAGGCTCTCCGGCCCTGCCCTTCCCCTTCCCGGCTCTGCCTCAGATCCCCATGCGCTGGAGGCCGCGGCGGATTGGCTGGGGCGTTATTTCCGGGGGGAGGAGCCCGGTCCTTTACCGCCCATCAGTCTATGCGGCACCCCCTTTCAGCAGCGGGTCTGGACCGCGCTGCTGGCGATTCCCCGGGGAGAAGTCCGAAGCTACGGACAGCTTGCAGCCGCCCTGAGCAGCTCTCCCAGGGCTGTGGGAGGGGCCGTGGCCCGAAACCCCATCTCCATTCTGGTCCCCTGCCACCGGGTTGTGGGGGCCGGAGGACTCACCGGCTACGCCGGCGGTCTGGATAAAAAGCAAGCCCTGCTCAGCCTGGAGCGGGGCGAGTCCCGAAGAATCTGATTCATCCAAAAAACGCTCGCGGCCTGCGTCAGCAGGCTGCGAGCGTTTTTACCGCCTCGATGGCCGCGGCCACCTCCTGGGGCGTGGTAAAGGGGGAAAAGCTGAATCGCACAGCACCCCGCTCCTCCGTTCCCAGGGCTCGGTGCATGCGGGGCGCGCAATGAGCGCCGGCCCGTACCCCAATGTCAAACTCCGTGGCAAGCAGGTCCGCCGCCTGAGCGGAGTCCAGCTCCCCGATGTTGAGGCTGACAATCCCGGCCCGCAGGGGCTGGCTGAAGTCTCCGTAGACCGTCACCCCGTCTATGTCCCGGATGCCCCGGTAGAATTCCAGCATCCGGGCATGCTCCCGGCTGTAGAGACTCTCCTGCCCCGCCGCGATGATATAGTCCAAAGCAGCGGAAAGTCCGGCGATGCCGTGGGCGTTGAGGGTCCCGGCCTCCAGTCTGGTGGGATACTCCATGGGCTGCCCGGGATCATAGGAGTGGACCCCGCTGCCCCCCCGCTTAAAGGGGCGAAGCTCCACGCCGGGGCGAATGCAGAGGCCTCCGGTCCCCTGAGGCCCCATCAGACCCTTGTGGCCGGTGAAGCAGAGCAGGTCGATTCCCATAGCCTCCATGTCGATAGGCAAAACTCCGGCGCTCTGGGCGGCGTCCACCACCAGCAGAGCCCCCTGACTGTGGGCCAGAGCGGCAATCCGGGGCAGGTCCAGCGTGTTGCCCGTGAGATTGGAGGCGTGGGTACACACCACCGCCCTGGTCCCGGGGCTGATCATTTCCTCCAGCCTGTGATAATCCACCCGTCCCTGGCGATCCGCAGGCAGAATCTCCAGCTCCATCCCCCGGCTCTGCAAATCATAAAGGGGCCGCAGTACCGAGTTGTGCTCCAAATCCGTAGTGACAGCCCGTTCTCCCGGCCCCAGCAGGCCGTAGAGGGCAATGTTCAGGGCTTCCGTGGCATTGGCGCAAAAAACCACATGATCTGGCCTGGGACAGCCAAACAGGGCCGCCAGCTTTCTGCGGGTCAGATACACCCTCCGCCCCGCCTCCAGGGCCGCGTCATATGCCCCCCGGGCAGGATTTCCCAGGGAGCCTATCGCCGCCGCCACCGCCTCCGCCACCCCGGGGGGCTTGTGCAGAGAGGTGGCCGCGCTGTCAAGGTAGATCATCCTTCCGCTTCCTTTCTTCTCAGGGGCAGGTTCTATCCCTGGTCTTCCTCCTCCGGGGGCTCAGGCTCAGGCTCGGGGGCAGGGGCGGACTCTGTGGGCTCCGGCTGGGGCGGCTCCGTGGGTTGGGGCTGGGGCGGGATCACGGCAATCACCTTGTCCCGCTTCTCATAGTGGCTGGTGGCGATTTTGGTGGTCTCCACGGTATTGCCCTGGGCGTCCACCACCGTTCGGTAGGTGGCGATCCGATAGCCGGTATAAGGCGTGACGATGGTCTCTCCGCTGGAGTAGGAGCCGTCATATACATACTGCTCCTTGGTCTCCCAGGGGGTTTCATCCAGAATCTCGTAGCTCAGATTCACCCGGTAATCCTTCCACTCGGTTCCCCACAGGACGATGTGTACATCCCCGTCGGAGACCCCCGCCTGAATCTTGATGGGGTAGGGGCTGTTGTTTTCAAACTTGTAATCCAGGGTTCCCCAATAAATCGCCGCGTCCATGCCCTGCGGGACGTATGTAACCAGATAGGTGTGGGCGTGACGCTCCACGGTGCGCAGGTCTGCCTGCAGCACAGCGTAATAGATGGAGGAGGCCACCTGACAGACGCCGCCGCCGATTTCCGGAACCGAGGCGCCTCCCACATAGGCCGTGGCCTCCCGGTAACCCTTGGCCTCTGTGCGCTCCCCCACAACCTGGTTGAAGGAGAACACCTGTCCCGGCATCAGCACCGTGCCGTCAATGGCGGCACAGGCCAGCATCAGGTTCACCGTCCGGTCATCCACCCAGCTATGGGGGGTGTGGGCCTCGCCCAGCACGTCGGCGTAGAGGGAGGCCTCCAGGTCCGCGGCGGTGATCTCCGGGTCGAGGGTATGGAAGCGCAGCACATAGTCCTTTCCCTCCTCCGCCCGGTCCAGAAGCTCCTCCAGCTCCTGGCGGGTGAAGCCGTAGCCGGGAATCTCCTGGCTGATGGCGAAGCTGCTCTCGTTCATCACCGCGTTTACAGGGGGCGTGGTGTACTGGCTCCAGATCTCCATGGGGTCCAGGCTCTCCGGGGCCTTGGTCTCAAATTCCAGCTCCGGGGCCAGGTTGCCGGAATAATAGGCGTCCAGCAGACTGTTGTAGATTTCTTCGGCGGAGATGTTCCGACCCCGGCAGCCGATGTTCAGGGTCAATTGCTCCACCTGCTCCTCGCCGCTGCTCTGGGTGCTTTTCTCCACAGAGGACTCCATAAACTCCTGCCCATGCTCCTGGGCGGTCTGCTCCGCCAGCTCCCGCAGGGCGCTCCGGTCCAGGGAGATATAGGCCTTGGGGTCCAGAACATAGAGACGGCGGCTCACCCTGCCCACGCCCTCCTCCAGATCGCTCTCCAGGCCGGTCAGGTCCACCCGGACCCGGCTTTGGGCGGGGGAGATTTGCAGCACCACGGGCTGCTCCTGGGAGTCCGGCTCCTTGGGCCGAAGGGTCAGCACCATTTCCCGCTGCTCCAGCTCCCGGGCCAGGCTTCCATAGTGCTCCAGCAGCGCTTCCCTGGTCATCCCCTCCGGGTGGGCGTTTTCCAATTTCTGCTGATGCAGAGCCATGAGCACCGCCCCGGCGGCCACAGCCAGCACCACAAGGGGCAGCAGAATCAGAAGCCAATCCCGGCGTCTGCGTTTCCCGCTGGGCTTCGGCTTCTGTTTATTTGACTTCGCCGCCTGTTTTTCCGGCGCCGGTTCCTGTTTCTTTGTGGGTTTCTGCGGGGTGATTCCCGGCTTGCTCCCCCGGGGAGCCTCAAATTTTCCTTGCTTCATTCCTCTTTCCTCGCTGGGCGAGGCCGCCTTCGGCGGACCCCGCATGGTCTTCGCTCTATCTTACTGCAAGTTCCGACGAAAATCAACAACAAATATTGCGCTTTTTTCCTTTTGCGCCGAAGCGGACAAGCCCGAAGCCTCCTCCGGGACCGGATGGGCTTCGGGCTTGCCATGCCGTAAGGAAGCGCTCTGGGCGCAGATTACCGCACTGTCACCGAGGCGGCAAATTTCAGAAAGTCCTCCCGGTATTTGTCCCGGTTTCCGGCCTTGCAGCTAAAGCGAAACTGCCAGAAGGCGCCGCTGCCCCTGGAAACGGACAGCAAACAAAATTCGCCCTCCTCCTCATATTCCAGGAAGACAATTCCCTCCTGGGTCCGGCTCAACTCTGCCCCGGGATGGGTTTCCGTCAGTTTTGCGGCGTAGTCCTCCACCGAGAGCTCCTCCAGCCCCGGCTCCTCCGCAAAGGGAAGCTCCAACACCAGAAGGCTTTCCCGGTTGGAGCGATAGGCCCGGTCATACTCTCCCCGGTCCCCGGTCTCCAAAAAACGGTCTGCCAGGGTGATTTCAAAGCCCTCGGCCTGAAACAGCTTTTCTCCGCTGCTGGCCGGCTTGTTCCGGGCCAGCAGCAGTCCCAGGCCGATTCCCGCCAGAACCGAAAGGATCAGCAGAATGCCGCGAATCCTCCTGGCCCGTTCCGTCCGGACGTCCTGCTCCCGTTGGCTGACGCTTTCCTCTGTGTTTTTCTCTTCCATTTGCAGCTCCCTTCTCCTCCCGGCGTTCCCGGAAATCCGGTGGAATACCGATACGAATTCAAGAAAAAACCCGTTGCCGAAGCAACGGGTTTTGGCTCCCCCTGTTGGACTCGAACCAACGACCTGCGGATTAACAGTCCGTCGCTCTACCGACTGAGCTAAGGAGGAATATGAATGTTGGCGTTATCTATTTTTGCGGCCAGTCACCCGGCAACTATCGTCGACGAACTTGAGCTTAACTTCTGTGTTCGGGATGGGAACAGGTGGACCCTCAAGCCAATCAACACCAACTGATTCATGCGCTCCCTGCGGAGCGAATATGATTATAGCACATTTTCCGAAAATGTCAAGGACTTTTTTGCTGTTTCTGAAAACTTTTTTCTTTTTCGCAACAGTTCAGCCCACACCGCAGGGCGGCCTGAGCTCAGGCCGCCGCCTATCCCGGGGCAAGCTCCCGTTTCCGCGGCAGGGACGGCACTGCTCTGCATAAGTTCCGGCAGCCAAATCATAAATTTGGGCCGTCACTGATCTGCCGTCCGCCGTATTCCAAACGCGCCGGCCCGCAGCGGCGGCCATCGGCCGCCGCCCTGGCTGATCAATTCCATTCCACAGTCATCTGGGTCAGCTCTTCATATGAGCCGTAGAAGCGTTGGCTGTTGTCCACTCCGTTTCGGTCGTTTTCCAGCACCTCCGCCAGCATCTCCGTAAAGACCTCCCCGCCCCGGGTGTTCAGGTGGGTGTCGTCATAGAAGCAGCCCTGATCCGGCAGCAGGCTCAGCTTGTCCTTGGCCAGATTGAAGTTGTAATACCGCAGGCTGTGGGAGGCGGCAAATTCCGTGAACCATTGCTGATAATAGTCCAGGTTGACGTAGGCGTTGTTGTAATACTCTGTCTGAGGGACCGTAATCAGCCAGACCTCCGCGCCCCAGCTCTGACACAGCTCCACCGTCTTTTCCAGCCAGGCCACGTTTTCCTCCACCACCTGTTCCGGAAGGCTTTGGATGTGGAAGGCGCTCTCGTCCGCCGCTGGGATCTCACAGTCGGGCTTGGTGTTCACATAGTAGCCTGCCCGCATAATGTCGTTTTCCTGCCGGTAGCTTCCTGTAACCAGACGGAGGGCGGATTCAATTCCCTTGCTGGTCATGTCGTAGTAGACCTCCGGCCACTCCGCCGGGGAAAAGGCCTCCCGGAAATAGCGCCAGCGGACGGAACCCCGCTCGATCCGGCCCAGCATGGGCAGATCTCCCTTGGGTCCCTCCTCCTCCCGCTGCCGCAGCAGAGTATCCGGGGAGACCTCCAGCACCACGGTTTCCACCGGATTTCGGGCCAGCTCCTGCTCCAACAGCACGTACCGGCCCCGAAGGGTCAACAGCGTCCCGGCCAAGTTGTAGCTCTTCACGCCCATCCGGGCGTCCAGGATATCGGGCCGAATGCCAAAGAGGGTGTAGGAGGCTCCCGCAGACAGGAAATTCACCTGACCCGCCAAGGCTTCCCGCTCCCGGGCGTCCTGGTAATGGAAATTCTCACCCTTCAGATAGCAGGCGATGAAAAAGGCGCTGAGCAGACACACCGCCAGGAGAAAGGCCCCGACGCTCTTGAGAATCTTCTTAAAATTCCGCATACATGAAGCCTCCCAGATTGCCGGACGCAGGTACGCCGAAGTAAAGGATCAGGAAGAAAAGCAGCACAAAAATTCCGATCCGAACCAGGAAGGGCAGGCGGCGGCGCATCAGCCCCCGAACAGAGCCCTTCCGCTGCAGCAGACTCACCAGCAGCATCAGACCGATTCCCAGGAGTACCGCCCCCAGCTCCCGGTAGGTGCCAACGAAGGGCAGCAGCTCCCCAAGGGAATGGGGCAGGCTGTGGTTGGTGAAGATCTGCTTCCAGAGCCCCAGGCCGTCCTTCAGGCTCCCCACCTCAGGCAGAACCTTGATGAAGGTCACCAGCAGGAAGGTGCGCCCCACCTGGAAGGCCCGCCAGAGCCAGGCCTCCTCCCGGATCTTCAGGCGCTTTTTCCACCGGTCGTAGGGACCCTCCATCCACATGGAGAAGATAATGAACAGGCCGTTCACACCGCCCCAGGCGATGTAGCCCCAGCTTGCACCGTGCCACAGACCCGTGGCCAGCCAGGTGACCACCAAAGCCACCGTGGCGGGCAGGTAGCTGCCGAAGGCCTTCCCCAGCCGCCGCTTGGCCGTCTTCCCCAGCCGCTGGTTCCACTTGGCCATGGCAATGGGGTAATAGACGTAGTTTTTGAACCAGACCCCCAGACTGATGTGCCAGCGCCGCCAGTATTCCGCGATGGACTTGGAGAAATAGGGCCGCTCAAAGTTTTCCGTCAGCCGAATCCCAAGAATCTGACACAGACCGCACATGATGTCCATGTAGCCGGAGAAATCCGCGTAAATCTGGGCGGAGTAGCACAGCGCCCCCAGAAAGACGGACAGGCCGGTGTAGACGCTGTAGTTGGCAAACACGTCCTGCACGTAGCCCGCAAGGAGGTTTGCCACCACCATTTTCTTGAAAAAGCCCCAGAGCATCCGCTGAGCGCCCAGAAGGAAGCCGTCGGCGTCCAGGCTGTGGGGGGCGAAAAGCTCCCCGGAGAGCTGGTTCCAGGCAGAGATGGGTCCCTGGGTTATCTGAGGGAAGAAGGAGGTGAAGAGCAGCAGCCGCAGGGGGTTCTGTTCTGCCTCGGCCTTGCCCCAATAGACGTCGCAGAGATAGCCCACGGTCTGGAAGGTGTAGAAGGAAATGCCCAGGGGAACGATCCAGTGAATGCTGTCCCGAATCTCCCCCCCGAAGAGTCCCGCCACCGCGTTGGCCTGGGCCAGCAGGAAATGGACGTACTTGAAGGCGCACAGAATGCCGACGTTCAGCACCAGGCAGAGCACCATGGCCCGGCGCCGGGTCCTTTTGCCCCGGGCCTTCCGGGCGCTTCGCTCCTCCTTGCTCAGCTCCCCCTTGCGGGCGGCAAGAAAGTCCTTTTCCTCCCGGGCGGAGCGCTGCATAAAGCGGGCCGCGGCCCAGGTGGACAGAGCGGTGAGCAGAATCCAGGGCAGGTTCAGCAGTCCCCCCAGGGCGTAGAAGCCCAGGCTGAAGGCCAGCAGCACCCACCACTGAAAGCGCTTCGGAACCAGAAAGTACAGCACGAGCAGTCCCAAAAGGAACAGCAGAAAGGAAACTGTCAGAATGTTCATGGATTTCTTATTCCTCGTCCAGAATCCCCTGGATCATCCTCCACATGGCTGCGGCGCTGTTGAAATTCTCGGGGATCAGGTGCTCCGGCCCCAGCTCAATGTCAAAGGCGTCGGAGATTTCCGAAATCAGGGTGATGATGCTGAAGGAGTCGTACACCTTCCCATCAATCAGCCGATCCTCGGTTTCATAATCCACGTCGGGGTTGATGTCATTCAGAATTTCAAGCAGTTTATCCATGGTAATTCCTCCAGATATTGTCGGCACAGGGCGCAGCGCCCCGAAATTTCGCATTACTATTGTACTCATTCGGCGGGGAAAGTCAAGATAAAAACGGGGCTTACTCCTCTTTCTCCTTCTTGGTAAAGGCTCCCTTCAGAACCAGTCCGGCGCCCACGGCGGCGGGAACCAGCATCAGAAGCAGATCAATCACCGTGCCGTGGAAGTGGAGCTGCGTCCCCAGGATAATGGACAGCACCAGCAGTCCGGCCAGCACCGGAATCAAAATTTTGCAGACCTTGGCGGAGGTGGCCACCAGCAGAATCACATCCAGAAGCAGCAGGGCAATGAGAATGCCGCCTGTGGAGATGGGACCGAGACGCCAAAAGCCCCAGCTATAGACCGAGGTGCTCTTAAAGAACATAAACAGGCCGAAAGCAATGAGGATGGTTCCGATCAAAATGTTTTTTTCTCTGGTTTTCATGGGTTTTCTCCTTTCCCGGGCGGCCGCGGGCCGCCGTCCGCTCTCGTGTAAATCGGTTTTGTCCGCCGGGCAGGGCGCCGAAGTCCCGCGAATCCAGCCTGCCCGGCTTCCTTGGTCTGACTCCAAGCGTATTTTCGGGATTATCATATCAAATCCCACATAAAAATGCAAGGAATATGTGACAGATCGGCGTTCTTCGTATTTCACGCTTTCCCGCCCCGACAGATCGGGATTTGTGGGGCTGCCATTGCTAACGCTGCGCAGGGCGGGGTGGAACAGTTGCAATCTAAGCGATTTGGAAATACTTTTCAGAGCGATTTGGAAATACTTTTCAGAAAATGCTTGCATAATCCCGGCGGATGTGCTATAGTGTTTGCGTTCGTTTGAACAGATATGGAAGCACAGGCGAGGATCGGCTTGTCTGTGTCCCGAAAGCGGGTCCAGAGAGGGTGCGGCTGCTGGAAGCACCTCCCGCGGGGCGCAGGCCTTCCGCCGGGAGCCGCGGGCTTGAAGGAGCGGGCCAAGGCCCGGTCTGGGTAGGGCCTGCCGCCGGGACCCCGTTAAGGTCCGAGAGTGCGCCGGCATGCCGGCGAATGCGGGTGGTACCGCGGAAGCTGCGTCTTTCGTCCCCAGGTTCGGGGCGAGGGGCGTTTTTCTTATCCCCATCGCCGCGCCTCTGTGATCTTCCGCTGAAGGAGAGATAATCATGAAGGAACAACTGGAAAAAATCAAAGCCTCGGCCTTTGAGGCCCTGGAGCAGGCCAAGGAGTCCTCTGATCTGGAGGCCCTGCGGGTAAAGCTGCTGGGCAAAAAGGGCGAGCTCACTGCCGTGCTGAAAACCATGGGCAAGCTCTCCGCCGAGGAGCGGCCTGTGATGGGTCAGTTGGCAAACTCCGTCCGGGCCGCCATTGAGGCACGGCTGGAGGCCCGAAAGACCGAGCTGGCCGCCGCCGCCCTGGAGGCGAAGCTGGCAGCGGAAGCCCTGGACGTCACCGTTCCCGGCGCCCTGCCGGAGCTGGGCCACAAGCACCCCATGAACATTGCCCTGGACGAGGTCAAGGAGATCGCCATCGGCATGGGCTTTCAGATTCTGGAGGGTCCCGAGGTGGAGCTGGCGGAGTATAATTTCACCAAGCTCAACACCGAGGAGGGCCACCCCGCCCGGGACTGGTCCGACACCTTCTATATTAAAGAAGACAGCTCCGTCCTGCTCCGGACCCAGACCTCCCCCATGCAGATCCGGGCCATGGAGGCCATCAAGCATCCCCCCATCCGCATCCTGGCCCCGGGCCGGGTCTACCGCAAGGATGAGGTGGACGCCACCCACTCCCCCATGTTCCACCAGATCGAGGGCCTGGTCATCGACAAGGGCATCACCATGTCCGACCTGAAGGGCACCCTGGAAACCTTCGTCAAGGGGCTCTACGGCGAGGATTCCGTGGTCCGCTTCCGCCCCCATCACTTCCCCTTCACCGAGCCAAGCTGTGAGCTGGACGTCCAGTGCTTCAAGTGCAGGGGCGCCGGCTGTCCCACCTGCAAGGGCGAGGGCTGGATCGAGCTGCTGGGCGCCGGCATGGTACACCCCAAGGTGCTGGAGGGCTGCGGCATTGACCCCAACGTGTACTCCGGCTTCGCCTTCGGCATCGGTCTGGAGCGTATGGCCATGCGCCGCTTCCAGCTTTCCGATCTGCGGCTGATTTTTGAAAACGACGTCCGCTTCCTGCGGCAGTTTTAAGGAAGGAGGCTATTGATTATGAACCTTTCCAGAAAATGGCTTTCCGAGTTTGTGGACATTCAGGCCTCCGACCGGGAATACGCCGAAACCATGACCATCGCCGGGCAGAAGGTGGAAACCACCACCCGTCTGGACCAGGAGCTGAAAAACGTGAAGGTGGGCAAGGTACTCTCCATTGTCCGCCATGAGAATTCCGACCATATGTGGGTCTGCCAGATCGACGTGGGAGAGGCGGAGCCCGTGCAGATCGTCACTGGCGCCCAGAACGTCCATGAAGGCGACCTGGTGCCCGCGGCCCTGCACAACTCTTATCTGGCCGGAGGCACCCACATCACCAAGGGCAAGCTCCGGGGCGTGGCCTCCAATGGCATGCTCTGCTCCATTCAGGAGCTGGGGCTCACCAAAAACGATTATCCCGACGCCGCCGAGGACGGAATCTGGATTCTCAACGACGAGGGAGTCACGGTGGGCCAGGACATCAACACCGTCATCGGCAACGACGACGCGGTGGTGGAATTTGAGATCACCAACAATCGCCCCGACTGCTACAGTCTCATCGGCCTGGCCCGGGAGACCGCCGCGGCCTTCAACGTGCCGCTGAAGCTCCACGAGCCTGTGGTGAAGGGCGGCGGCCCCGGCTGCCTGCCGGAGCTGCTGGACGTGGAGACCCCGGACCCGGATCTCTGCCTGCGCTACACCGCCCGCATGGTGCGGAACGTGAAGATCGGCCCCTCCCCCAAGTGGATGCGCCAGCGCCTCCGCGCCGCCGGGATCCGGCCCATCAACAACATCGTGGACATCACCAACTACGTCATGGTGGAGTACGGCCAGCCCATGCACGCCTTCGACTACCGCTACGTGGGCGGCGGCAAGATCATCGTCCGCCGGGCCGGTGCGGACAAGGAGCTCACCACCCTGGACGGAACTGTCCGGAAGCTGAGCCCCGATATGCTGGTAATTGCCGACGAGACCCGGCCCGTGGGTCTGGCGGGCATCATGGGCGGGGAAAACTCCGAGATCGCGGCAGACACCGTGGACGTGGTTTTTGAATCCGCCAACTTCGACGGCACCTCCATCCGCAAAACGGCCCTGGCCCTGGGCATGCGTACCGAGGCCTCCGGGAAGTTCGAGAAGAACATCGACCCCATGCTGACCCTCCCCGCGGTGAACCGGGCCTGTGAGCTGGTGGAGCTGCTGGAGGCCGGTCAGGTGCTGGACGGCGTCATCGACATTCTCAACTACATTCCCGAGCCTGTGACCCTGCCCCTGGAGCCGGAGAAGATCAACGCCCTGCTGGGTACGGACATTTCCGAAGCGGATATGATCGAGTACCTCCGCCGGGAGCAGGTTCCCGTGGCGGAGGGCATGATCCAGGTCCCCTCCTGGCGGCCGGACCTGCGGCGGATGGCGGACGTTGCCGAGGAGGTTGCCCGCTTCTACGGCTACAACGAGATCCCCACCACTTTGATGCGGGGCGCCACCACCCGGGGCGGCTATTCCGACAGCCAGAAGCTGGAGAACAAGGCCGGGGCCGCCGCCCGGGCTCTGGGCTGCAGCGAAATTATCACCTATTCCTTTGTCTCCCCCAGCGGACTGGATATGATCCGGGTCCCCAAGGACGACCCCCGGCGCAAGCAGATCAAGCTTCTGAACCCTCTGGGCGAGGACAGCTCCGTGATGCGTACCACCGGCCTGCCCTCCATGCTGGACATTCTGGCCCGGAACTACGCCTACCACAACAAGGCCGCCCGGCTCTACGAGCTGGCGAAGATCTATCTGCCCAGAGAGGGGCAGGAGCTGCCGGAGGAGCCCAAGCTGCTGATGCTGGGCGCCTATGGCCCCGGGGAGAGCTTCTACACCCTGAAGGGTACCGTAGAGGGCATTCTCTCCCAGTTGAACACCCAGGCCCTCCGCTTTGAGGCGCTGAGCGACGATCCCTCCTATCATCCCGGCCGCTGCGCAGCCCTCTATGTGGGAGATCAGCGCATTGGCACCCTGGGTCAGATTCACCCCCTGGCCGCCCAGAATTACGGCATGGACTGCGAGGTCTACTGCGCGGAGCTGAACTTCACCAAGCTGATGACGGTTCTCGCCCCGGAGAAGACCTTCAAGGCCCTGCCCCGCTTCCCCGCCACCAGCCGGGACCTGGCAGTGGTCTGTGGCGAAGCCGTCACCGTGGGCGCCCTGGAGGGCTGCATTACCGAGGCCGCCGGAAAGCTGCTGAAGGAGATCAAGCTCTTTGACATTTACCGGGGTGTGGGCATTCTTCCCGGAATGAAGAGCGTGGCCTTCTCCCTGACCTTCCGGGCGGAGGATCGGACCCTTACCGACGCGGACATTGAGCCCGCCATGGAGCGGGTGCTCAAGGCCCTGGAGGAAAAGCTGGGCGCCGTCAGACGCTAAAGAGCAAGGAACAAGGAATAGTAATAATAATAGTAATAAGTTTCCCTGTCGTTCACTTGTTACTGATTACTTACTGCTTATTGCCTACTACTTTAAGGAGAGGAACATGAAGCCTTATATCTTATCTGCTGACAGTACCCTGGATATGCCGCCGGAGCTCATTGCCCAGTATGACATTCGGATCATTGCCAGCTACGTCACTCTGGGGGAGCGCACCGTAGAGGACTGGCCGGAGCTGACCCAAAAGGAGCTGCTGGACTATGTGCGTCAAAGCGGCCAGCTTGCCAAAACCAGCGCCGCCAACCCCGACGACTACGAAAGGTGGTTCCGCAATCTCACCGCCGAGGGCCGCCCCGTTGTCCACGTAGCCAAGAGCTCCGCTCTCTCCTCCTGTTACCAGAACGCCTGCATGGCGGCAAAGGAAGTGGGAAACGTCTGGGTCGTGGACTCTAAAAACTTAGCGGGAGGCAGCTCCCTCACCATTCTCGCCGCACTCCGCTCCGATTTGGAGGACCCCGCCGAGGCTGCTTCCTTCATGGAGGCCTACCGGGAGCGGGTCGAGGGCAGCTTCATCATTGAAACCCTGGAGTTTCTTCGGAAGGGCGGCCGCTGCTCCGCTGTGGCTGCCCTGGGGGCTAACATCCTGAAGCTCCGCCCGGAGATTGTCTTTGACGGCGGCATGATGCGGGTGGGCAAAAAGTACCGGGGCGTCTACCGCAAGTGCGTCTATGAATACCTGGACGACCAGCTTGCCAAGCTCCCCGACTATGAGACGGATCTGGTCTACATCAATCACACCCTTCAGGATCTCAGCTTCCTGGAGGAGCTGAAGGGCCGCGTCCGGGAGCGGACCGGATGCAGGGAGCTCATCGTCTATCCCGCCTCCTCCGCCATCTCCACCCACTGCGGTCCCAACACCTTCGGCGTATTCTTTGTGCGTAAAGAAAAATAATTTCTTTTCCCATCTTTACAAATTCTCCAAAATGGGGTATGATAAGAGAAAGGCATAAAAGGAGGTAAGCCCTATGGAAGACCATACCATCAAATACCGGGTTCCCTCGGAGGACCATGCGGAGATGAAGCGGATTCTTGCGTCCGTCTACGCCTCCCTGACCGAAAAGGGCTACAATCCCATCAATCAGATTGTGGGCTACCTTCTCTCTGAGGACCCCACCTACATCACCAACCACAACAACGCCAGAGCGATGATTTGCCGTCTGGACCGGGACGAGCTGCTCTCCGAGTTGGTGCGCCACTATCTGTTCGACTGATCCGGTCCCCTGATTCAGACAACGCGGGGAGCCTGCGGCGCAGGCTCCCCGTTTTGTTCAAGCCCGGCCTGATACAAATCTTTTGAAAGCTTGCCGGGTTGTTACAATTTCATAGGTACCCCGCTTTCCGATTCCCTCACAATCACGTCTTTTGGACCAGCTTCCCCTGATTTTGGCGAAAATTTCGCAAAATTTTGATGAATTTTTGGAATCAGGGGTTGACAAACTCATCTCAATGAGTTACAATTTGGTTACATTTCCACAAGGAGGTGCTCCATGGCTGAACAAAACGGCCTGACGTACAAGGGTCATCCCTTGATGCGGAAGGACAACATGGTTTACTACGGCTCCATGGCCGATAAATATATCGTCATCATGCAGATCCTGGAATCCAAGGATTTTCAGGACGTGAGCCTGGCTACCAAGGTTTCGGTGCAGCTTCAGCTCACCGATCAGACCGTCCGGCCCAAGGACCGGATCATTCGGAAAAGCGAGAAAGACGGCTTCTATACAGCTTTAGACCTGGGCTGTGTCTGGCTTGAAAGAGCCTTAGCCGGCAAGTAATCGGAAAGCGAGGGTACATATGAAACGAATTGCCACCAGACTGATCATCCTGGTTCTCACTGTGTCCATGCTGGCAGGCATGGCGCTTCCCGCCCATGCGACGGAGCTAAAGACCGGCATCGGCGTTGTCACCGCCTCCTCCCTGCGGCTGCGGGCTTCCGCCTCCACCGACAGCGAGATTCTGGCCACCGCCTACGGCGGAGACAACGTTGTCATCATTCGGGAGGTTGGCGACTGGTATCTGGTCAACTTCAACCTGAACATCGGCTACATGTACAAGGACTACATCGAGTTCAACGAGCGCAAGAACGTAAAGCTCGGTTACGCCATGTTCGATTCCTCCAGCAACGTCCGTCAGGGTCCCGACACCGAAACCGGCATCGTGGCCCAGGCGCCCAAGGGTGAGACCTGCTTCATCATCGGCTTCAACACCGGCTGGTACAAGGTCTCCTTCAACGGTCAGATCGGCTATGTCCGCTCCGACCTGCTGACCCTGCTGGAGAAGCCCTACGCCAACGCCGGAAGCCCCGGCAACACCTACCGCGAGAGCAGCAGCTCCACAAGCTCCAGCTCCTCCGGCAGCTCCTCCTCCGGCTCCAGCGCCAGCTCCGGTTCCAGCTCCGGCACAAGCTCCAGCTCCAGCTCCACGGCCTCCAGCCTGGGGGAGCAGGTTGCCGCTTACGCCATGCAGTTCCAGGGATACAGCTACGTCTACGGTGGCTCCTCCCCCTCCGGCTTCGACTGCTCCGGCATGGTTTACTACATCTACAAGCAGTTTGGCCGCAACGTAGGCCGTACCTGCACCGCCCAGCTTTCCGCCGGCACCCAGGTCAGCCGCGGCAATCTGATGCCCGGTGACATTGTGATTTTTGAGCGCACCTACACCACCAGCAGCCGCGCCACACACTCCGGCATCTACATCGGCAACGGCCAGTTCATCCACGCCGCCAACTCCCGGGTTGGCGTGGTGATCACCAGCATCGACACGGAATACTACAGCTCCCGCTTCATCTGCGGCGTCCGCGTCGGCTGATTCCGACTCCAATTACCCGACATCCCATCAGGATGTCGGGTATTTTTTTCACCCATTGTGGAAAGCTATGGAAAAGAAAGCGGCAAATCGGGATTTGTGGAGCTGCCTCCGTAGGGGGCGGCGTCCTCGACGCCCCGAACGTGCCGTTCTCTGATCCGTCCGGGCCGTCGAGGACGCCGGCCCCTACGGATTGACAAATTCCGATTTGCCTGACAGGGAGGTATCATGGAACAACTGTATCGCGGCAAGCAGAGCATTGTCTTTCCCCGACGGCCGACGGTGATTGCCGGAGCGTCGGTGGTGGGCCGGAAGGAGGGGGAAGGCCCTCTGGGACCCGAATTCGATGAAGTAACACCAGACGGTAAATTCGGAGAGAAAACCTGGGAGCAGGCGGAAACAAAATTCCAGCGGACCGCCCTGGAGCTGCTGCTGGAAAAAGCCGGGCTGGAGCTGGAGGGGCCGGATCTGGTGTTTTCCGGGGATCTGCTGAATCAGTGCGTGGGCTCCAGCTACGCCCTGCGGCAGACCGGGATTCCCGTCCTGGGGCTCTACGGCGCCTGCTCCACCATGGCGGAGGGACTGCTTCTGGCGGGAGCGGCGGTAAATGCCGGCTATGCCCGCCGGGCCGCCGCCCTTTCCTCCTCCCATTTCGCCGCCGCGGAGCGGCAGTACCGCTTCCCCCTGGCCTACGGCGGCCAACGGACACCCACCGCCCAGTGGACCGTCACCGGGGCCGGGGCGGTACTGGTTTGCGCCCAGGGGAAGGGGCCGGTGCTCAGCTCCGCCACCGTGGGAACCGTGGAGGACAAGGGAATCACCGACGCCAACAACATGGGGGCCGCCATGGCCTGGGCCGCTTACCGGTCCATACGGAGTCATCTGGAGGACCTGAGCCTGGCCCCGGAAGACTACGATCTCATCGTCACCGGAGACCTGGGCCGCCTCGGAAGCGCCCTGGTCCGGGAGTTCTTCGGAGGAGACGGCGTCCGGCTGGGAGAGCGCTATCAGGACTGCGGCATCATGATCTTTGACCCGGAGACCCAGGACGTTCACTGCGGCGGCTCCGGAGCTGGCTGCAGCGCCGTGGTGCTGGCCTCCCATCTGCTGCCCGGCGTGGAGTCCGGACGCTGGAAACGCCTTCTGTTCTGCGGCACAGGGGCGCTGCTCTCCCCCACCACGGTCCAGCAAAAGCGGAGCATTCCCGCCATCTGCCACTGCGTCGCCATAGAAAACAACGACTGAGGAACTTGGAGGAGCTATGGAGTATTTGAAAGCATTCCTGGTGGGCGGTATGATTTGCTGCGTGTGCCAGGTTTTGATCGACAAGACAGCCCTGACGCCGGCACGGATTTTGACGGGCTGCGTGGTGGCAGGCGTTTTGCTGGGGGCGGTTGGTCTCTACCCTGCCCTGGCCGATTGGGCGGGGGCCGGTGCAACGGTTCCCCTGACAGGCTTTGGCAGCGCCCTGGCGAAGGGAACCCGAGAGGCTGTGGAGCGGGATGGACTTCTGGGCGCCCTGACCGGACCCCTCAGCGCCGCCGCCGGCGGGATCACCGCCGCCGTCCTCTTCGGCACCTTGGCCGCTTTGATTTTCCCCTCCCGGGAGAAGTAGACATGGATTTGGCGAGGCAATAGGCAACAGGAGAACGACGAGCGAAACGGTGATCGACGAGAACAACGCTGTTTCTCCGTCTCCTATTGCCTATTCAACGATTGCCTGATTCACAAATCCCGAATGCTCTTGCAAAACCCACTTCGATGGTTTATAATGTCCGAGAGGAGGTGGGTACTGTGCAGCGCATTCTGTTGGTGGAGGACGATCCCTCCATTACCAGGTCCCTGAAGGAATTTCTGGAAAATGAGGGCTTCTCCGTGCGGTGCGCCGCCGGGCAGCGGGAGGCGGAGGGCCTGATGGGTCCGGCCGCCTTCGATCTGCTGCTGGTGGACCTCTCCCTGGCCGAAGGCAGCGGCCAGGGCGTCTGCGCCGCCGCAAAGCAGCTTGGACTGCCGGTGATCTTTGTCACAGCCTCCGGGGACGAGAGCTCTGTGGTGGCGGGGCTGGATATGGGCGCGGAGGACTACATCGCCAAGCCCTTCCGCCCCCGGGAGCTTGTATCCCGCATCCGCAGCGTCCTGCGCCGCTGCGGCAGCCAGAACCTGCTCGCCGCGGGAGAGCTCCGGGTGGATACCGACAAGGCCATCGTGACCAAAAACGGCAAAGTCCTCTCCCTCTCCGCCCTGGAATATCGGATTCTGCTGGTCTTTCTCTCCAACCGGGGCCGGGTGCTGACCCGAGCCAGGCTTTTGGAGGAAATTTGGGACGTTGCAGGAGATTATGTAAACGACAATACGCTGACCGTCTACATCAAGCGCCTGCGGGAAAAGCTGGAGGAGGACCCCCAGCAGCCCAGGCTGTTGAAAACCGTCCGGGGCATCGGCTACCGGATGGATGAATAGCGCTCCGCACATACAAAGAAGGACTTCCCTATGAAAGACTGGAAAAATCCGGAGCTCCGACGGGAGCTGCTGTTTTACGGCCT
Source organism: uncultured Clostridia bacterium (assembly GCA_946625125.1). Classification (GTDB taxonomy): domain Bacteria; phylum Bacillota; class Clostridia; order Oscillospirales; family Oscillospiraceae; genus JAFRPC01. Next base: position 39,445 of record CAMOSU010000002.1, read on the forward strand.
CATGGCCTCGACCTTCGGGGCTGTGGGGCTGCTTGTCTCGCCATGGGCGGGGCTGCTGGGCTTTTGCGCGGGACTGGCGGGAGGCGGCCTGCATTGGCTTTTCCTCCATCGGCGCTACCGGGAGCTTGCGGAATTGAGTCAGAGCCTGGACCGGGTGCTGCACAACCAGGCTCCCGTCCTGGAGGACAGCGGGGAGGGGGAGCTGGCCATACTCCGCAGCGAGATCCGAAAGATGACCCTCCGGCTGCGGGAAAGCATAGACCGGCTGGGGCAGGACAAGCAGGCTTTGAGCCAATCTCTGGCGGACATATCCCACCAGCTTCGGACGCCCCTGACCTCCATGAACCTGAGTCTCTCCCTCCTGGCCCAAGCCCGGGAGGAGGAACAGCGTCTGCGGCTGTGCCGGGAATTGAAGCGCTCCCTGGAGCGGATGGACTGGCTGGTGGAAACCCTGCTGAAGCTCTCCAGACTGGATGCGGGGGTGGTGCTCTTTGAGCCGGAGCCCATCAGCGCCGGGGCGCTGACAGAGCTGGCAGTCCGGGCGCTTCGGATTCCCATGGAGCTGCGGGAGCAGCGCTTTGAACAAGACACCGGAGACGCGGTCCTGATGGCAGACCCCGCCTGGACCGCCGAGGCCCTGGGGAACCTCCTGAAAAACTGCGTGGAGCACTGCCCGGTGGGGGGGACTGTCACCGTCACGGCACGGCAGACGCCTATTTTCACGGAGCTTAGCGTCACGGACACCGGCCCCGGCATCCCCCAGGAGGACCTGCCCCATCTGTTTGAGCGCTTCTACCGGGGCAAAAACGCCGAGGAGAACAGCGTGGGCATCGGCCTGGCCCTGGCAAGACAGATCGTCAGCGCTCAGAACGGCACCCTCCAGGCCGCCAACCGCCCCGAGGGCGGGGCAAGGTTCACGATGCGGTTCTACGCGGGAACGGTATGACATCTACCCAGGGCAAAATGAATACATGAAGACTGAAAAGAAGTCAATATGACTGAAGGAACGCTTACGACATCCACGACGCCCAGAGCTATGATGACCGCCTGACCATGAGTTATATCGGCGGGATGATTAAACGTCATCAAAGCGAGTTTCGCTTCTGGCTGCGGGTCTACCACGGATTTCTGTTTTGCCTGCTGCCGAAGTACGCGGCTCTGATCACCCTTGCGGTGGTTTTTGCCGCGGGAAAACCGTTTCGGATTGCGTTAAACATCATGGCAGGCATAGGCCTTTTATTCTATGTGGTAATCCGTATGCAGTTTGACAGCAGCCACCAGTCCAGATATGTGAAACGATAACTTGATCCAGAAATAAGCACATCGTTTCATTTGGCCAGGCTGCCGGAACTTATGCGGCGCTGGTCTCGCAATGACATACTTGGGAGGCTGGCGCGCATTGTCGAAAGGGTTCTTGCGTCGCGGCAACCCCTCCACCGCCCTTAAGGGCGGTCCCCCTCCCCTGCAAGCAGGGGAGGTTTTTCTGATCCCCGGCCTTTGATTCCGGATTTCCTTCCCGCAAAGATGACAAATTTCTTATCAAACAGTCACCCAACTGTCACTTTGGCCTGTTATAATGGGGCCATGAAAACCAAGGAGGAAGCCATCATGGAACTATTGCGGGTTGAACATTTATCCAAACACTACGGTGCCGGGGAGAACCTGGTGAAGGCCGTGGACGACGTTTCCTTTTCCGTAGAGAAGGGGGAGTTTTTGGCAATCATCGGTCCCTCCGGCTCCGGCAAGTCCACCCTGCTGCACATTTTAGGGGGCGTGGACCGGCCCACGGCGGGAAAGGTCTTTGTGGACGGCCAGGACGTGTACGCCCAGGACGACGAGGCCCTGGCGGTCTTCCGTCGGCGTCAGGTGGGGCTGATCTATCAGTTCTACAATCTGATCCCGGTGCTGACGGCGGAGGAAAACATGACCCTCCCGGTGCTTCTGGACGGAAGAACGGTCAACCAGGAGCGGCTGGAGGAGCTGCTGGACACCCTGGGACTCCGGGACCGGCGGAAGGCCCTGCCCAACCAGCTCTCCGGCGGTCAGCAGCAGCGGGTCTCCATCGGCAGGGCCTTGATGAACGCCCCGGCGGTGGTGCTGGCGGACGAGCCCACGGGGAACCTGGACAGCAAGAACAGCCAGGAGATTGTGGAGCTGCTGAAGCTCTCCAACCGCCGCTACGGCCAGACCCTCATTGTCATCACCCACGATGAATCCATCGCCCTCCAGGCGGACCGGATCATCGCCATCGAGGACGGCAAGATTGTCCGGGATGAGAGGGTGCGGGGATGAATATTCTGACACAGTACACCCGCCGCTGTCTGCGGCGGAACCGGGTCCGCACCCTGGTGACGGTCATCGGCATTATCCTTTCCGTGGCCCTGTTCACCGCCGTGGCGGAGGGCGCCGTATCCGGGCTGCAATACCTTGTGGACGTGGCAAAGGCTGAAGCCGGCGCTTACCACGCCATGTACGACGAGATCAGTCAGGACCAGTTGGAGGAGCTGCGGAGCCAGGAGGGCGTGGAGCAGGTGGTCACCCTGGACGGCCTGGGCTGGGCCCTGGCCGGGGACGCAAGCCAGGTCTATCCCTATCTGCGCATCAGCGCCATGTCCGAAGACTTTTGTGAACTGGTCTCCGTCCGACTCTTGGAGGGCCGGATGCCGGAAAACTCCCGTGAGCTGATTATCTCCAACCGGGCTGCCGCTTCCACCGGCGCGGATCTCCGGGTGGGCCAGCGCCTGCGTCTCCGCCTGGGGCAGCGGGAGACCCTGGAGGGCCAGCCTCTGGGGGAGCACAATCCCTATCTCTTTGAGGAGGAGCGCCTGACAGACTGCACGGAGGCTGACTATACCATCGTAGGCCTTTACGACCGCCTTTCCAGCGACATTGAGAGCTATGAAATGCCCGGTACTCTGGTCCTCACCGTGGGAGCCTCCAGCTTGGACCGCAAGGCCTTCTTCACCCTGGATCGGATCGGGGACACCCTGGGCTTTCTGCAGACCCACGACTATGGCAGCTCTTCCGTGGAAAACCGGGATCTGCTGCTCTACTCCGGGGTTTCATCCAATCAGCTTTTGACCCGGGTGATTTACGGCCTGGCAGCCATTCTCTTCGCGCTGATCTTTCTGGGCTCCGTGGCTTTGATTTACAATTCCTTCTCCATTTCCGTCTCCCAGCGCACCCAGCAGTTTGGCCTGCTGAAGTCCATCGGAGCCACCAATCGGCAGATGCGCCGGGCCGTGCTGACGGAAGCTCTGCTGCTCTGCGTCGTGGGAATCCCGGCGGGGCTGCTGCTGGGCTGCGGCGGCATCGGCCTGACCCTGCGCTTCCTCCGGCCCGCCTTTGCCCGCTTCATCCCGATCAGCGGCTCCGAGGGCGTGAACATCCATCTGGTTCCCAGCCTCCCCGCTCTGGCTCTGGCTGCGGGAATCGGACTGCTCACCGCTCTGGTCTCCGCCTGGATTCCGGCAAAACGGGCCACCCGACTGCCTCCCATCTCCGCCATCCGGCAGAGCCGGGATGTGAAGGTCCGGGCCGGGGAGCTGCGGGTCTCCGGCCTCACCCGGCGAATTTTCGGCTTTCCCGGGACTCTGGCAGCCAAAAACTTCAAGCGCAGCCGGAAGCAGTACCGCTCCACCGTGGTCTCCCTCTTTATGAGCATCGTCCTGTTCATCTCCGCCTGCTCCTTTGCCGATTGTCTGCGCCGGGACGTGGCGGAAAACGTCAGCTCCTTCCCGGCGGATCTCATCATCCAATACGAAGGTCCGGAGCCCCTGGAGGACCCGGAGACCGTCAACCGGGGGATTTCCGCCGTAGAAGGCATCTCCCAAGAGGTATACAGCGCCCACTGTTCCCTGACTCTGGAGCTGGAAGCGGAAAGCCTTAGCCCCCAGGCCCTGTCCATGCTGGGCGGCCAGGAGGACCCTGTTCCCTGGATTCTGGAGCTGTTTTTCCTGCCGGATGAAGTCTATGGGCAGCTATGCGCTGAGGCGGGACTGGACCCTGCCCGGGGCGAAGCCCTGCTCTACGGACGCACCCAGGGCATGGTGTACCAGCAAAACGGCGCCGCTTACATGAGCTATGATCTTTTGAAGCAGGGGTTTGTTCCCCTGGAGGCCTCCCTGAAATGGGAAACCAGTTACATTCCCGGCTATTATCAAGGGGAAACCGAGTACAGCGAGGAGGGAGAAATCAGCGCCTACTGCTTCGACTCCTATGAGACAGACGAAACGGGCAAGCCCGTGGATCGGATCAAGCTGTCCCCCGCCGAGGCGGAGGGGGGAAGCCCCGTCACCATCGCCGCCTGCCTGGAGGAGAAGCCCCTGGCTGCCGGGGCCGATGGCTGCTCCCTCTACCTGCCCCTTTCCGCCGCGGAGGGTCTGCTGAAGGGACGGGTCCGGCTGGAACAGAACTGGTTCCTTCGGGCGGAAAACCACAGTCAGGTCAGGCAGAAGCTGGAAAACGCCCTGTCTGCCCTGAGCCTGTCCCAAGACCTGCATGTTTGGGATACCCGGGAAGGAGAGGAGGGAAACCAAGCCCTGCTGCTGGTGCTGAACGTCTTCACCTTTGGCTTCATCGTTCTGATCTCCCTGATCGCGGCGGCCAACGTCTTCAACACCATCTCCACGAACATCGCCCTGCGGCGGCGGGAGTTCGCCACTCTGAAATCCGTGGGTATGGGAAACCGGGCCTTTGGCCGGATGATGCGCTTTGAGTGTCTGCTCTACGGGGCCAAAGCCCTGCTGTTCGGACTGCCTGTCTCGATTCTGATGAGCTGGCTCATCTGGAAAACCGTGAACAACGCCTTTTTGACCTCCTATCACCTGCCCTGGACCGCCATGGGCATTGCGGCGGGCTCTGTCTTCCTGGTGGTCTTCGCCACCATGCTCTACGCCACGGGAAAAATCCGCAGGGACAATCCCATGGACGCGCTGAAAACGGAAACCCTGTAATTGTATCTCCCATAACAAATCGCGGCGCAGGTTCACAGATTGTGAACCGCGCCGCGTTCCTTCACAGATTCAAAAGCACCAGGGCGGCAAGTATCAGCCCCACTCCCATCCACTGACGGCGGCGGAGCCGCTCCCGGAAAAGCAGGGCTCCCGCGCCCAGCACCAGCAGAATGGTTCCGGTGCTGTACACCGGGTACACCACAAAGGCTGGCAGCCGCTGCAAAGCCAGCAGCAGCAGATAGGAGGAAAAGTAATTCGGCACTCCCACCGCGGCCCCTGCCAGCACTTCCTTCCCCAGCAGGGCCTTCCCCCCGCGTTTTCCTTCCCGGAGCGCCAGCAGTCCGGTGAGCAGCAGGGCCGTGAGGAAGAGCCAGAAGAAAAAGTGGGTGCTCTCTCCCGGGTCCGCAAGCTGCTCAAAGACCTTGGACATGGCGTCCGCCCCGCCGCTGCACAGCAGAGTCAGAAGCAGCAGCCAGAAGCCGCCGAGGCCCTCCCTTTTGTTTTCACCCTGTCCCGCGTGGATCAGCACCAGAGCGCCCAGCACCAGCAGCACGCCCAGAAGCTGCAGCAGCCTGGGCTGCTCCCGGAAGAACAACACGCTGACCAGCAGGGAAACCAACAGCCCCAGCCGGGCAAAGGCAGAGCTGAGCCCCGCTCCGTTTCGGTGGACGCTGGACTGCATCAGCACCAGGGCCGTCACATAAAAGCCCCCCGCCACGGCCCCCAGGAGAAGGGTTGTGGAGCTGCTGCGAAGCACGGAGCTGCCCCGGGGGGTCATCACCAGCGCCAGCAGAACGCAGGTCAGATAATTGCCCAGAATGATCCCATAGCGATTCCCCGCAGGGTCGTGAAAGCGGCGCAGCGCCAGGGCCATGGATGCGCTGCTGAGAATGGCGGCAAGCAGGAAGAGCATGATCCTTCCCTCCCTTTTTTCCGGTAACAGTTCAGCCCACACCATAGAGCGGCCTGAGCCCAGGCCGCCGCGTATCCCGGGGCAAGCCCCCGTTTCCACGGTAGGGACGGCACTGTTACGTTTTCTGTATCATACTTCACCCGCTCCGGGAAGTCAACCCTTGCAATTCCCATTGGGATGTGCTATGATAGCCTCAGATTTACAATCAAAGGAAGGAATCGAACCATGGATATTCACGAACGCTTTGTGCTCCAGGATTGCCCCCGCTGCGGCGGACCGGGGCTGCTGGAGGAGGAGAACGGCTGGTGCTTCTATGCCGTGTGTATGGACTGCGGGGCGCAAACCGCTCCCTTTGAATACAAAACCCCCGAACAGCGGGAGGAGGCCGCGGGAAAGGCCGCCCTGCTGTGGAATATGGGAAAGGTCATCCGGCAGGAAAACGGAGAATAAAACCCCGAAGGGGAAGGGAGGAACGCAAGCATGCGAGGCTATCGCTGTCCGAGCTGCGGAAAGCTCTACGATCCCGAAAAAATTGAGCTCTGTCCCGCCTGCGGCGCGGCTCCGGCTCCCTCGATCTGGACCGGCATCGAGCGGAAACGCACCGCCGCCCGCTTCCGGGACGAGGAGCGGCAGGGCTCCCATCCCCACTGTCACGAGGACGACGCCTGGACCGGCAGCTACGGCGCCAAGACCCACAGTGCCGCCGTACAGCGGCAGGAGGACCATTACCGCCATGCCGCGTCTGCGCACAGCAAGCAGGGCAAGACCGGCAAAAAGGGCCTGGGGCAGCTTTTGAAGGAGCATCCCTGGTTGATTCTGCTGTTTTTCCTGCTGCCCTATCTTTTGTACGCGGCCGTGCTGTTCCTGCTCCATGTGATTACCCACCTCAACTTTTTTCTGTCCTGAAAGAAGGTCCCCCGGCGCGGTTGCGCCGGGGGACCTTCTTTCTCCGAAGGACGCCCGTCATAGATCTCTGTAAAAGAAAAGATTCGCCTTGTGGGCCTGTTTTGTGCCTCCGTAGCTGCGATTGTCAAAGCCGCCGATGGAGAAGCCGTGGGCCAGGTAAAACAGGCAGGCGGAGGCGTTGTTGTCCTGGGCGATGACATAGACTCCCTTCCTCTCCAGCCGGGCCGCCTGCTCCATGCAGGCCTCCAGGAGCCTGCCTCCCACCCCCCGGCCCCGATAGGCCGCCGATACCTTCAGATCGTCCAGATACAGATAGCGAAACGGTTCCCGGCGCAGCACCGCCAGGCCCACGCAGCGCCCCTCCAGATAAGCCCCCAGGAAAATGCCCTCGTCTCGCTCCGGATCATAGTCCTCGTCGGGAAAGCAGTCCCATTCCCGGTTCTCCAGGGGCTCCACCCGGTAGGACCACCGGCCCTCATGCAGAGCCGGAATCACCCGTCCCCAAAGGGCGAAGGGCTCGTTTTTCAGCCTGGCGTCCTCCTTGTGGGCCGGGTCTATGACTCTGATTTCCACCATGGCTCAGTACCTCCTGCTGCCGGACTGCCGCTCGTCGCTCACGTCGTAGACCCTAAGATCAAACTCCCGGGCGTATTGGCGGCGGTAGTGATAAAACAGATCCCGCTGACGGTAGAGAAGCTGCCCCTCCGGGTCCCCATAGCGCGCTGCCAGCTCCTCCAGGGAGGGAAAGGCGGCGTAGTAGGCCTCGTCCAGCTCCTCCAGCTCCCGGATCAGCGCCTGGGGCTCCATGGCTTCACAGCGGGCGATGTTGTCTGCCCGCAGGGACAGCAGCAGCGCCCGGTGGGTCTCCGGGGCAAAGCCCTCCCGGAGCCATTCTCCCTCCGTCCGATAGAGCCTACGGTTCAGCAGGCCGCCCACCCCCTCCGGCAAGGCTGCCAGATCCTGTTTCCGAATCCGGATGGGGGCAAGGGCCGCCCCCCTGCCCTCCTCATGGGGAACAAAGAGAAAGAGCCGGAGTCCGGGGACCCTTTTCAGAAGCAGCTCCGTCAACGCCGAAATTTGATTCAGGTTTTCCCGGGTCAGGGGGATGCCGCAGCTAAGCTCCAAGCCCGCATCCCTGGCGGCTGCCATCAGGCGCAGGAGATTGTCAAAGTCCCCTGCTCTGCCGGCGAATCGGTCGTGGTATGCCTTTTCCCCATAGATCGTAACGTTCAGGCGCTTGACGCCCTCTTCGGCCAGGAGCTTCGCCAATGCGCCGCTTTCCGCCTCGTCCCGGAGCTTCATGCCGTCGCACTGCAAGAACTCTGCCTGGGGACTTCCCAGGCGGCGCAGGGTCCCCAGGGCCTCCCGGAGCCTTGGGTGCTCCATGGAATAGCCAAAGCTGAAGCTGAAGCCCAGCTCCGGGCGGTGTGCGGCCAGCCATTCCCCCAGCTTTTGGGCATAGCGGCTGCTCCGCTCCCAGGCGGCGCCAACGGGGCTTCCGTCCCAGGACAGCAGGCAGTAGCGGCATCGGCAGCCGCAGGGGACGCAGAGGTCCATCACCTGGAGAGATTCAGTCTGTATTTCCATATTATGTCAACTCCCGTTGGGCCACCACCACGGTATACGCCCCGGTGGAATAGCAGACGCCGGTTTCGGTGAAGCCGTTTTTCTTCCAGAAGTGCTCCGCCTGGGGATTGCCCTTGACCCAGCCCAGGCGGACGGCCCGGAAGCCCAGTTCCTCCAGGGCGGCGCAGAGCTCCGTCACCAGGGCTGTACCGATTCCCTGTCCCTGGAGGGCCGCATCCACCATGAAAAAGCCCCAAAAGGCAATCTCCGGCTTTGGGAAGCCGGGAATCAGGTCAAGCACAGCCGCCAGCCGCTCCCCCTCCCAGAAGCCCAGGTAGTATTTATCCTCCAGGCTTTTCCGGGGCGGCAAGGCCGCCATATCCTCCAGCAGTCCCTCCTCGGAGGGCTCCGGCGGGCAGTACCGATAATACTGTGGATTGCCCCGGCAAAGCCCCAGCAGGGCGGGAATGTCCTGTCTCTCCAGACGGCGGACCCGGAAGCGGGCGGAAAGCCCAGCGGGGTCAATTCCCCGGGAGGACCAGCCGCCGAAGGAATAGCGCAGGCCTCTGGCCCGCTCATTGGTCTCCCCGCTCAGGGGATCCACGGCGGCCTCCTGCCAGGCCGTAAAGCCCGCGGCCTCATGGAAGGCCAGGGACGGCCCGTTGCTCTTTCCAACGCTGTCATACAGCGTAAAGGGGCCCTCCTCCGCCAGAGCGCAGCAAAGCAGCTCCATCAGCTTTTTGGCATAGCCCCGCCGCCGCAGCCCGGGCGCTGTTTCCAGGGCTTCGGCATACCAGGCCCCCGGCTCCGCCAGGGGGCTGAGCCGAATGGCGGAGCACCAGCTTTCGCCCTCCGCCAGCACATAATACCGGCTGCCGGCCTCTGTGAAAAAGCCGTTTTTCAGATAGTCCCGGAAGCCTGCCTCCACCCTTCGCAGCCCTTGTTCCTGGTCCGTCTCCTCCGGGAAGAAATATGGAATGTTCTCCAGATTGCTCTCCCGGTATACTTCCATCAGCTTCTGGAAATCCAGGCCCTCCGGCCCGTCAAATCGCAGCAGTTTCATGGCTTCCCTCCCTTCCGGATTGCGCCGCAGTCTCGTTTTCTGCCCGCAGTCAGCCTTGCCTTCAGTATACACCATTCCGCAGACCCTTGCAACAGGCAAAGCAAATTCCATTGCTCCATGGAACAGAAAAGCTGTATCTTGTGTGTTTTGCACAAGATCGACGTTCTGGTTTGTGCAAAGTTCATAGATTTTTATATTCGGAATATTCTTGACTTTTATTCATAAACGTGGTAAGATGTGGCTGTGCTTGAGAGACAAGCAAGGAAGTTGAAAGGAGAATACACCATGAGCTTTTTCGTTATTATGAAGGATCACGTTCTGTCCCTGACTGAGGTCCTGGGTCTGAATGCCAACAGCAGCATCTCCAGCTTTGACAGCAGCATGAAGGTTCTGCGGTAATCAGACACAACTCCATAAGAACGAAAACGACCGCGTGGGCCAAATGCCGCGCCAGGCCGTTTTTTGTTTTTTCCGGCATTTACAAAGCCGAACAAACGCGCTATAATACTTGCAGTTCACAGCAAGGAGGCATACCATGCAGGAATTTGAGTACAAGCTGATCGACGACGGGACCTTTTGCGTCTCCGGCTATATGGGGGACGAAGCCCAGGTGGAGATCCCCGCCCAGGTGGACGGAGTGCCGGTGACGGTGATCTCCGACGGGGTGTTCAAGGATCACCCGGAGCTGCGGGAGCTGCGGCTGCCGGACTGCATTACGGATCTGGGGGAGTTCGTCTTTGACGGCTGCGCCAATCTGCGGAATCTGAAGCTGCCCGCCGGTCTTTCCCGGCTTTGGGGCTATACCTTTGTCCGCAGCGGACTGGAGGAGCTGACTCTGCCCGACGGGGTGCGGAGCATTCCCCCCTTCTGCTTCAAGGACTGCAAGTCCCTGCGCCGGGTGGTCTGCGGCTCCGGGATGAAAACGATTCACGCCTGGGCCTTCGGCGGCTGCGACAAGCTGGACGAGCTGGTTTGCGGCCCCAAGGTGCAGCTCCATCCCCAGGCCTTCGAGACCAAGGAATTGAACACCTGATAAAGCATCAAGCAGCGTGGCCCCGGGGTCTTCCCGGGACCGCGCTGCTTTTTTTTACTAAGCTTCCATCATCCTCCAGAGCATGGTCACAGCCTGGGCCCGGCTGCATGGAAGCTCCGGGGAAAAGGAGCTGGGGGAGCTTCCGGCGGTGACGCCCTGTTCCACAGCCCAGAGCACCGCCTGGCGATAGTAGGCCTGGGGCGGCACGTCGGTAAAGGGCAGGGTCTGGGAAGAAGGCTCCGGCCGCCCTGCCGCCGCCCAGAGGAAGGTGACGATCTGCGCTCTGGTGCAGGGGGCATGGGGAGAAAAGCAGCCCTGCCCCGAGCCCGCGCTGATTCCCCGCTCCACCGCCCAGAGCACCGGAAGGAAGAAGTAATCCCCAGGGGTCACGTCCCCAAAGGGGCTGTCCTGGCGCTCCGGCGTCGGGGCGCCGAAGGCCCGCCAAAGAAAGGTCATCACCTGGGCTCTGCTGCAAACGAGTCCCGGGGAAAAATGCAGGGGGTCTGTTCCCGCGGTAATGGAAGGCCTGTGATACAGCGCCCAGTAAACCGGGGTGAAATAATAGCATCCCTCATCCTGTACATCCAGAAAGCGGAAGGGTATTTCCTCCAGGCGCTGCGCGCCGCAGCGCTGACAGCGGAAGCACCGCTCTCCGGGACAGCTTTGACTGGGCTCCCGGGTGACGGTTCCGGCATCCCAGTCGTGGCCCAGAGGCGGATCGCCGGGAAGCTCCCGTTCCGCCTGACAGCGGCGGCAGCTCTCCAGAGTATAGCCCGCCCGCTCGCAGCCTGGGCCAACCGTGTAGGAAAGCCAGTCGTGGCCCAGGGCGGGAATGGGCTCGGTGCTTACTGCCCCGCAGCGGGTACAGCAATAGCGCCGCTCCCCCTCCGTCTCACAGCCGGGCTTCCGGGTAACGCTTCCCTGGTCCCAGTCGTGTCCCCCGGCGCAGGGGTCCTCCAGGGAAAAACGAACCGTCAGGCTGCAGTCCTCCCGGAGAGGAGAAAGCCGGAAGCAGTCGCCGCTTCGGCTGAGCTCCGCGGCTCCCGCGGGGTCCAGGCTCCCCTCCTCCACCACCCAGCCCGGGTTGGGGCAGGCTGTCACCACCCGCCCCTCCACCGTCAGGCTTCCACCCTCCGGCGGCTCCGCCGCCGTGCTGAGGGTGCAGTAGAGGCTGTGGGCCTCTCCCGAGGGACTGGGCATATCCGGGATGGGGCTTCCAAAAAGCCGGAAGGCCAGCTCCGGGTAGTCGATGAAGACGTTCCGGTTGCCCTGGATGCTCTGCACCGCGTCGTTGCGGCCCATCTCCCAGTCATCCACCGGGTCCAGGCGCATCCAGTCCAGGAGGGTGTCGATGCTTTCCATCACCCGAAGTCCGTCGCTGCTGCTGAGTCCCGCTCCGCTCTCGGGTTGATCCGTCCAGAGGTTGCGGTTGGCGCCGTCCTCCCCGCCCCAGGTCACATAGACATAGAGCAGAATCCGGGCCACGTCCCCCTTGATTTCGTCCCGGACCTCCACCCGGCCCAGCTCTCCCATCCAGTCAGTCTGATACCAGAACACCGGGTTTTCCGTATCGGGCCAGACCTGGCAGGCAGCCTCCGATTCCCGCGCCTGGCCGAAGGCCATGGTTCCCCGGACCAGGTTTGCCTCCGGGTCCGCCGGGCGAAGGTGGTGGAGATCCTGCCCCGGGCCTTCGTGATAGAAGGCCCCATGGGGCTCCGCCCAGAGCTGTTCCCGGTTGCAGGGGCCGAAATCGTCACAATAAAAGCGCAGGGGCTCCGTGGAGCCCCCGCTGGCGTCGGTGTCGGCAAAATAGCTCAAGGTTCGGTTGTAGCTGGGCAGCTCTGTCAAAGTCCCCCGCATCAGGCTTTGAAGGGCGCAGCGAAGCGGACTGTTCCACACCGCCGTCTCCGCCTGGGAGTCCGGCCCCGCCAGGGCGAAGAGCGTCTCCGGGGCATACTCCCCGGTGTAATAGGCCTCCGCCGGGGCGGACAGGGTCTGGGCCGTCTCATGGCGCGTGCCGGGATTGGTCATTCCGTCGGTCAGCAGAAAAAGAACCAGCAAAGCCATCATCATAGCACGCTTCATGGCTTGTTCCTCCTTCGTCGTCCAATGCCGCGTCGGAAGGGCTCTGTGCTTGAGCCCTTCCCTCCGCCGCCCCTAAGGGCGGTCCCCCGGACTGCCGCGTCCCGGGAGCAGGGGGCTATGATCGCTGCAATTACAGCTTCTCCGCCAGAGCCTCCAGGGCGGTCCCCAGGGCCTCCTCAAAGGTGGGGTGTGGCCGGATGAAGCCGAGCATTTCCTTCACGGTGAGGCCGTTGGCCATGGCCGCGGTGAGCTGGGAGATCATATCCGTGGCCCGCTCGCACATGAGGGCGGCGCCCACAAGCTTGCCGGTTTCGGCGTTGGCCACCAGCTTCATGAAGCCCCGCTCCCCCTCCAGGATCACGGTGCGTCCGTTGGCGGACATCAGGCCCTTGGCGGTCTTGACGGGGATGCCCTTCTCCTTGGCCTCGGCCTCGGTGATGCCTACGGCGGCGATCTCGGGGCGGGTGTAGACGCAGCCGGGGACCAGGCTCAGGTCCCGGCCCGGAGCTCTGCCCGCGATTTCATCCACGCAGGCAATGCCCTGGGCTGTGGCCACATGGGCTAACTGCACAGGAGAGGATACGTCTCCGATGGCGTAGACTCCGGGGATGGAGGTACGGAAGTGCTCATCCACATGGACCCGGCGGCGGTCATAGGCCACCTCCAGGCCCTCGGCAAAGAGGCCCTGGCTGTAGGGAGCCCGGCCGATGGCGCACAGGACGGCCTCGGCCTCCGCCGCGCCCTCCTTGCCCTTCTGCTCGAAACGCACGGTGAGGCCGTTCTCCGTCTTCTCCACGCCCTTCACCATGGCGCCGGTCTGAATGGCGACGCCCCGCTTTTTCAGCAGCATGGCCAGATTCTGTCCCAGCTCCTTGTCCATGTTGGGCAGCAGGCGGTCCAGGCCCTCCAGGATGGTGACGGGGCAGCCCAGGTCCGCGTAGAAGGTGGCCAGCTCCACGCCGATGACGCCGCCGCCAATGATGATGAGGCTCTTGTAGAGGGTCTCAGCCCCATCCAGCAGTTCGTCGCTGGTCATAGCCAGCTCCAGGCCGGGAATGGGGGGCCGGGCGGGGACGGAGCCGGTGGCGGCCAGGATGCTTTCGCAGCGATACTCGGTCTCGCCCTCGTCGTTGACGACCTTGACGCGGCCGGTGCCGAGGATGGTGCCGGTACCCCGGAGAACCGTGACCTTGGCGGACTTCAGAAGCTGCTCCACGCCGCCTCTGAGCTTTTCCACCACGGCCTGCTTCCGGGCAAAGACGGCGGGCAGATCAAAGCCCACGTTCTCAGTGTGAATGCCGAAGGTCTCCGCCTCTTTCGCTTCGTGGTATATCTCGGCGGAGTGCAGCAGGGTCTTGGTGGGGATGCAGCCCCGGTTGAGGCAGGTGCCGCCCACGTCCCGCCGCTCCACCAGAGCGGTTTTCAAGCCCAGCTTGGCGGCGTGCAGAGCGGCCTCATACCCGCCGGGACCCGCGCCGATGACGATCAAGTCGTACTGATTCATAGCGTACTCCTTTTTAAAACATATAATTCTTTCTGATAAATTCGGATTTGTCGGGCTCTTGCGTAGGGCGGCCTGACCCCAGGCCGCCGCCGTCACGCTGGCGGGC
>CAMOSU010000003.1 GCA_946625125.1 uncultured Clostridia bacterium
CCTGCTGCTTCAGCTCCTCGAACTCGGCCTCGATCTGCTCCAGATAGGCCTGGGTGTCGGGGTCCACGCCGTCCACGTCGGCACGGGTGATGAGCTCGGTGTTGACCTCCCCCTCCCGGGTGATGGTCAGCTTGCCGATGTTGGCCAGCTTGGTGCCGGTGGAGGACAGCAGCACGGTCTCGCCGTCCTTGTTGAGCACCTCCTGCCGGGCAATGGTGCTGTGGGAGTGGCCGTCCAGCATGACGTCGATGCCGTTGGTGTTGGCAATGACCTCCGTGGACATCCAGGGAGAGCTCTGCTCGTCGGTGCCCAGGTGCGCCAGGGCCACCACGACCTGCGCGCCTTCCGCGATGGCGCTGTCCACCGCGGTCTGAACCGCCTGATACAGCAGCTCGCCGCTCTCGTCGTTGCAGAAGGTGTAGATCCACTCACCGTTTTCATCCTGGAAGTAGGTGGGGGTGGACTTAACCAGGGACTCGGGGGTGGTGATGCCCACGTAAGCGACCTTGAAGCCGTCGTAATCCGCCACAGCCATGGGAACCGTCACCAGCGCGTTCTCGTCCTCAGGCCCGATGTAGCGGAAGTTGCAGCTCAGATACTGGGCGTTGGCCATGCCCACCAGCTTCTTAAGCTGCTCCATGGTGTAGTCGAACTCATGGTTGCCGAAGGTGGCATAGTCGTAGCCCACGTAGTTCATGAGCTGGACCATGTACTCACCCTGGGAGATGGTGCCGATCAGCTCGCCCTGCACCGCGTCGCCGTTGTCCACCAGCGTCACGAACTCATGGCTCTGCTCCAGCTCCTTCTTCACCTTGGCCAGACCGGCGATGCCGATGGAGCTGTCGTTCTGGTCCACGCCGCAGTGGATATCGTTGGTGTAGAGCACCAGGATATCGTCTTCGGAGGCGGGCTCCTCGGTCTTCTTCACGAAGAGCTGGAGCGCAAAGGCAGACTCGTACTGGCTCAGGTTGTTCGCGGTGGCGTAGTGGGTGGTGAACTTGCCCCGGTAGTACTCGATGCCCCGGAGGTCGCCCTGGCTGCCCTTGGACTCGGTGCTGATCAGATACACGCTGTCAGCGGTGGTGGCTTCCTGGAGGGTCCAATACTTGCAGTCGGAATCCAGGACCAGGTTGGAGTAGTTGGCGGGAGTGGAGAGATACCTGCCCTCGGCGTCCTTGAAGGCAAGGCCGTCGTCGGTGCGCTCCACCGTCCAGACCAGCTCCGCCGCGGGATCCGTCAGGCTGTTGTCCTCCGGCGTGACCGCCACACCCCGGCGATACCGCTCCGGGTGACTGGCGTCGTCACTGTCGGCATTGGAGATTGCCATGCCGGCGTCCGCATTGTAAATCACGACCTCGTCGCCGTCCTTCAGGTCGGCGGCAAGGGCGAATTCATCCGCCGCCGGCTCTTCGGCGAAGGCCATGGGAACCAGGGAAAGGACCATGGCCAGCGTCAGAAGCAGGGCGATGATTCGCAGAGAGAGATGTTTCTTCATGCTGCTGTCTCCTTTTTTTAGTATTTCCTCAAAGCCCAAAACGGGTTTTTCAGCTATCTAATTGTATCATAAAATTCCCGCCGGGACAAGCCATTTTCTCACACCCTTTTGCCAATGGTTCAGAGAAATTCCCTTGAAAATCTTGTGCAAATCGCCCAGTCCGGAAAAAACGAAGCACCGCGGTCTCCGGGACCGCGGCGCTGGAACCGTTATTTACTTGGCCACCTTGTTCTTCAGAGCCTGACCGGCCTTGAAGCTGGGAACGCGGCTGGCGGGGACTTCAACAGCCTCGCCGGTGCGGGGATTCTTGGCAGTGCGGGCTTCCCGCTCTCTGCACTCAAAGGTGCCGAAGCCCACGAGCTGGACCTTCTCGCCGGCGGCCAGGGTCTCGGCCACGGTATCGAGAACGGCGGCAACGGCCTTCTCGGCGTCCTTCTTGGTCATTTCAGTCTTCGCAGCAACGGCTGCAATCAGTTCAGTCTTGTTCATAATACTACCTCTTTCTTTTGTTACTGATCGTCTTGTCTCGGGATTGTCTCCTCCAGGGGAGCGCCGCCGATGCAATGAAGCCGGCCTTCGGATTCCCCGCGGCTCCGGCCTGACAGCCTCCTGCCTCGGGTCGAAAAGCCCCCTTTCGGCTTGCGGAGTAAAATCTATCATATTTTGCGCGCTTTGGCAAGTATTAATTCTGAAAAAGCGCGGTTTTTTTGCGGTTTTTCGGCTCCGACGCTCTCTATTCGATTCGCAGGAGCCTGGCGATTTTCTCTCCCTTGGGCAGCAGGCTGCAATCCTCCCGGGTAATGACCTTCAGCTTCAAAATCAGCAGCAGATACACCGCCACCGCCGCGAGGATGGGGCCAAAGGTCAACAGCAGCATGGAGCCTGTGAGCTTCCCCAGCAGGAACTGAACCAGAGCCGCCGCGACGCCCATCAGCAGGGAGGCCAGGGCGGGCTTGATGACGTTGACCATGAGCTTCGGCGGCTCCCGCAGGACCCGCTGAATGGCGAAGAGATCCAGCATGGCAATGACCATATAGCAGACCACCGTACCCACAGGCACACCCACGATGTTGATTTTGGGATTGCCCACCAGAACGAAGTTGATGATCACCTTGGCCACGCCGCCGATGATCATGTTAATCACCGGCAGATAGACGTAACCGTGGGCCTGGAGTATGGCGTTCATCACCAGGACGAAGGAATTGAAGAACACGCAGAAGGCCAGAATCCGCATGAGCACCGTGGCCGTCCCCAGATAGCCCTGGTCGGTATAGCCCCCCAGCAGGCCCATAACGGGTCTTGCCAGCACCGCCAGCCCCACAGAGCAGGGCATGGCAATCAGGGCCATCACCCGGGTGGCGGACTCCGCGATGGTGTTGGCCCGGCGATGACGCCGCAGGGTCAACTGCTCGGTAATGGCGGGAATGGCGGAAACCGTCAGAGGCGCAATGAAGGCGCAGGGCATGTTGAAGATGGTCTGGGCGAAGTTGTAGATGCCCTTGAGATCGTCTCCCGCGTTTCCGGCAAAGCCCGCGGGACCCTTGAGCTGGGCCATATACACCGCGGCGTCCACAGTGGTGATGATTTGCAGACCGGCGGCCCCCAGGGTGATGGGGACGGCAATGGAGAGCAGGGTCTTGACCGTGGATCTGGCGGAGCGCACCGTGGGGTCCAGGCATTCCTCCTCCAGGGCCGCCGCGGCCTTCCGTCTGCGGTAAATGAGGTAGACCGACGCAATGACGGTGCCGATGGTGACGCCCAGAATGGCCAGGCCTGCCGCCTTGGAATGGGCGGAGGTCAGGGCGATTTTCAGGGGATCACTGTCGGCAATCTCCTTGGGCAGCTCCGTTTGCAGGCCGTTTTTGACCTGGATGAGCATGAAAACCCCCGCCAGGCCCAGGCCCACCACCAGCTTGCACACCGCCTCCATCACCTGGGAGACGGAGGTGGGAACCATGTTGGACTGCCCCTGGAAGAAGCCCCGCTCGGCGGAGATGATGCCGATGAACAGCACCGCCGGGGACAGGCAGAGAATGGCGAACCAGCTCTGCTGGGAGCTCATGAGATTCGCCAGCCAGCGGCAAAGCAGGGCCATACCGCCGGCTCCCGCCATCCCCAGGGTAAGGAAGACAGCCCGGGAGACCCGGTAGATCTGGCGGATCTGATTGGACTGTCCCAGGGTCTTGGCCTCGGAGATCATCCGGGACATGGCCACCGGCAGGCCGGTGGTGGAAATCATCAGCAGCACGGAGTAGATGTCATAGGCCGTGTTGAAGTAGCCAAAGCCGTCGGCCCCCAGGACCCGGTTCAGGGGAATCTTGTAGAAGGCGCCGATGATTTTCACCACCGCCGTCGCCAGGGCCAGCACAGCCGCGCCGCCCAGGAAGGTCTGTTTGTTGTTCTTATTGGCTTTTTGCAAGGCGGTCATTCCTTTCCGAATCGCCGCGCAGCGGCGGGATCACTGTTCCGTTCCGTCCAGGAACACAGTGGGCATGGCGTGCTCCGCCAGCTCCTTTACCACAGCGTCCAGGTCGATGGTGGGCCATTTCCCGGCAGCGTATAGGATTTGGCCCCGGACCATGGTCATCACCACGTCGTGACCGGAGGCGGCATAGCAGAGATGGGACAGCACGTCATGACAGGGCATGAGATGGGGGGCGGTGAAGTCCAGGAGAATCAGATCCGCGTCCATGCCGATTTTCAGCATGCCGCACTCCTTCTCCCGGCCCTGGGCCCGGGCGCCGCAGACCGTGGCCATCATCAGAACCGCCTGGGGGGGCAGGGCTGTGGCGTCGGCATGCAGGTCCTTGGCCAGCAGAGAGGCCGCCTTGATTTCCTCGAAGAGATCCAGATTGTTGTTGGAGGAGGCCCCGTCGGTACCCAACGCCACGTTCATGCCGGCCTTCACCATGGCAATGACGTCCGCCTTGCCGGAGGCCAGCTTCAGATTGGAGACGGGGCAGTGGACCGCCGTGACCTTCCGCTTGGCCAGCAGTTTCATATCCTCCGGCTCCAGCCAGACGCAGTGGGCCGCCAGGCTGCGGCTGTGGAATACATGGTGGCAGTCCAGAATCTGGGCCGGAGTCAGGCCGTACTTCTCCTTGCAGGCCTCGTGCTCCTTTTTGGTCTCGGACAGATGCACCTGCATCCCCAGGCCCTCGTTGAGGGCATATTCCCCCAGGGCCTCCCAGAGCCGGTAATTGGAGGTATACTCGGCGTGGACCGAGGCCTCCGCCCGGATGCGGCCCCCGTCATAGCCGTGCCACTTCTCGTGGAGCTCCCGCAGCTCCCGGCAGGCGGGATAGCTCTCAAAGTCGAAGTCCTGGGACCAAAGGGTGGTTCCCCGGCCCAGATTGGCCTTGATGCCGCTCTCCGCCACCGCCTGGGCAATGGCGTCGCAGTGGTCGTACATGTCAGAGACGGAGGTGGTGCCGAAGCGCAGGCACTCGGCAATGGACAGCAGGGCGGCGGCCTTCACCGCCCGGTCGTCCAGCTTCGCCTCCCGGGGGAAGATATACTCGTTGAGCCAGGTGTGCAGGTCGTGGCCGTCCCCGTAGCCCCGGAGCAGGCTCATGGGCAGGTGGGTGTGGCAGTTGATGAGGCCGGGCATCAGCACCATGCCCTCGCCGTTGATGATCCGGGCGGGCTGCTCCTGGGGCGGCACCCGGTCCAGATAGGAGATTTTTCCCTCCGTAACCCCCAAAAACGCGGCAAAGTAGATATGCATGGCCTCGTCCATGGTGACGATGGTGACATTGGAGAACAGGGTATCCATAGCGCTCCTTTCCGCCGCGGGGATGGTCCGCGCGCAGACAGTATATTCAGTCCTTCGGTAAGAATTCTTCCTTCAGAAGGGAAGTTTCCGGCAGCTCGGCGGGGTCCAGGGGATCGAAGGCCTCCAGCCCCTCCAGAATCAGATCCACCAGCTTGGGCTGGGGGTGCTCCTCCGCCTTCAGGAGCATGGGCTCCGCGATGGGCCGGAAGGCCGCCACCTCATAGCCCAAGGAGGAGTCGATGGCATAGTGGGCGCTGCCCTTGAAGGGGGTGATGTACTTTTTCTCTCCCATGCGGACGTTCCGCCACATGCCCAGGGTCTCCTCCGCGCTGGAGGCGCGGAAGTTGAAGTCCCGGACGATGCGCCGCAGGACCCGCATCCAGACCCGGTCAAACACCTCCACGTCGTTGTCGTAAACCGAGGAGGCCGTGGAAACAAAGAGTCTGGTGGCCTCGGGGTTTTTCTCCGTCAGCATGGGGTTCAGGCCGTGGATGCCCTCGAAGATCACCACCTCCTGATCCTGAAGCCGCAGGGGGCGAAACTTCTCCGGCACCTGGGCCTGGAGCCGGAAGTCAAAGTGGGGCACCAGGATCTCCTCCCCCTTGTCCAGCGCCTCCAGATGGTGGCCCAGCAGGGCGGTGTCCAGGCCCTCTGGGGCCTCCAGGTCAAATTCCCCGTCCTTGGTCCGGGGAAAATCCGGCTCCGCCTTGGAGCGGTAGTAGTCGTCCAGGGAAATCATGTGGGCATAAATGCCCCGTTCCGCCAGGGCCTTGCGAATGCGGGAGGCCGTGGTGGTCTTTCCTGAGGAGGAGGGACCGGCCAAAAGGGCCACCCGGCTCCGCTTCAGCCGGCTCGCCACCAGCTCGGCGGCCTTGTCGATTCGATTGTTGTAGAGATTGTCGCAGCGCCGGACAAAGCCCTTGGGGTCAGTCCGCAGGGCATAGTTGATGTCGTTGAGTTCGATTCGCATGGCCGTTGGCTCCTTTTCCTGTTTTTTCTGGGTTTATTCTCTGATTATACTCTCTTTTGGGTCTGTTGTCAATTGTTCCAGCAGAGCGGTCTTGGCGGCCAGCACCTCCTGAATCCGCTCCACATACTGCTTGGGGTATTTGGGGTTGCACTGGCGCTCCAGCCGTCCTTCGGGCAGATTGCGCTTGCTCACCGCGCCTCCTCCCAGGGCCAGGATGGAGCTGAGCTCCTCCATCATGTAGATGTTGTAGAGACACAGATCCCCGTCCCGGCACCAGCCCACGTTCTCCAGACTGCCGGACATGTATTTCTGCCGGTAGAGATAATAGGGGACATAGCCTCTGGCGCTGAGCAGGGCGTTGGCGTGGTCCACCATCTCCTCCACGGCGGCCTGGGAGGGCAGGGCCTCCCGATGGGTGAAGAGCTCCGCGCCTTTTTTCAAGGCCAGGGTATGCACCGTCACATTGGAGGGGTCCAGAGCCAGCACCCGGTCCAGAGAGCGGGCAAAGCCCTCCGGGTCGTCCCCGGGGAGACCCGCGATGAGGTCCATGTTGACGCTGGTGAAGCCCGCCGCCACAGCCTGGGCATAGGCCCGTTCCACATCCTCGGGGGAATGGGGTCTGCCCACAGCCCGGAGGACCGCCGCGTTCATGGTCTGGGGGTTGATGCTGATTCTCCCGGCCCCCAGGTCCCGGATCACCCTCAGCTTCTCCGGGTCGATGGTGTCCGGCCTGCCGGCCTCCACCGTATATTCTATCAAGCGGGAGCGGTCAAAATGCTTGTTGACGGCCTCCATCAGCAGGCGAATTTGTCCCGCCGACAGGGTGGTGGGGGTCCCGCCCCCGATGTACAGGGTCCGGGGGCGCAGCCCGGCCCGGCGCAGTCCCGCCCCCACAGTCTCGATCTCCCGGAGCAGGCAGTCCAGATAGGGGCTCAGCAGCCGTCCGGCGCTGCCCTCAGTCTGGCTGACAAAGGAGCAATAGGAGCAGCGGCTGGGACAGAAGGGGATGCCGATGTAAACCGAGAGGTCCTCCGGCTCCAGCAGGGCCGCCGCCTCCACAGAGGCCAGGCTGGCCTGGACGCAGAGCTTCCGCCGGGCGGGGGTCACAAAAAAGCTTTCCTCCAGCAGCCGTTCCGCGCTTTGGGCCGTTCCTCCCCCCAATAAATGCCGGGTGGAGAGCTTGGTGGGCCGGACCCCGGACAAAGCCCCCCAGGGAGGCGGAGCAGGGAGATGGGGCAGGGCCGCCAAATAGTAGGCCCGCTGCAAAATCCGCCGCCGGAGGGCGTAGCTCTCCTTTTTCAAAGCCAGACGCTGTACCCCCAGGGTGCTGACCCCGTTCCGGGTAATTCTGGCCGTGGCGGTGAGGTATTGCTTCCCATAGCTGAGCTTCGACACCGCCCCGTCTCCCCGGAAGGGGGCCTGGCAGTATTCCATGGGCTCCTCCGGGAACAGGCAAAGCTGAAGCTGCTCCAGGGCATAACGGTCGGCGTGACCGGAAAGATAAAGCTTCATGTTCTGGTCCTTTCGTATCTGTTGAGGGCTTTTTCGTCTTCTTCGCGTTCATTCGTCAGGGATCATGCGCCGAGCGCCGCCTGTTGGGTGTGCTGCTTGTTGCACGTTCCCGCAGGTACGCCGGGCCGGGGAACCCGGCCCCTACGGGCGGATATGGCAGTAGGGATGCGTAGGGGCGAGCATCGCTCGTCCCAAACGCATCGAAAATCGGAACGTACGGACGGCAGGGTGCCGTCCCTACTGGCGGATGCTGGCGGGGCTTGCGGACGGCAGGGTGCCGTCCCTACAGTTTCCTCCGTAGGGGCGAGCATCGCTCGTCCCAAACGCATCGAAAATCGGAACGTGCGGACGGCAGAGTGCCGTCCCTACGGGCGGGTGCTGGCGGGGCTTGCGGACGGCAGATAAGTGACGGCCCAAATCTCTGATTTGGCTGCCGGAACTTATGCAAAGCAGTGCCGTCCCTACGGTCAGATCTGACGCCTGCTTTGAAGCCTTTCAGACTGCTGAAACGCCGCGTCCTTTCTATGAAAAGCCTCCGCTGGGTCATTGCCGGACGCAGCGGAGGGTGAGGCGGGCCTGGCCGCCGTAGGTGCAGGTGAAAAAGCTGAGCTCATAGCCGGAATCGTTCATCTCCGTGACCATATCAGGTCCCAGGGTCTCCAGGTCTGACACCTGGTAGCTCCAAGTGAGCCCGTCCATGTCTGTAAACAGGACCGGGTCCCCGGGTCGAAGGCCGGTGAGGAGGCTGTAGAGGCGGTTGTAATTGTGGGCGCAGAGCACCAGATCTCCCCCGTAGGTGCTGCCGTGAAAGCGGCAGGCTCCCAGTTGGAGAAGCTCGTCATTGCACTCCCACAGAACCGGAACCTGGTAGTCAATGTCCGGGATGGACAGGACTCCGGCATAGCTTTTGCCGTCAATTTCCACCACCCGCATTTCCCGGGAGCCGGACTGGGGGTCCGTCTCCAAGGGGGGAAGGGTGGCGGTGGGCCAGGCGCTTTCCAGATACTCAGAAATCTCCGGAAGAACCTGGGCAGAAAAGGAGGCCATCCGGTCATACTCCCGGCGATTATGCAGGAGCAGTCCGGCGGCCCCCAGCATCATCAGGACTCCAAGCCCGATGAGGATTCCGCTAAGTATCCGTTTCATCGCGACGATCCTTCCTTAAGCAGAGACCCAGAAGAATCAGGAAGCAGCCCCCCATAAAGAGCATGGGAACAGGCCAATTCACCTGCCCGGTCTGGGGCAGTCCCGGGATATGAGGTTCGGTGGAAGGCTGGGTGGCGGGCTGGGTGGTTTCCGGAACCAGAGGCTCCAGCTTGGGGGTGGCCTCCACATCGAAGACCCAGCTTCCGTCGATTTCCACGGGGACAGAAACCAGGCTGGGCAGCATCAGCTCATAGCCCGGGAAGGCCTGGGTCTGACTCACCAGATAAACGCCCAGAGGAAGCTCCTCAACCCTGGCTTTTCCCTCAGCGTCCAGCTCCAGCTTCACGGCGGGAATCTGTCTCACCTGGGCGTAGCGCAGCAGCATTTCAGCCGCTTTATCCCCGGTGATTTCGTTGGCCTCAAAGCCCACGGCTTCATAGCCCTCGCACCAGCGCAGGGCCTTGGCCTCGTCGTCCCACTCAGCCACCATACGCAGCTCCACGACGCCGCCCCTTGCGGAAGCGCCGACACTGCTGAAATCAAAGGAAATAGAACCAAGCCTGTCTGAGCCATTGAAGTAGCCGTAAGCGAACACAGAGGTCGCTGTCAGGCAGAGTATGGCAATGCAGCACAACAGGCGGCAAAGCATTTTTCGCAGCATAACAGGGTCCTCCGTTTTTCTCTCTCAGCGATGGGATTTCAGTTCCTCAAGCTGTTTCTTGATTTTTTTCTTTCGGTTCGGCTTCACCATCAGCAGCACAAAAAGACAGAGCAGCACAGGCGCGGCCAGGAAGGGCATGACGATCAGGGGATCGATTTGCAGGGCGTCCGCCGAAAAGTGCATAATGGCGGTTCGGGCGGTCTCAATCCGATGCCCCCGAACCAGCAGGCGATGGGAGTTGACGCCATAGGGAGTACAGGTTACCAGAGTACAAAAATCCTCTCCGGGTTCAATGACAAGATCCTTCGTGACCTCAGGGAGCACAATCCGAATCTGATCCACCTCATAGGTCAGGGTTTCATCCATGATCTGTATGTAGAAAATGTCACCCAGCTCCAGGTCCTCCACGTCGGTGAGCAGCTTCGCGCTGGGCAGCCCGGTGTGGCCCGTCAGCACTGAATGGGTACTGGGACCTCCCACGGGAAGGGAGCTGCCGGGCAGATGCCCGATGGCAAACTCCAAAACCACATCCTCGGTGCCATGATAAATGGGCAGAGATACCTCGATTTTCGGAATCTCCAGATAACCCATAACCCCGGTGCCGCTGACATCCAGGGTGTTTTCGTATTCCTCCATCTCCATTTCAGAAAGCATGAAATGGGAAGGATTCTTTGAGAGCTTTTCGTTGTATTCGTTGGCCTCCCGGAACAGGGCCTCCTTTTGCTGCTGCTCCAGCATGGAGACGCTCTGCATATACTCGGAAACCAAACGGGACTGCCTCAGGGAATTCCAATAGTTGCTGACAGAAGGGTACAAAAGCAAGGACAGTCCTGCAAGAAATACAAGGATCAACAACAGCGTTTTCCATTTCTTCATGCAGGATTCTCCTCGCTGCCGCGGTGCGGGAGGCCCGCACCGCGGCTTTGGTTTACTTAGGACTTATGTAGTCTGACGATTAGTTGGCGTCGGAGAACTTCTTGACAACCAGCAGAACGCCAGCGCCCAGGACGCACAGGCCGCCCAGGACATAGAACAGAGTGGTGCCGATGCCGCCGGTGGAGGGCAGGACGCCGCCGCTGACGTTCTCGATGTCAGCATGGAGGATACCCATGTTCTCCTCGGTGGGCATGAAGGGATCGCCGTCAACGGAGATCAGAACGGGGTTCTCGGACTCTTCCTCGTGCTCGGCAACAACGTCGAACTCGATGGGCTCCAGGGTGTTGTATCCCGGAGGAGTCACGGTCTCAGTGATGCGGTAGTGGCCATCGTCAACACCGGTCCAGGTGAAGGTGGTGCCGGCAGTGGTCTCGCGCTCCACGGAACGGATGGTGTAGCCGAAGTTGCCGGAAACCTGAACAACCTGGCCATTCTGGAGCTGGTAGTAGGGAACGCCAATGCCCATGGCAATCAGCTCGGGGGACAGGGCGTCAACCTGAGAGGCCTTCAGATAGATGTCGGTCTCAGCAGTGTCGTCGGTGGCTCTGTCGCGGATGACGTAGTACAGCTCGCCGGTGGCGGGATCGGTGTACTCGCGAACGATCTTGCTGTTGATCTTCACGACGCGGCCCTCGCCGCCAACAGTAGTCTCGCCGTTGACCTCGCCGGGAACAACAACCCAGTGGCCTTCGGGATTCTCTTCGTCGATGACCCACTTCTCAAGCTGGAACTGAGCGCCGGTCAGGGGCTGGCCGTTCTCGTCAACCTTGTCAACAACGACTTCGTAGGTGAAGACAACAACCTTGTCCCAGGGAGTGAAGCCAGTGGAGGTCTCATCGGTGGGGTTGTTGGAATACTCCATCCGCATCTCGTTGGGGTTGCCGGGAACGCCGATGACGGCTTCCTCGTTCAGGATGGACTCATACTCAACGGTAATCACGGAGCCGGCAACAACAGCCTCGATCTCCTTCAGGTTCTCGAAGCGAACCTCAAAGGTGCAGCCGTCGGTGCAGTCGGTGACAACCTCAAAGCCAGTGGTGATCTCAACGCCGTCAACAAAAACGCCGGTGACATGATCGAAGGTCAGGCCTTCGCTCTCATTGTCGTGGAACACCAGCTTGTAGGTGTCGTACTTGTCGTAGTCAGCGGCCACGGTGCCGGTGAACTGGAAGGGAACGGGATCGCCGATGTCGTAGTCAGCGGAATCCTGCCAGTCGGAGCCTTCCTGGGTGGAGTCATTGATGTCCTTGACCTTCTTCTGGGAGGTAACGCCGGTGGTGTCCTTGGCGGCCACGGTGACGTCGCCCTCAACCAGGAGGATGTAGTCGGAGTAGGTGTCGCTGTTCAGAGCCGCGGTGGTGTCCTTGACGTAGTAGTAGCCGTCACCGACAACATTAATGACAGCGGGGTTCTCGGCGTCAGCAGTGCCTTCGCCGGCGGGGTTGGTGGTGAAGCGGTCCACAACAGCAGCGAAAGCCCGGAGCTCCTCGCTGTTGGAGCCGTAGCCGGTGAGAACTTCGACAACCTGAGCGGCAGTCTCGCAGGCAGCGAAGTCGGGGATCTCGGAGCGCAGAGCTTCCATCAGGGCCAGGCCGTTGACGCCGGAGCCCCAGCTCACGTTGGACAGAGCGGTGGTCTCGGGGTCATAGACGCCGGCGAATACCTGATAGGCAGTGTAGGTATGCGCTTCGGCTGCGTCGGGGTTCTCAATGGTGATGGTATGCGGGGTGGTTGCGTCAGCAAACACGGCCAGGCTCAGGGTGAAAACCAGAGCGAGAACCAGCAGAATGCTAACAAGCTTTTGCATGGTCTTCATTGCTTTTCCTCCGTTTTTTTGAATTTTATATAAGCAACCGCAGCCGCAAGCATCAAGCATGCTCCGAGCCCTACGAACTGCCGGCTCCCGTTACTTCCCGTTTCCGGGAGCTCGTAGGGCTCGCAGTTGTTGGAGATTACAATCGTGCCTCCGGTTATGCCGTTGTTTATATATGTGGGAATGTATCCGGGAACGTCGTCCTCCGCTACGTAGTAGTAGTAGACATTTCCGTTCTCGTCATGGGTGGGAAGGGCGCCCCAGGTGTAGCTCCATCCGCTTTCCTGGCTGAGCTGTACCGGGTTCTCCACCTGATTGGAGGCAGGAACCAGATCCATCTCTCCTTCCCCGCTGGGGTCAATGCTGCGGTACAGCCTCACGGTGATGGGAGGCTGCTGGGGATTCTCCATCTCCTCACCGTAGTAGCTGAACCAGCGCTTGTTCACCGTCAGTCCGCTGAAGGGATTGGTGACGATTAACACGCCGCCGTTCTGGCTGAAGAACTGCACCTGCTCAAAGGCTACGTCGGAGCCAGCCGCAGCGGTCTCATAGAGCTGGAACTGGGTCTGATCCCCTCTGGGCATGCAGAGGAACCACACTGCCTTGTCTTCCAGATCATAGCCCACAGGGGCCCGCAGCTCCGTCATACGGTAGAGGACCCCGGGGTTCAGATCCCGGTCCGAGCCGATGAGGGTTAATACAATCCGGCCAAGCTCATTGGTTTCATAGATCTGCTGGGGATTCTCCGGATTCTCAGACAGTCTCCAGGTCCCCTGCTCCGGATCCCAATACTCCAGCAGGAATCTGGCGCCGGGCAGAACCTTTGCGTTGTTGTCCTCGTCCACCTTGGTAAGCGTCACCACGCGCTGCCAGGCAGTGGCGCTGGAGTCGACGCCCCGAAGGGCAATCTCACAGGAGGACTCAAAGACGCCGGCCAGTCTGGCCCGGTTGGAAACCATGGTCTGATTATCCAAAATCGCGGAATAATCCACCGTGTAGTCGTAGACCATCACAAAGGCGGTTTCATCCGGGATCTGCACGGTCAGGGTCTTGTCCTGGGCGCTGTAGGAGAGGCGATACTCATAGGGCATGACCCGGTTGCCCAGGCGGTCGGGATCGCTGGGATCATAGTAATAAAGCTGAATGCTGCCCAGGTCCAGATCGGCACCAATGCCGGAGCTGAACTGGTCCGTCAGAACGATCCAATCGCTTTCGGGGTCCAAGTCCTCCGCGCCGGCGTTGATGATCAGATCATACCGCACCCGGCCGGTGGGATTCCCCTCCTCGTCCAGAAGCTGAACGCCGTTCTTTTCCAGACGCTTGGGCTGATTTTCCACGGTGACGGTCTGGACGGCGGTATAGTCGTCCCAGCTTGCCACGTTGGTAAAGCTTGCTGTGCTGTGGGTGTAGTCATTCCAGAGGCTTTCGTCGGTAAGTCTGACACGGTAGATGATGCCGATGTAGCCGTAGCTGTGCTTCATCTGTTCGGTGACGCCGGAAATCTGGAAGCTCAGCAGGGTGGTGCCGTCTTCCTGGGCCACGGTGCTGAAGCTGAAGTTGCTTTCGTCCGTAAAGGTGCCGTTGTACTCTCCGTAGAGATTGGCGCCGGTGAAGAAGGCCCGGGGAGACTCAGGCAGAAGCTCCACCCCAGCGGGCAGAATGTCCGTCACCGTCAGGGAGTCTTCCTCCAGGACGCTGAGATCCACCAGCAGGCGATATTCCAGAACGCCGCCGCAGTCGCTGTAGTCCAGCTCCGCGTCCTCGGACTGGAACCTGCCGTTTGTCCGGATCTGCTTCTCAAAGGCGTTGCCCTTGCGGTAGAAGGCGGGAGCTACGTCGTAGACGCCGCCGCGAAGATAGATGTAGTTCTGGTAGCTCCAGTAATCACCCTCCTGGGCGCTGGAGGCATTGAGCCAGGTGGGATATTCCTCCGCCACCACCTCGTAGCCGTGGAAGCTGCTGCCCCGCAGGGGGTGCAGCTCAAAGACCACCCGGGAGACGTGGGTCTCAGTATCGTCGGGGCTCACCAGTCTGCCCTGGGAGTCATAGTAGCTCAGCTCAAAGTCCACATAGTCGTTGTTCTCGTCGCCGTAGTACCAGGACTGACCGTCGCTGATCATGCGGAGGTTGCCCCGCAGGGCCTGGTCCAGCTCCGCAGCGTAGGCAAAGTGGAGATTGTTGTCCAGATACTCTCCGTTGTTGACATCCATCACCGGCGTGGAGATGTTGTCCCGGAAGCTGTAGCTGTCCATCTCTCCCACGGGAAGCGTTACATGGAAGCTCCAGGCGGTTCGCACCATGCCGTCGGAGTAGACGTGCTTGGAGTCCAGAACCTTATCCACACCCTCGGAGCGCTCCTCCACCTCCACCTCCGCTACCACGGTGGTTTCCCGGTCGTTCACCAGACGAACGGTATTTCTGACCGTCTGGGCGGTGGTGGGCGCCGCGGTGCTGTAGCGGATGAAGTAGGGTCTTGCGGGAGCGCTGGGGGGGAAGGTGTAATTGATGGTGCGTCCGTCGGAGGGGGTGAGGTCCGCGTAGCGGACGCCGTTGGCGTTGGTCAGCAGAACCTTGCCCACTGCCGGATAGGGCAGGGTATCCTCAATCCGCCAGCCCGCCACGCTGCGGCTTTCGGGGTTGACGGTGATCACCCAGTCGATCAGGCCGGTCATGGGGTTGAAGGAACCGCTCTTGGTGATGTCGCAGGTATAGGTAATGAAGAAGCTGGTGGTGGCCTCCAGGGTTCCGGCGGAGGCTGTGGCCTCGTTGTCCAGCTCAAAGCTGCCGCTGAGGTCGGGGTCCAGCGTCACGGCGTAGGCAATCTTGTAGCTTTCCCCAGCCTCCAGGGCGGGCAGGCCCCCCAGAGTGAAGTTCATGTTGTCTTCATTGAACTCCACTGTGTAATCCGTCATCAGCTCCGTCTCTCCCTGGGCGTTCTCCCGGAGGATGGAGAAGCTGTTGATGTCGTAGACAGCAGAGAAGAGGGTGGCGGGGGTCTGGTTGGTGAGCAGGTCGATCACCATGAGGGAGCTTCCGGTTCCCTTCTCGGAGCTCACCGTGAGCAGGAAGTCCGCTCTGGTGTAGTCGTCGTTGAAGCTGCCGGTCTTCTCCAACTGGAGGTCGTACTTCTGCTCGTCGGGAACCGTGACGGTAATGGTGCCGGCGTCGTTTTCAAATTCGATCTCCCGGTCACTTCCGTCGTCGTTGGCGTAGAGGTAGCAGGAGAACTCCACGGTACCCATAATGGCGTTTCCATTGGCGAACTCGTCGTTGAAGAGAATGTGGATGATGCCGTCCTCGGTGATGGTGTAGATGCCCACGGCCACGCCGTCATCCATCACATCGCCGGAGGTCTCCTCGATGGGCTGGATTCCCTCGGGAAGCTGGTAGAACACATACTTGCTGTCGGGGGTGACAATATCCTTGGGAATGTCGTAGATGATGGCGGCCTTCACGGTCTCGCCGTTTTCAAACCAAGTGTCCTCCACAAGGGCTCCGCCCTCCTGGCGCTGGAACACCGCGCTGTCAAGATAGGGGGCCAGGTCAATGCCGTCCTCCGGGAACTGGAAGTTGGGATCCTCCAGCCGCCAGGGCCAGGAGAACCGGGACTTGTCGGGATCTTCAGGCTCCGGCTCCGAGGGCTGCTCGGGTTCTGTAGTCTCCCGGGGCTCCTCCGGGTCCGCGGGGGCGGTGGGAGTGGGCTCCTGGGACTCCTGCGCCGGGGCTTCGGCCTCGGTGGTCTCGGGAGCGGAAGGCTCCTGGGCAGGCTCTGTTGTCTCGGGACTCTGGGTCAGCTCCGGTACAGGCTCGGGCTCGGCGTAGCAGTCGTCGCTGTGGACGTGCTCCTCCATGCCGCATACCAGCACTGTGGTATAGCAGTCGGGGGTATGGGAGTGCTCCTCCCCCTCCTCCAGGCCGCAGGTCAGCGCGGTGAGCCAGCAGGTCTCACCGTGGACATGCTCGGTCCGGCCGCAAATCAGCTCCCGCTCCTCTGTTCTGGCAGGGAAAATGAGCACATAGCTGGTGAGCATCACCACCACCAGGGCCAGAATCATGCAGCTTCTGAACCATATTGACTTGTTCTTACGGCGCTCCACATAGACGGAAACGCTGTTTTGAGACAGGTCTTTCTTCATATTCATTCCCTTATTTCACTATGAAATCTTCTCGTTCACAGTCTTGGGCTCAGCGGACCCGGCCCAGGCGATTCAAGGGCCAGACGCAAAAGAGCACCTTGCCCAGCATATTTTCGGGATCCACACAGCCGATGATATTGCTTCTGGAATCGGCAGCGGTCATCCGATTGTCGCCCAGGACGAAATACTGCCCGTCCGGGACGGTAAAGGGAAACTCCACGTCGCCGCTGCCCACGGCCTTCTCCGTCAGATAGGGCTCATCCAGGAGGCTGCCGTCCACAAAGACATTTCCCTCCTGGTCCATATCCACCACGGAGCCGCCCAGGGCGATTACCCGCTTGATAAACAGCTTGTTGTTGTAGTAGAAGGCGATTACATCGCCGGATTTGGCGCTGTCGCTCTTGATCACCACCACAATCTCCCCGTCCTCCAGGGTGGGGGACATGGAGCTGCCGTAGCTTTTCAAGACCGGCATGAACAGGATGGCTACCAGGGCGGTAATGGCCGCCACGGTAATGAGCGCGTAAAGAGCATTCCGCAGCAGATGGTGCTGGGTCTGTTTGCGCTTCTGCCGGGTAATCTCCGCCTCCAGCTCCTCGATGGAGGGCAGAACAATGGGCTCTTTCTTCTTCATGGATCCGTTTCCCCTACGATGGAACAATCGGAGTCCGTCACACCTGAACGTTTCCGATCATCTTCAGCATTTCCCGCAGGCCCTGGTGCTCATCGTAGAACTGCTCCAGATCGCCTGTGATCTTGTTCCAGTGATCGTCCGCCTCCCGGACCTTGCGGACGTAGAGATCCGCGGCCTCCCGGCCCAGGCGATCCGCCTGGAGCTTTGCCGAGTGAACGATGTGATCCGCTTCCTTCTGGGCCTCCGCCCGAATCTGCTCAGCCTCCCGGGCCGCCTCCGCCTTCTGCTTGTCGGCGTCCTGAAGGGTCAGCCGGGCCTCGTCATTGGCCCGGGCCACATTCTGCTCGGCCTCGGTCTTCTTCGCGTTCTCATATTCCTCGGCGCCGCGCCGGATCTTCTCTGCCTGCTGCTTGGATTCCGCGTCCATTCTGGCCGCCTCGGCATGGGCCGCGGCCAGGAGCTTCTCAGCCTGCTGACGGGATTCCAGGGTCAGCCGGTCAGCTTCCTCCTGGGCCTTGGTGAGAATGGCGTCCGCGCGATTCTGGGCCTCCGTCACGGAGGAGGTGGCCTTCATCTGGGCCTCCAGCAGGGCGGAATTTGCCATGTTGTGCTTCTGAGAGCTGACCAGATCCGCTTCCTTCTCCACAATACTGGCCTTGGTGCGGGAATTCTCCAGCAGCGCCTCGGCCTTTTCCTTGGCCTCGGCCAGAAGCTCCTCCGTGTCCTTCCGGGTCTTTTCCCGCAGGGCGGCGGTTTCCTGTTCTGTTTTTTCCCGCAGGGCGGCAGTCTCCTGCTCTGCCTCCGCCCGGAGGGCGTCGGCCTGCTCCCGAGCCTGGCGCAGCAGCGTGTCCGCCTCGGTTCTGGATTCCAGCCCCAGCTTCTCGCTGGCGCTGCGCTGCTCCGCCTCAATCCGGGCGGCGTTGTTCAGATACTCGTCGGCGGCGGCCTGGGCGGCCTCAAATACGCCGTTCAGTTGCAGGCTGGCCTCCGCGATGGAGCCCGCCTCCTTGAGAATGGCCTCCCGGCGCTCCAGAGCGGCCTCCCGCTCCTGCAGCCGGGTCTCGGTTTCGCTGAGCTTGCGCAGGGTATCCTGCAGCTTGGCCTCCTGCTCCGCGGACTGGAGCTCCAGCTCCGCAAGGCGCTCCGTCTGGGCGCCCAGCTTCTCGTCCCGGGCGGCCAGGATCCGGTCCTTCTCCGCAAGCTGGCGGTCCTTCTCCACATAGACGGCCTCGTGCCGGGCCAGCTCCTGCTCCCGATCGGCCATGCGGTCCTCCAGCAGCACGTTCTTTTCGGCAATCTGGTCGTCCTTCTCCCGGAGCTGGCGGTCCTTATCAGTCAAAACCGCGTCCCGCTCGGCATAGAGCCGGGCCTGCTCCGCGATCCGGTCGTCCTTCTCGCTGAGCTGGCGGTCCTTCTGGATGAGCTGACGGTCCTTTTCAGCCATCTGGTCGTCCTTACCGGCCAGAAGGCGGTCCTTCTCCGCGAGCTGCTCTGACTTCTCGGCAAACTGCCGCCGCTCCTCTTCCAGATGGGAATTGGTCTCCTTGAGCTTCTCTTCCTGAACCTCAAGCTTCTTTTGCAGCCATTCATTCTGCTTCATCTGGTCCACCAGCAGCTCCATGAGCTCGGTTTTGCGCAGCCGCCGCAGTTCCTTGTTGGTCATTTCTCTCGCCTCCCCCGGAGTCATTTATCTGTCTGTAGGCAAATGGGCGCAACTATCCCTTTTCGCCTTCTAATCATCATAACTATACCACATATCCTGTCGTATTACAAGCTTTTTTTAAAAAAAATAGTAAATTATTTCACAGAACCTTCACATTTGATCTGGTACTTTTCAACGCTCCCCTTTTGTGTTATAATATAAGCGGTTCATACGCGGCGCAGTGTTTGTTTTGGGATATTATATCACCCACGTGTCACAAAAGAGTCACACTTTTTGTCGAAAGAATTAATAAATATTTTATCTTTTTTATAACTGTTTTATCTGTTTTGGGGAAAAGGGGGGATTGCCGTGGAGGGACAAAAGCAATACGTCGCCATTGATCTCAAGTCGTTTTACGCTTCGGTGGAGTGCGTGGAGCGGGGCCTGGACCCCCTGAACGCCGCCCTGGTGGTGGCTGACCAAAGCCGCACCGAAAAAACCATCTGTCTGGCGGTTTCCCCGGCTCTGAAGGCCTACGGCATCCCGGGCCGCCCCCGGCTGTTTGAGGTGCTTCAGGCTGTGGAGCGCATCAACGCCGCGCGTCTTGCCGCCGCTCCGGGGCGGCGCTTCACCGGCGCCTCCGCCTTTGCCGACCGGCTCCGGGCCAACCCCGGTCTGAAGCTGGAGCCCGTCATCGCTCCGCCCCAAATGGCTCACTACATGGACTGCAGCGCGGGAATCTACCAGACCTATCTCAAGTATGTGGCCCCGGAGGACGTTCACGTCTACTCCATTGACGAGGTGTTCATCGACGTGACGCCCTATCTGAACAGCTACCGCTGCACCGCCCGGGAGCTGGCCATTCGCATGATCCGGGACGTGCTGGCCAGAACCGGAATCACCGCCACCGCCGGTATCGGCACAAATCTGTATCTGTGCAAGGTGGCCATGGACATCGTGGCCAAAAAGCTCCCGGCGGACGCCGACGGCGTGCGCATCGCGGAGCT
The DNA here is from genome assembly GCA_946625125.1 of uncultured Clostridia bacterium. Lineage (GTDB taxonomy): Bacteria > Bacillota > Clostridia > Oscillospirales > Oscillospiraceae > JAFRPC01. The sequence goes on from CAMOSU010000003.1 coordinate 19,728, forward strand.
GGACGAGTACAGCTACCGGGAGCTGCTCTGGGATCACCGCCCTCTGACGGATTTCTGGCGGGTGGGCCGGGGCATCAGCCGGAAGCTGGAGGCCAACGGGCTGTTCACCATGGGGGACATCGCCCGCTGCTCCCTGGGGGAGGATCATCAGCGGCGAAACGAGAATCTGCTCTACAAGCTCTTTGGGATCAACGCGGAGCTGCTCATTGACCACGCCTGGGGCTATGAGCCCTGCGGCATCGCGGACATCAAGGCCTACAAGCCCAAGTCCAGCTCCCTGTCCGTGGGGCAGGTCCTGCACCGGCCCTACAACTGGGAGGACACCCGGCTCATTGTCCGGGAGATGGCGGACTCCCTGGTGCTGGACCTGGTGGAGAAGGGACTGGCCGCGGATCAGATCGTCCTGTCCCTGGGCTACGTCATTGAAAATCTCCGGACCCCCGAGGCCAGGAGCTCCTTTGACGGGGCGGTTTCCCGGGACTGGTACGGCCGGGCCATGCCCCAGGGCGCCCACGGTTCCCGGAATCTGGGAGGACACACCGCCTCCACCAAGCGGATCACGGAAGCGGCGGCAGCCCTCTTTGAGGAAATCGCGGACCCCGCCCTGACGGTGCGGCGGCTGTACCTGGCGGCGAATCACGTTCTGGCCCTGGAGACTCTGGCCGCCCGCCCGGTCCAGCTCAGTTTGTTTGAGGACCCGGCGGAGGAGGCCGCCCGGGCCGAGGCCGAGCAGCGGGAGCGCAGACAGCAGGAGGCCATACTCTCCATCCGGAAGAAGTACGGCAAAAACGCCATTGTCAAGGGCATGAATCTCCAGGAGGCCGGCACCGCCATGGACCGCAACCAGCAGGTGGGCGGGCATAAAGCTTGAATTACCATACGACGCCCGGGCAGGCTTGACCTGTCCGGGCGTCGTTCGCGTTATCCCTTGGGTTTCCGGTTGTGGTAGTACCGGCGTTTGTTGTTCTTTTTGCCCTCCGGCTTGGGGGCGGGCTGATCTGCCGCGGGCTTCTCCGGGGCGGGGCGCCTGAGCTGCTCCGGCTGAGGGAGTCTGGGCTCCTGTTTTCCCTGCTGCTGACGGCGGCGCTGGGAGCGGGAGGGATGCTCGTTCTTCTCCCGCCCTTCGGGAAGCTCCGGCTTCTCCGACTTTTCCGGCTTCTCCGGGCGCTCTCTCCGCTGATTCTCGGGCTTTTCCCCCCGGCTGCTCCGGCGGCTGCGGCGGCTGCCCTCGGCGGGGGCGGACTGGCCCTCCTCCCGGCTGGCCGGAGCGGCGGGCTGGGGAGTCTCCTTTCGGGAGGCGTTCTCCGGCTGCTCCGTCCTGTCACCTCTCCGTTCCCGGCGGCCGCGGCGGGAGCGGTTCTCCCGGGAAAGCTGCTCGGGAGCCGACTCGGCCTCCTCCCCGGGCTCCGAATCCATCCGTTCCTCCTCGGCGGGGTCCAGAGTCAGGCGCTGCTCCAGATAGGGCCGACGCTCCCGCAGAGTCCCGTCCTTCCGGCCGGAAATAGGCGCCAGATCCTCCGGGATGGGGGGATCGGTTTTCTTGCCCTTGCCGCTGCGCAGCACGCAGATCTCACTGTTGCGGTAGCAGTGGATCTCATCCTCATCCTTCTCCATCCGGACGTTGACGCTCTGCCGCATGAGATTGACGGCGGTGACGGTGCCCCGGCCGTCGGGGGTGTCCACAAAGGACTCGGGCTTGGGGCTGGTCTTGATCAGATCCTCATAGGCCTCCTGCTCGTATTTCAGACAGCACATCAGCCGCCCGCAGGTGCCGGAAATCTTGGTGGGATTCAGGCTGAGATTCTGGGTCTTGGCCATTTTGATGGAGACCGGCTGAAAGTCCTCCAGGAAGCTGGAGCAGCAGAAGGGTCTGCCGCAGATTCCCAGGCCGCCCAGCATTTTTGCCTTGTCCCGGACGCCGATCTGCCGCAGCTCGATGCGGGTGTGATAGTTGGAGGCCAGAATTCTCACCAGTTCCCGGAAATCCACCCGGTTGTCGGCGGTGAAGAAGAACAGCAGCTTGCTGCCGTCAAAGGCGCACTCGGCGGAGACAAGCTGCATATCCAGCCCCAGCTCCTCGATTTTCCGCAGACAGAAGGCGTAGGCCTCCTTCTCCTTCTTCTCGTTTTCGGTTTTGATCCGCCGGTCAATGGGAGTGGCAATCCGCAGGACCCGGCGCAGGGGCTGCACCAGCTCCCGGCGGGCGATGCGGTGGTTGCCGGTGAGACAGTAGCCGTACTCGGCTCCCCGGGCGGTGTCGATGATGACGTGGTCGCCGTTTTTCAGCTCCAGATTTCCCGGGTCAAAGAAATAGATTTTGCTGCCGGGGCGAAACTGCACGTCCACCACCGGGACCCGCTCATTGGGATCCGGGGCAGGGCCTTCCTGGGGCAAGGCGGGGACGGCAGGGGGTTCCGGCGGATTGAGCCGGGGCGCTTTCTTCTTGGCGGACACCGCCGTCAGCGCCGTAGCAGGCGCCTTTTCTTCCACAGGAGCCGCCTGCTCCCGGATTTCCTCGTGTTCGTATTCCATAATCGTTCCTCTTGTGTTTCGCTGCAGCGGACAGGCAACGCCCGTCCCTGCGTTTAATCTGTAATGTCCAGCCACACCTGCAGAGCGCCGCAGACGGCGCCGGGGCTGACGTTTCCCTGGAGCAGCTCGGCGGCCCGACGCAGGCTTCGCAGGGCCTTGAGACTCTCGGCGGAGGTGCGGCTGCGTCCGATGCGCTGGGCGGCCTCCCAGCGTCCGGGCTGCCCGGCCCGGACAGCCAGAGCCTGACTCAAAAGCTCCACCCACTGATTCAGCAGGGCAATCAGGGGTTCCCGCTTCCAGCGCTCCAGGGGTACCAGCAGCTCCGTCAGTCCCAGCTTATCCCGGCGGGCAAAGCAGTCGGCAAAGCGCAGAGTCTCGGGGGGCAGGCTCTCCCCCTCCCGGAGAAGCTGTATGGCCTGCCCCAAAAAGCCCTCGGATCTGGTCCAGGCCTCCCGGAGCTGCTCCCGCTCCTTTTCGGGGAAGCGCTGCTTCAGGGCCTCCATGCCCTGGGCCTCCGTCAGCGGGGAAAGCTGCAGGGGAACGCAGCGGGAGCGGATGGTGGGCAACAGCCGCTCCGCCCCCTCCGTCAGCAGCAGAAAGGCGGCGTACTCCGGGGGCTCCTCGATGACCTTCAAAAGGGCGTTCTGGGCGGCGGGATTCATGTCCATGGCCCGGGGAATGATGTAGACCTTCCGCAGACCCTCGTTGGGCTTGATGTAGACGTCGGCCCGGGCCTTGCGAATCATCTCCACCGTGACGGTCTTCTTTGCCGGATCGTCCACGGTGATCACGTCCGGGTGGACCCCGTCCAGCACCTTCCGGCACTGGAGGCAGCTCCCGCAGGGACGGCGGGCGCCCTGGGTGCATTCCATGGCGGCGGTCAGGATCTTGGCAAGGGTGTGCTTTCCGCTTCCCGGCGGCCCCGCCAGCAGGTAGCAATGGGAGAGTTTTCCGGAGGCGAAGGCGGCGGTCAGGCCGGTTTTCAGCCGTTCATTTCCCAGCAGCGCCTCCATTCTCCCACCTCCATAGTTTTCCTGATTGTATATGATACCACAATTTCCCGACAGATGCAAGTATTTTTGCAATGATTCCGTACGCCGCCGCAGGGTTCATATTTCTGTTGAATTACGGGGAAGCCTGTGATAGAATCAACGGACGAAAGACCCGCGAAATCTGTTGCGGGGGGGCAGAGGTGATAAGATATGATGAAGCTGCTGAGCCAATACAGAGGGCTGCGCCGGGAGATCTATGTTTTGTTTTTCGGGAGAATCGTCACGAACCTGGGCAGCATGATCTGGCCCGTCATGACCATGATCCTGAACCAGAAGCTGGGGCTGACGGCGGCGGAGATCTCCTATTTCTTCGTGGGCTCCGGCCTCATCATGCTGCCTGCCAACCTGATCGGCGGCAGAATGGCGGACCGCTTCAACAAAAAATGGCTCATTGTCGTCTGCGACCTGGTGAGCATTGTCTGTTTTACGGTCAGCTCCGCCCTTCCTCTGGGCTACGGCACCATTGCCCTTTTCGTCATCGCGGGGGTTTTTCAAAGCGTGGAATACCCCGCATACGACGCCCTGTTCGCGGACCTGTCCACCACCAAGGATCGGGAGCGGGCCTATTCTCTGGCGTATCTGGGGGCAAACCTGGGCCTGGTGCTTTCTCCCACCATCGCGGGGCTGCTGTTCAAGAACTATCTGTGGCTCAGCTTTCTCATCAGCGGAATCTCCATCGGCCTGTCCACGCTTCTCATCGCCTTTCTGGTCAAGGACGTAACGCCGGTGGAGGACCAAGGCGAGGAAGCAGCCTATCAGCAAAAGAAGGAGGGCGCGGGAATCCTTACGATTCTGAAGGAAAACCCCCTTCTGATCCTGTACCTGCTCTGCGGCGCTTTCTATTCCGCGGCTTACGGCCAGTACGGCTATATCATGCCGCTGGATATGGCCTCGGTCCACGGGGAGGACGGTGCGGTGATCTTCGGCACGGTGTCAAGCCTCAATTGTATTACGGTGGTGCTCTTTACCCCGCTTATCACAAGGCTTTTCGCCAAAATGCGGGAGACCGGGAAGATCCTCACGGGGCGTCTGCTGATCGCCGGGGGTTATCTGATCTTCCTCCTGCTGCTGGGCTGCATTCCCGCGTACTATCTTGCCATGCTGGTTTTTACCTGGGGTGAGATTTTTTCCACGGTTGCGGAGGGGCCGTATATTTCCTCCCGCGTCCCGGCCAGTCATCGGGGGCGGATCAACGGCGTCATGAGCCTGAGCTACGCCCTGATACAGGGCATCCTGGAGCTCACCGTGGGTCAGCTCTACGACAGGGCCGGCTCCGGCTGGACCTGGACCCTGATCCTGGCCGTGACCCTGCTCTCCGCTGGGGCAGCGGCAGCGCTGAAGCGCTTAGACAGAAAGGCCTACCCAAAGCTGTACCGATGATCCAATCCCGCGCCAAAGCGACGCAGGGCGGCTCCCCGAGGGAGCCGCCGCGTTTGGTGGGCTTTTCGTTCCTTCCGGGGATTTTCCGCCGTTGCACTTTTCCATGAACTGTGCTACAATGGAGCTTGGAGGTGATTCCATGGAGCAGCCCTATGTCGCCGTGGTGGGGGCCGTCAATCTGGATATTTGCGGAAAATCCTTCGGGCCTCTGATTCCCCGGGATTCCAACCCCGGGCAGGTCCGTCTGTCCCTGGGGGGCGTAGGACGGAACATCGCCCACAACCTCCGGCTGCTGGACTGTCCGGTGAGGATGCTCACCGCCCTGGGGGACGATTTCTACGCCCGCCGGGTGGAGGAGGACTGCGCCGGACTGGGCATCGGCCTGGAGGGGGCTCTGCGGGTCCCGGGGGCGGCCAGCTCCACCTATCTGGTCATCGAGGGGCCGGAGGGAGATATGGCCCTGGCGCTCTGTGACGGAGAGCTGGCGGAGCGGATCAGCCCGGACTACCTGGCCCGCAATCAAGGGCTCCTGGAGGGGGCCGCCGCCATTGTGACGGAGACCAACCTCCCCGCCGAGAGCCTGGACTGGCTGACAACGCACTGCGCCGCTCCCATCTTCGCGGACCCGGTTTCCGTCACCAAGGCGGAGAAGCTGCGGCCTCTGCTGGGGAAGCTCTTTCTGCTGAAGCCCAACCGGCTGGAGGCGGAGCTGCTCTCCGGGGTCTCCATCACAGACCGGAACAGTCTGGAGCTGGCGGCGGCAAAGCTGCTGCAAACGGGATTGCGGCGGGTCTGCATCTCCCTGGGCAGCCGGGGCGTGTACTGCGCCTGGGACACCCAGCGCTGTCTGATTCCCTGCCCGCCCACCGCGCTGGTGAACGCCAGCGGCGGCGGAGACGCCATGATGGCGGGCTTTGTCCGGGCCTATCTGGACGGTCTGCCTCAGGAGCAAGCCGCCCGCTTCGCCCTGGCCTGCTCGGCCATCGCCGTAGAGGGCGCGGAAACCATCAACCCCAATCTGAATCTGACTGCAGCCAAACGGCGGGCAGATTTATAAGGAGGAACACGATATGAACTGGAACGCTTATTTGGACGTAAATCCCGAAGTGGCCGCGGCCGTAGCCGCCGGGAAGCCGGTGGTGGCCCTGGAGAGCACCATCATCTCCCACGGAATGCCCTATCCCCAGAACGTGGAGACGGCGCTGAACGTGGAGAAGGTGATCCGGGAGAACGGGGCCGTACCCGCCACCATCGCCATTCTGGGGGGTCGGCTGAAGGCCGGCCTGACGCAGTCGGAGATCGAATACCTGGGCAAGACCGGCCAGGCCGTCACCAAGGCCAGCCGCCGGGATCTGCCGGTGATCGTTGCCAAGGGCATGGACGGGGCCACCACCGTCACCACCACCATGATGATCGCCCACATGGCGGGCATCAACATCTTCGCCACCGGCGGCATCGGCGGCGTACACCGGGGGGCGGAGACCACCATGGACATCTCCGCGGACCTGGAGGAGCTGGCCAATACTCCCGTAATGGTGATCTGCGCCGGGGCCAAGTCCATTCTGGATCTGGGCCTGACCCTGGAATATCTGGAAACCCACGGAGTCCCGGTGCTGGGCTACGGCACCAAGGAGCTGCCCGCCTTCTACACCCGGCGCAGCGGCTTTTCCGTGGACTATGAGATTGACAGCCCCGAGGAGCTGGCAAAGGTCTTCAAGGTCCAGCGGGAGCTGGGGATGAAGGGCGGCGTTTTGGTGACCAACCCCATCCCCGAGGAATACGCCATGGACTTTGACGTGATCAACAAGGCCATCGACGAGGCCATTGCCCAGTCCGTGAAGGAGGGCATTCACGGCAAGGCAACCACCCCCTATCTGCTGGCAAAGGTCAAGGACCTCACCGGCGGGGACAGCCTGGCGTCGAATATCCAACTGGTGTACAACAACGCCCGTCTCGCGGCTCGGACCGCCGCGGCGTATTGTAATCTGTAAACCGGGATTTGTCGGGGTGAGCTCCGTAGGGGGCGGCGTCCTCGACGCCCCGAGCGCGCCGTTCTCTGATCCCTCCGGGCCGTCGAGGACGCCGGCCCCTGCGGAATGACAAATCCCGACCCGCACCACAACTGAAAAACGGAAGGAGAACAACTATGACCACGCAAGAGGCTCTGAAAATTTACCGGGACCACATCGCGCGGATGAAGGCCCTGAATCACGCCATGGGAATCCTGTCCTACGACGGAGCCACCACCGCGCCGGTGGAGTCCGCCGAGGGGCGGGGGAAGACCCTGGCCTATCTGTCCAACTGCGCCTATGAGATCGAAACCGCTCCGGCGCTGATGGAGGCTGCCCAATTTCTGAAGGACCACAGCCAGGAGCTGAACCCCCAGGACCGCCGGGAGATCGAGCTTTTTCTCCGGGAGAACGAATACACCGCCTCCATTCCCCAGGAGGAGTTCGTGGCCTATGTGGAGCTGCTGAACAAGGCCGACGCCGTATGGCACAAGGCCAAGCAGGACAGCGACTTTGCCAGCTTCGCCCCCATCGTCAAGGACATCTTTGAGACAAACGTCCGCTTCGCCAAATACTACAAGCCGGGGCAGGCCCCCTATGACACCCAGCTCAGCCGCTATGAGCGGGGGCTCACCATGGAGAAGACCGACGCCTTCTTCAACGCCCTGAAGGAGCGTATCGTCCCCCTGCTGAAGAAGGTCATGGCAAAGCCCCAGGTGGACGACAGCTTCATCTGGGGGAAGCTCTATCCCACCGAAGCCCAGCGCAAATTCTCCGACTATCTGATGGACGTCATCACCATCAACAAGGACCGCTGCTCCATCGGAGAGACGGAGCACCCCTTCACCACCTTCTTCAACAAGAAGGACGTGCGGATCACCACCCACTACCATGAGGAAACCCCCATCTACTCCATGTACTCCGTGATCCACGAGGGAGGCCACGCCCTGTATGAGCTCCACTCCGCCGACGAGCTGGAGGGGACCCTGCTTTCCGGGGGCGTGTCCATGTCCATTCACGAGAGCCAGTCCCGCTTTATGGAGAACTACATTGGCCGCAGCAGGGAATTCATTGGACTGATCTTCCCGAAGATGCAGGAGCTCTTCCCGGAGCAGCTTGCCGGAGTCACCCCGGAGCAGATGTATCTGGCGGTGAACAAGGCCGAGCCCAGCCTGATCCGCACCGAGGCGGACGAGCTGACCTATGCCCTGCACGTCCTGGTGCGCTATGAGATCGAAAAGTCTCTCTTTGACGGCAGCATCTCCGTGGAGGAGCTGCCCGCGGTGTGGAACGCCAAGTACAAGGAGTATCTGGGCATTGAGGTGCCGGACGACAAGCGGGGCGTCCTCCAGGACAGCCATTGGTCCGGCGGCAACGTGGGCTACTTCCCCTCCTACGCCCTGGGCTCCGCCTACGGCGCCCAAATGCTGGCGAAAATGAGGCAGTCCGTGGACGTGGAGGGAGCCATTCGCTCCGGAGACCTGCGGCCCATCACCGGCTGGCTGGAGGAGCATATCTGGAAGTTCGGCTGTCTCTACGATCCCATGGAGCTGCTGGAACGGGCGCTGGGCGAGCCCTTCAACCCCAGGTACTTCACCGATTACCTGGAAGAGAAGTTCACGGCGATTTACGGACTGTAATACGATCCAAAATTTTATTGGAGCGGCACCGTGCTCCCCACGCTGTCATTTTGTGTCTGCGGCACAAAATCCGTCTCATGCGAACTCCAACGCTCCGGCGCGGCTTCCGCCGCACCGGAGCGTTCTTCATAAAAAACACCCTGGCCGCAGGCGGCCAGGGCGTTTTTTTCTTGCCCGGAGCGGTTGCCCGCTCCGGGCGCTGTGTCAGTTGTTTGCCTCAGTGCAGGAAGCCTGTCTTACTCAACAAGGCCTTTGCCGGTGAAGTAACGGTACAGGTACAGCACGATGGTCTGGCGGTTGCAAGCCACGGTGGCGTTGAACATGCCATCCTCGCCCTTCTCCATGCCCTTCTCGTAGGCCCACAGAGCGGGAGTCTTGTACCAGGCGTCGTCAGCAACGTCGGAGTAGGGGTTGTCGATGGTGGACTCGGGCTTATTCTGAGCCGCCCACAGGAAGGTGAGGATCTCGGAACGAGAGCACTCACGGTCGGGGGAGAACATGTTGTTGCCGGTGCCGGAGGTGATGCCCTTCTCCACAGCCCACAGAACAGCCTTGGTGTACCAGGCGTCGTCAGCGACGTCGGTGAAGGGGCTGGTGGTCTGAGTGGGCTCGGGCTTGTCAGCGGCAGCCCACAGGAACTGCATGGCCTGGGCGCGGGTCACAATCATGTCGGGGGAGAAGGTGGTCTCGCTGGTGCCGGCGGTCACGGCGTAAGGCTTGTGGGTGACAGCCCATTCAATGGCGTCATGCTCCACGGTGCCGTACTCGGGAACGTCGGTGAAGTGCTCGATCTGGCAGTCATGGGCCTTGATGGGGATGATCAGAGCGTCCTCAGACACTTCCACATCCTCACCGCGCTCCAGAGTGGTGACCTTGATCTCGGTATCAACGTCGCCCTCGAAGCTGAAGTTCAGAGTTGCCAGAGTGCTGCCGGCCTTGATGGGATCCACTGCGGCGTAAGCGAAGCGGATCACACCCTCGTTCTCGTTGACGGAGTAGAGCTCCACGTTGCTCAGAGCGCTGACGAAGGTCAGGACATCGGCGTCATACTCCACGGTAATCAGGCCGTTGGTGGTGTCCACGTCCTCGCTGAGAACCACAGTGGCGGTGCCGTCAGCGGCAGTGGTCTCGTCCTCCAGGGCGCGGGTGCTCATTCTCACCAGCTCGCCCTTGACGGCGTTCAGACCGCCGTTGGCAGCGGGCTCAAGCTTGGTCATCTCCATCTCAGCGGAGGGAGCCGCGGAAGCGATGGCAGCGCCGTCGCCCAGCTTCGCGCTCATCAGAGCGGAGGCGTCGGGAGCCTGGAAGGGATCGACGTAGCTGTCGGGCAGGACCCACTCAACGTTGGTCAGAACCTCGACGGAATCGAGGACCATCAGGAACTGATCGGTGACGTTGTAGTTGCGGAAGCCAACGCTGATCTTCTGGCCGACGTAGTCGGACAGGTCGATGCTGTACTGGGTGTAGTTAGCCTTGGTGGTGGTGTCCTCCATCACCTTGACGGGGGTCTCAGAGCCGGAAACCTGGACGTACACGGCGAAGTTCTCGGGGTAGTCGGGGTCGATGCTTCTGGCCCAGAAGGTCAGGACCGCCTCGCCCTCGACATCGGTCAGGTCGATCACGGGGCTGAAGGCCCAGTTGTCGGGCGTCAGGACGCCCACGGTGTTCAGGTAGGAGCCGGAAGCCAGGCAGCCGGTGCCTTCGTAGGCCATGCCGTCGTAGTCGGGCTGAGCGTCCGCGGCATACCAGGAGGAAATGTTGTGGTTCCAAGCCCACTTGTAGCCATCTCCGTCGTCGTCGTAGAAGATCCAATCGGTGGGATCCTCTTCGAAGTCGAACTTCACGAAGGAGTCGCCCACGGGGTAGGGCTGAGGATCGGGGGCTTCGTCCACGGCAACCAGCTCGTCGTAGTAGCCGATGAGGCCGGAGACGTTGTCCGCCTCCAGGGTACCCACCATGCCAACCTCGCCAGTCTGGAAGTCGATGAACCACAGGCCCTTGTCCTCGTTGTTGGCGACCACCAGACCATAGGTTTCCGTGTCGCCCTCGCTGTAGCTGACGTTCACACCCGCGGCGAAGGTCATGGACAGAGCGGACTGATCCGTGCAGGTGATGCCGGTATCCAGCAGCTTGTACAGGCCGTCGACGGAGCCGGCAGCGTAGTTGATGTCCAGCTCGTACAGGGCGCCGGCGGTGGTGAGGATGTAGTAGATGTAGAGGTTGGCGCCATCCTCGTTGGTGTCAGTGCCGCAGAAGGCGATACCGGCCATGTCGGGGATGTAGGAGCTCAGGTTCCAGCCGTACAAGTCGGGCTTGACAACCCAGCCCAGGTTGGTGGTGAACAGAGCCTTGGAGGTATCGTACTCGCCGTTCGCGTTGATGAAGTACGGATAGTTGGCGATATCCATGGCAGGATACTGGGAGAAGGAGTTGCCGGGATCGGGGTTGTAGCTGGTCTCCGCGGCCTCGAAGGTCTCGGGATCCAGAGCCACGATATGGCTCTCATCGGCAGCCAGGTAGAGGTCGCCGACAAGGGCGCCGGACTTGACGTCGAACGGGGCTTCCTTGCCTCTGGCGCCGGCTGTGGGGCCGTCCAGCAGGATGGTGGTGAAGCGGGCGCCCTTGGCGTCGGTCACCTGACCCTTGACGGTCATATCCAGAGCCAGCAGGCCCTTCACGGTGACGGGAACGGTGACGGTGAGATGCTCGCCGGCCTCATTCTCGTCCACAGTGGTGACGGTGATCTCGGTCACGCCTTCCTTCAGGCCGGTGACAATGCCGTCCTCATAGGAGGCGATGGTGGGATCGGCCACCTCGACGGTGTACTCGTTGGTCTCGCCCAGCTTGACCTTGACGTTGAGCTCAGCAGTCTGGGTCTCGAAGAGTTCGATCTCCTCGGGATCAACTCTCATGGTGAGGTCGGTCAGCGGATCGTACTGGTACAGGCCGGTGACGGGCCACACGCCCTCGTTGAAGTCGCCGGTGCAGCTCATGCGGCTGGGATCGGAGGCGTCGATGGCGTACAGCTTGGCGAAGTCGCCGCCGTTGTACAGGGAGACGTACAGGAAGTCGTTCTCCTCGTCGTACTCCATGGAGGCCCAGACGGAGTTGGTGGCGTCAGCCACGCCGGTGAGATCCAGGCCGGTGTCCGCGATCTTGGTGGGGGCCGCGCTGCCGTCATGGGTCAGGAGCAGGCTGTACAGAGCGCCGCTCTCGGTCATCATGTAGTAGACCGCGCAGTCGGGATCGGTGACCATGGAGAAGGTGTTCCAGTCGATGTACTCGTAGTCCTCGCGATGGTGGTAGGTAATCAGAGCCATGGGATCGGAGCCGAAGGTATCGGTGAAGTCGAAGTAAATCAGACTGCCTTCCTCGGGATCCAGCATGGTCAGATAGGTACCGCCGTTGTTGGGACCGATGACGGGGCCGACGTTGTAGCCCATAGCGGCGAAGGCGTCTCTGTAGTCCTGCGGCAGCTCCTCAGCGTCGGAGGGGATCCACATGGAGACGATGCCGCCCAGAGTGGTGACCTCGTAGGTGTCGGCGTCGAAGGCGTACATGGTGTCGTCGGTGGAGCCGTAGACGGTCTCACCAACCCGGGCGCCCCAGCGGAGCTGGCCGACGGTAGAGATGGCTTCCCAATCAGCGGTGGCGTTGGAGTTGAAGACAGAGGCCTGGCCCTTGCCGTCCTCGTCCCACACGATGCCCCGGAGCTCGGTCTCGGGAGGCAGGGTGACGATGACAGTGACCTCGAAGGTCAGGTGAGGCTCAGCCACGGTGGTCACGGTGATGGTGGTTTCACCCACGTTCTCAGCGGTGACAACGCCGTCCTTCACGGAAGCGATGGTGGGATCGGCGGACTCGAAGGTCACGTCCTTGTCAGTCAGGGTCCAGGGCAGAACAGCGACCTTGAGCTCGTCGGTCTGGCCCTTGAGCAGCTCCAGAACCTCGGGCTCAACGATCAGCCCAGTGGCTTCGTCGGTGGGCTCGATGGAGGGATCTCTGCCGGGAACGATGAACAGGCCGCGGACGGAACCCCGCAGGTTGGAGTTGCTGTTGGTCTTGGTGGCCTTACCGGTTTCGGTGTTAACGGTCCACAGGTGATGGTCGGTGTCGTTGGTGTCGTTGTAATTGGTGACCAGATAGAGCTTGTTCTCGTTGTGGTCCCAAGCGAAGGCGCCGCCCTTGCTGTAGTTGTAGGGAGTACCCATAATGCCCACCAGTTCGGGCTCCACGGGAACAGCCTCCACCACGGGCTCCTCGCCGGAGCTGTCGGCCTCAGTGCCATAGACCTCGAAGGCGTCCACGAAGACGTAGTAGGCCCAGTCGGTGTTGTAGTGCCGGACAGCCACATAAACGGCTTCCTCACCGACGAAGGCAGACAGGTCAGCCTGCACGTTCTCCCAGTCGGTGCCGGGAACCAGATCGTCGGTGATGGGCTGCATGGCATCCACGTCGGCGGAGGTGCCGGCATAGAAGCGGATGGTGTCAGGGAAGGAGGAGCTGCGGTTCTTAGCCTGGACGGACAGAGTCGCGCTCTCCAGGTTGCTCAGGTCGATGGCGGGAGTAATGGCCCAGTTGTCGGGAGTACGGGACCAGCCGGTGTAGTCGGAGGCGGAGAAGAGATACTTCTCTCCGTCAAAGGTGGGATAGCCGCTGATGTAGGTGGCTTCCCAGCTATGGCCGTCGCCGTCAGAGTCCACGAAGGTCCAGTCGGAGACGTCGCCCTCGAAGTCGTTGCGGTAGAGCAGCTCGCCCAGCTCAGCGCTGCCGCCTTCCTCAGGCAGCTCGGGCTGGAACTTGAAGAGCTTGGCAGTGCTGCTGCCGCCGTAGTTGCCGATGTAGAAGACGCCGTCGTCGTCGATGGCAAGACGGTTGGCCTCCATGGAGGTGCCGGTGGTGTCGGGCAGGGTCAGGACGAAGGCGGGAGTCATCTCGCCGGTGACGAGATCCAGGGTGTAGAGGGTGTTGTTGCTGCCCAGGACGTACATGGTCTCGTTGGCGTAGTTATAGGCCATGTCGTAGATCTTCTCCACGGTGTCGCTGTACTTGCCCATGAGGGAGGCCTCGCCCAGCTCGTCCAGAGCGGCAGCGTAGAACCAGCCGTCGTTGGCAGCCATGAAGACGTAGCCGTCCAGATACTCGGCAGCGGTGACGGTGAAGTTCACGTTGGCGAAGTTCTCAACGCCGGTGTAGGAGGAGGTGGTGACGCTGGCGGTAGCCGGGTCGATGGTCCAGACGCGGTTGCCGGAGCCGGGGCCGTAGGTGGAGCCGGCAGGCACGAAGCCGAACATCTGACCGGCGAAGGTCTCTTCGGAGCCGCCGTTGCCGCCCAGGTTGACCTTGAAGGCAACCTCATTGCCGGCGTAGTCGCCCACCAGAAGGTAGACTTCCTTCGGCAGATCGATGCCCTCGAGCTCGAGAGGCACTTCGATCTCTTCACCGGGTTCCTTCTGCTCGGGAACGGTTTCGAAGAAGACGTTGTTGCCAGCCTTGTTGGTGATGGCAACGTAAGCAATGTACCGGTTGTCGGAGGCCTTGACCACGATGTTGCCGGTGATCAGGTCCTGCAGAGCGCCAACAACCACGGGAGCGGTGTTGTCGATGGTGACGTCATACTTGATGGCGGCGCCGTCGCCCACGATGCCGGACTCCAGCACGGCCTTGAAGCCGGCATTGTCCAGACCGCCGGTGGTCGCGACAGTGTCGTTGTTCATGGCGTTCACCACGCCGTAGTACTCAGGCAGCAGATAGAAGCCGACGGAAACCTTGTCGCCTTCCTTGACGCCCGCGGCGCTGAGCTTCTTGCCCACGCTGTAGGAGGACACGGCAACATTCTGCCAGGTGCCGCCGTTGACGTAGTAGTAGGGAGCAAAGCGGTTGGAGGCGGTCGCCTGGCTCAGCAGGACGTTGCCGTCCTCGTCCAGAACCGCAAAGCCCTGGGTGGCGTGGTTCCGGATGGGCATGTAGGTGTAGGACTGGATGGTGTCCTCGCTGTTCATGGCCAGCCGGTCGGCGGGGAACTTGTCCTCAATCATGTAGGGGTTGCCCATGTAGGTGACAGTGTCGCCGGCCGCGTTCTTCAGGGTCAGGAAGTTGATGTTGCTGTTGCTCAGGTAGGGCCGCTTGCCGGTGCCGTAGGCCTCGTCGATGACAGAGGTACGGTCCATCATGGCAGGATCGGTCCAGGAGCCGCAGAAGCCGAGGATGGGGATGGAGTGGGTCACATCCATGTTGCCCTCTTCGTCAGCCACGGGATCCACATAGGTGTAGCCTTCTACGTAGAAGCCCTTGTTGAAGTAGTAGAGCAGGTCGCCCATCCACTCTTCATCCAGCTTGATGTTGACGGTGACTTCGGTGGGGCCGTCAGCGGTGATGGTGGGAGTGGCAGCGGACTCGAGGATGAGCTTGGCGTCGTAGGAGGTGATGCTGCCGTCGCCGTCCACGTCGGCAACCTCAGCGTCGAACTTGGCGTCCTCAGCCTCAGCGCCGGTGATGTGGTCCAGGATGGCCTGGGCGTCAGCCTCGTCGGTCACGCCGTCCATGTTGACGTCAGCCTCCACGGTGAAGGCGTCGCCGTAGGTCTCGCCGTTGACCTCATAGGTCACGTCGGCGCCGATGAGCATGGTGCCGGTGTACTGCAGCAGGCCGTAGGGGCTGTTGCCGGCAATGGCCTGGGTGAAGATGTCGGTGCGGAGGGTGAATTCCTTCTGGCCCTCCAGGGGGTTCACGGTGAACTTGTAGCTGTACTCACCGGTGTAGTCGGGATCGTCACCCAGCTCAGCCTTGACCTTGCCGTCCATAGCGGTGTCGGGGAAGATGGTGGAGTCCTCGCCCATGGTGATGAAGGACTGAGCGGCGGTGGCGTCGGCAACATTGCCGAGACCGGCGCCGACACGGAAGACGGGCCAGTATTCACCCTCGTCGTCGAACACGGGATGAGCGGTGGACATCAGCAGAGAGTTGATGAGCTGACGGGCGCTGAGGCCGGTCTTCTCAACCAGATCGTTCTCACGGATGTACTGACCCATGACAGCGGCCATACCGGCAACCTGGGGAGAAGCCATGGAGGTGCCGGACATAACCTCGTACTGGTCATGCTCGCTCTGGGGGGTGCTGCCGGCGTTGGCGCCGAAGACGGAGTAGATGGATCCGCCGGGGGCCAGGATCTCGGGCTTCAGAACCAGAGTGCCGGGCATACCGTAGGAGGAGAAGGCGGAAACGGTGACGGTGTCGGAAACCTCGGGAACCTGGACTTCCAGCTCGTCAGCGATGCTCATGGTGCCGGTGTAGTACTCGGCGCCGTCCTCGGTGGTGATCTTCTCGGAGTTGGCCTTGATGGCGTCGCCATCGGCCTTCAGGATGGAAACAGCGGGAGCATGGTAGTTGTAGCCAGTCAGGTTCATGTTGATGACGCCATCAGTGTTGTTGATGACGATGACAGCAACAGCACCCTGGGCCACAGCCGCGTTGGCCTTGGCAAAGAAGGAGGAGGAGCCGCGGTAGCACATGGCAACCTTGCCCTTCACAACGTCCTCGCCCAGAGCCAGGAACTGGTCGCCCTCGGCGCCCACGTTGTTGTTGTCATCAACGCCGGGGCCGTCCACCAGGACATACTCATACTCCTTGCCGGCGATGGTGGCGATGGGATCGTTGCCGTAGCCGGAGGTCTCGGAATAGAACACATGCATGTCACCGAAGAGCATAGGCATGCCGGTCTGACCCTTGTTGTCCACGGAGGCAACAGTCAGAGAGTTGGTGAAGGAGCCGGGGCTGCCGCCGGTGGCGTAGTTGACGTCGTCGATGTGCAGATAGGGATACATGGCGGAGTCGTAGGGGGTGTCGTACCAGCCGTAGGAGTTGCCGGCGGACATCGCCACCACGAGGCCGTTCTCTACCAGCTCGTTCATGATGTTCTCATAGGTGCCGGAGAAGCTGAAGCCAGCGGAGCCGGAGCCCAGAGACAGGTTGGCGGAGTCACAGCCCAGGATGATGGCGTCCTCGATGGCGACCATGTAGTCGGAATCGTAAGCGCCGCCGCCCTTGCCGAAGACCTTCATGACAACCAACTGCGCGTCGGGAGCAACGCCCTGGGTGCCAACAGCCTCGAGAGCGGGCTTGAACTCGCCGTCCACCTCGATGAAGCGGTTGGCAGTGGCGATGCCGGAAACGTGGGAGCCGTGCTCGCCCTGGGAGTCGCTGAGGTGCTCGATGTAGTTGACGTCGTCGTCAACGTAGTTGTAGCCATAGCCCACCTTGGTGTTGCGGTAAGCCGCGGCGCCGGAGCCGATGGGGGCGTTGAGCTGATCCTTCACCGCGTCGATGGACTCGGGGGTCAGCAGATTGAGGGAGGCGACATAGTCCTCATAGGACATGCCCTCGGCCTCAGCGTTCTTCGCCAGCGCGTACTCCAGGCCTTCACCGGAGAAGGACTGATGCTGGATGTCGGCGCCGGTGTCGATGATGGCAACCTTGCTGCCGGCACCGGTGTAGCCGTTGCCCCAAACAATGTTGGAGCCGATCATGTAGGAGGCCGCGCCGTTGTTGGGCTCGTCTTCCTTCTCGCCCTCCTGGGGCTCATAGCGGTTCTCCAGGAACACTTCCTTGACGCCGTCGATGGCCTTGATGGTCTCGAGCTGGCCATAGAGCACGTTCGCGGAGATGATGTTTGCCGCCAGGGTCAAGTTCCACTTGACATCCAGCTCGCCGCCAATGGCCTTTTCGATCTTGGCGGTCATAGCTGCCTGATCAGCACGGAGGCTTGCCCGGTAGGCCTTGGCCTCGGTGTTTTCCGCGATGTTCTCGGCAGCGAAGCCGGCCTGCAGAGTTGCGGGCTTCTCCAGCACGATGGACACACGGACCACATCGGTCAGCGCATGGTCTTCCTGGGCCAGTGAGGTTTCATTGTTGACTTCATTCAACTTATGAGACCCCAGGGTGCCGGGATCCACGGGGGTGAGCGTCAGCTCTTCAGTCGAAGCGCTCTTGTTCGGCTCGGCACTGGCCACGGGGACCAGCAGAGAACCGACCATGGCGAGCACAAGGACCACCGACAGGATCCGACGGAACAGCGATGTGTTCTTCATTGTCATGTCTCCTTTTGAAAATTTTTTTATATCATCCGCCCCGTTCCCGATGGGACGGGTAATATACGCGTTATCCGCTCCGGGAGGCAAAAACCGCGCTCTCCGGTCAGGTCTGGTTTTGTACTGTATATTCTATCAGAAAAAAGCTCTGAGGTCAAGGTTTGCTTCACAGATTTTCACAAAAACCTTTTCCGCTCCCACAGAGCGCAAGGGCAGGTTTCACAAAAAGCCCCGGAAAATATTCGGGAATATACAGGAAAAAAGCGGCATTTTCCCCAAAAGATGCCGCTTTTTCCAGGTTTCTGTCAAATTTTGTCCCCGCGCAGAGTCACAGTCACCAGCTCCGGCTTGTTCTCGATCCGCAGGGGGAAGGAGGAATTGCCCAAGCCCCGGCTGACGCACATCACCGTATTCCCCAGCCGGTACATTCCCGCGGTGTAGCTCGGCAGGGGACCCTGGCCCGGGGCATAGAGCCCTCCCAGCCCCGGCAGCCGCCACTGACCCCCGTGGGCATGTCCCGCCAGCACCAGGTCCACCCCGGCCTGTTCATAGTACGCGGCGTAGTGGGGCTTGTGGGACAGCAGAATGTTCAGTTCCTCCGCCGGACGCTCCGCCATCAGATCCTTCAGGGTTTCCGTCCGGCCCTGGTTGCAGTCCACCCCGATCAGGCGGAAGCCTTCTCCCAGGCCCAGCTTCACCGCCTCATTCCGCAGCGGCACCACCCCGACCTGCTCCAGCCGCCGGAAAAACTCCCGCTGCCGTTCCCGGCTCATGCGATGCTCATGGTTGCCGGTGACATAGTAGCAGGGAGCGATCCTGGCCAGCCGCTCGGCGCTGTCCATGGCCCGATCCAGATCTGGGTGGTAGCTGTCCATGAGATCCCCGGTGATCACCAGCAGATCCGGAAGCTGCGCCTCCGTCAAGGCCAGCAGGCGGCAGTTCTCGTTGCCGAACTCCCGGTTGTGCAGATCGGAGATCTGGGTAATCCGAAAGCCCTCCAGAGCGCCCCGGACCTTGGCAGACCGGAAGACATAGTGGGAGGCGGTGAGCTCCGTGTTTTGCCTGTAGAAGTAGGGAACCGAGGCGGCCACCGCCGCCGTCCCCACCGCGGCCACCGCCGTCAGGGTGGATTTTTTCATGGCTTCTCCTCCTGGAATCATCATTTGTGGGAGTATTTCATACGCGAAGCGCCCCTCTTCAGCCGCCGTTTTTCAGGTACTCCGCGATGAGGTAATCCACCACCAGGCCGTAGGACTTCACCCCGGCCTCGTCGAAGGTTTTCAGATAGGCGTTGTTCACCGCCTGGGCCGCCTGCTGTACCGTCCCCTCGTACTGCTTGTTGTATTCCACATGGACATCGGCGTCGTGGATCAGCTCCTCCGAGCAGCGGTCCCAGAGGCTCCGGGCCTTGGCAGCGCTCTCGTCGTAGAGGGCGTTGTAGCAGTAGATGAAGGCGTTGTAGCAGCCGGAGTAGCGGAACAGGGGACTCTCCGAGGCCCAGCAGGCCAGAAAGCCCAGGTAATTCGCCTCGTCCTCCCGGACCACCGCCAGGCTGTGGCCCAGCTCATGACAGAGGGTGAAGGGCTGCGCCAGGGGGTAGGTCTCGGTGGAGACCCCCGCCTCCCCCGTGAGGCAGACGAAGATCCCGGTGGTCCCGGTGTAGGCAAAGGCCTCGCTGACCAGCAGGGGCTTCACCCGGGAGATGGACAGGGCGTAGCGCTCATTGTACTCCGCCAGCCGCCCGTAGGCCGCCACGGCCTGATCGGACATGGTCTCAAAGTCCGGCAGCACCACGTCTCCCGCCTGGTCCCGCTCCACCCGGGCGGACCAGAGGCTGGCCTGATCGGCGTACCAGGCCGCCGCGGCCTGGAGCTGGTCCGTGCTGTAGGGCCGGACCTCCAGCCCCGTCTGCTCCCCGATGGTGGGGGCGAAGCCGTTGAGACCCCAGAGCCCCATAAACAGAGCCGCCAGCAGCACCCCAAGCTCCAGCACCGCCGTAAGATAGCCCAGAATCCGAAGCTTTTTGACGGCGTAGATCAGTCCCCCCAGCAGTCCCAGCACCAGCAGCGCCAGCAGGAGCTCCCAGACCGGGAAGGGGACCCAGCCGAAGGCGGCTCCAAGGTACCGCATGGCGTCCCGGGAGAAGTCCGTATAGAAGGAGAACCAGAACCCCGGCAGAAAGCGGGCCAGCCCCACCGCCGCCGCGGTCAGGACCGCTAGAATCGCCGCCCCGATGAGGTTTCGGATGGGCTTAAACATACTCTGTTGCCTTTCTACCTCCCCCGCAAGCAGGGGAGATGCCCCAGCGCACGCACCGGGGCGGAGGATTTCGTTTGATTTTGGATTTTACTTTTTCAGATCCTCGCCCCGGAAATACCTGCCCAGGGGCTTGTAGAGCAGCAGGACCACCACCAGGGTCAGCACCAGCTCCGCCAGCATGTACCAGCCGTTGTAAAGAGCGGAGTAGATCCAGGGATTGGTCATGGGCATGTTCATGAACTCCTCGGGCATCCAGACGCCCCAGATCCAGGCGCCGGTGACAAAGTGGCAGAGGAAGCGCAGGAAGTAGGTGACGATGACGCCCACCACCACCGCGGTAGGCTTGCCGCGGTCCGGGAAAACCTTGTTGAAGGCGCCGGAGAGGCCCAGCACCGTGTAGGCCACCACGTAGTCCAGCAGGACGATCCCCGCGGCCATCACAAAGGTCTCGCCGTAGGCCACGTTGTCCAGGCCCAGAGCCAACTGGATCAGGCTGTAGACGAAGGCCGTCGCCAGGCCCCACTTGACGCCGTGGCGGTGGGAGATCAGGATGATGGGAAGCATGCTGCAAATGGTCAGGCCGCCGCCGAAGGGCAGGTCGATCTTGAACAGGCTCAGCACGGTGGCGATGGCAACCATCAGGGCGCTTTCCACGAATTGACGGATGGGGAATTTCTTTTTGGTACTCATTGCTTGTCTCCTCTTTCTTATAAAAAATCCCGACGGTCCCATACCGCCGGCATCCAAGGAGAACTACCCTTTTCCTACGACGGCATGATCCGTATCAGGTTCACGGGTGAGGGCGCGATGATCGCCCAGTCTCAGCCGGATCCGTCCGGCTCCCCGAAGAGTGCCTCTATTGTATCGCGTTTCCGGGGAAAAGTCAATACCCAGCCAAAAACGGACCGGGCGTTTCCGCCCGGACATTGCGGCAGTCCCGCCCACAGCGCGGGGCGGCCTGACCCCAGGCCGCCGCGTATCCCGGGGCAAGCTCCCGTTTTCGCGGCAGGGGCAGTACAGCTCTGTCAAAAAAGCAATCGTTTTTTATTGCGTTTTGGTCCTGCAACAGAAAACGATTGCTTTTATTTTTCGCGAAGAAAACTTATCGCTTTTGTGCCAGGGCTCTATGCAGCAGCCACAGAGCCAGAATGGCCGCCAGGCCCTCCCCGGCGGGCAGGGCCGCCGCCAGACCCATCTCACCGAAGAGCCGGTCCAGCAGATACATCAGAGGGATATAAATGCCCAGCTCCCGGACGCAGGCGTGGAGCATGGTGTCCCGCCCGTTGCCGATGGCCTGGAGGGAGAAGGAGGTATGGTAATTGATGAGCTGCACCGGGGCCGCCAGACAGCGCACCCGCAAAAAGGCCGCCGCGAAGCCCACAGTGGTGAGAGCCCCCGCCGGATCCTCCGCCGAGGTGCTCAAAAACAGATTCGTCA
Source organism: uncultured Clostridia bacterium (assembly GCA_946625125.1). Taxonomy (GTDB): domain Bacteria; phylum Bacillota; class Clostridia; order Oscillospirales; family Oscillospiraceae; genus JAFRPC01. The sequence goes on from CAMOSU010000003.1 coordinate 41,123, forward strand.
CCGGCCGGGCAAAGAGCTCCAGCAGCAGGATGCTGAGGGCCGAAACCAGCAGACCGTAGAGCCGGGCCGTCCGCACCGCCGCCTGCATCCGGCTCCGGTTGCCGGAGGCGTAGTTGTAGGCCACAATGGGCATCATGCCCTGGCAGATGCCGATGTTGACGGCGTTGGGGATGCGCTCCACCTTCATGACGATGCCGAAGGCCGCCAGCACCAGATCGTCGTGGGCCGCCGCCAGCTTGTTGACGCAGATGCTGGCCAGGTCAAAGAGTCCCGTCAGCACCGCCGAGGGAATGCCCACGCTGTAGAGGCTGCGCTTGTGCTCCCGGCCCAGCCCCGAGGCCTGCCGGAGATCCAGGGTCAGCGGGGCCTTGGCCGAGGCTTTTTTCAGGGCAAACAGCAGATATCCGCAGGAGAAGAGATTGGAAATCAGAGTGGCTATGGCCGCGCCTGTCACCTCCTGCCCCCGGGGCAGCAGCACGAACATGAACAGGGGGTCCAGGGCCATATTCAGCACGCCCCCCATGGAAAGGCCGAAGCTGGCCTGGGAGGAATAGCCGGTGTTCCGCAGAAGATGCGACAGGGTCAGGGAGAGGATGGTGGGGGTGGTGCCGATGACAATGACGTAAAGGGTGTATTGCTCCGCAAAGCCCAGGGTGTTCTCCGAGGCCCCCAGGAAGCGCAGAATGGGACGCATAAAGAGCGCCGTCACCGCCGCGTAGCCCAGGCCCAGCAGCAAAGCCCCCCGGACGGCATAGGCGCTGACCTTCCGCCCCTCCTCCTCCCGCTTCTGGCCCATGAGCCGGGCGATGAGACTGCCGCCTCCCACGCCGAAGAGATTGGCAAAGGCCACGTTCAGCATGGTGAGGGTCAGGGTGACGGTGGTGGCCGCCATCATGTAGGAATTGCCGGTGCGCCCGATGAAGAAGGCGTCCACCATATTATAAATGAGGTTGATAAGCTGGCTGATGATGGTGGGGATTCCCATGGCCGCCAGAGCCCGGGGAACGGACACCCGCTCAAACAGCTCGGTTTTGGAAAGCTTTGAGGTCTGCATAGTCATTCCGCGCCCGCTCCCGGCGGGCTGTCCTTTTCGTTGATTTCTATGGGATTATACCACAGACCGCCGAAAAATGGAAGAGCGATTCGGGATTTGTGGATTTCTCCGCAAAACCTCCCCTGCTTGCAGGGGAGGTGCCCCAGTGCGCGCACTGGGGCGGAGGGGTCGTTTCGTCAATTGAACACTTCCAGGCAACGGCTCTGTCGTTCCATGTGCGCTCCCAGGCATGGGCTCTGTCGTCCCACGAGCGCTCCCAGGCATGGGCTCTGTCGTCGGAACGACCCCTCCACCGCCCTTGAGGGCGGTCCCCCTCCCCTGCAAGCAGGGGAGGTTTGTCTGAACAACCGTACGTTGGCAAGACTTCCACAAATCCCGATTTGCGTTGCAAATCGGGATTATTTGTGATATAATGGAAAAAAACTGGGAAAAGAGGTACTGCTATGCCCTACGATTTCACCACGATGCCGGATCGGCGGGGTCGGGACGCCATTGCCCTGGACATGATCGGCCAGCCCGGCGGCTTTGCCCCCGCCGGACCGAAGGAGGGCTTCAGCCCCATCCCCATGTGGGTGGCGGATATGAATTTCCTGGCCTGTCCCGCCATTCAGCAGGCCGTCATCCGCCGGACGGAGCATCCCGCCTTTGGCTACTTCCAGCCCTCCCGGGAATACTTTGACAGCATCATCCGCTGGCAGCGCCTCCGCAACGGGGTCCGGGACCTGGAGGCGAAGCACATCGGCTATGAAAACGGCGTTTTGGGCGGGGTGATTTCCACCCTGAACGTGCTCTGCTCCCGGGGCGATCCCGTGCTGGTGCAGAGTCCCACCTACGTGGGCTTCACCCATGTGCTGGAAAACAACGGCTACGAAATCGTCCACAACCCCATGTACCGGGACGAGGCGGGAATCTGGCGCATCGACTATGAGGACCTGGAGCGGAAAATTACGGACAAGCACATCCACGCCGCCATCTTTTGCAGTCCCCACAATCCCTGCGGCCGGGTCTGGGAGCGCTGGGAGATCGAACAGGCCATGGAGATCTTTGAGCGGCACCAGGTCTGGGTGGTCTCCGATGAAATCTGGTCCGACCTGACTCTGGCGGACCACCGGCACATTCCCACCCAGTCCGTCAGTCCCTGGGCCAGAGAGCATGTGGCGGCCATGTACGCCCCCTCCAAGACCTTCAACCTGGCGGGCCTCATCGGCAGCTATCACATCATCTACAACGACTGGCTCCGGGACCGGCAGGCCAAGGAGAGCTCCCTTTCGGGCTATAACTCCATGAACGTCCTGTCCATGCACGCCCTCATCGGAGCCTATTCCGAAGCGGGCCGGCTCTGGGTGGACGAGCTGCGGCAGGTGCTGACGGAGAACATCGACTTCGCCTATGATTTCATTCTCTCGCGCTTTGAGGGAGTCAGCCTCATGCGGCCCCAGGGTACCTATATGCTCTTCCTCCACTGCGAGGACTGGTGCAAGGCCCATGGCAAGACCATCCAGGAGCTGCAAAAGCTGGGGACCGACGTGGGGGTGGCCTGGCAGGACGGCGGCATGTTCCGGGACCCCTGGGGCATCCGCATGAATCTGGCCCTGCCCAACGCCGTGGTCCGGGAGGCCTTTCAGCGTCTGGACCGCTGGGTGTTCCGGATCTGAGCCGCAAGACTCCATTCCATACGGCAGCCCGGGCTGCGCGCAGCGCCGGGGAGCTCCGGCCCGACCGGACATCAGGGAGGTAAGCAATGCTGTACATCGTTCAAATGTCGGACTTTCACTTTGGCGCGGGAGAATACACCCCCGAGGAGGAGGCTGCCATACTCTCCGCCATGGGGGACAAGATTCTGGAAAGCGTCAAGGAAAAATCCCCGGAGCTCTTCCTCTGTCTCTGCGGGGATTTCATCGACAGCAGCCCCAGATCCGCCGCGGTCCCCGTCGATCAGCGCTTTGAACGGGCGAAGGAGCTGCTGGAAACGAAGCTCCTGAAGCCCCTGCGCAAAAGGTGCAAGGTTCATCTCGGCCTCTGCCCGGGGAACCATGACGCCACCCACGGCCCTGAGCTGGAAGCCTTTTCCGCTTCTCTGCTGAGCAGAAGCATCACGGAAAGCTACGCTCTGCATTACGACCAGGACAATGTGGACCTGGTGTTCCTCAATTCCGCCGACCCCGCGGATTACAGACGCGGCCGCATCGACTACGATCAACTGGAGGAGCTGCTCAAAGGGCTCTCCTCCGATTCCGCCAAATACTTTTTCCTGCACCACACGCTGTTAAGCATGGACAAGGACGACGGCTCCTCCGTCCGCAACGCCCCGGCTCTGATTCAGTTGGTGGACAAATACGACATCCAGGCCATCTTCCACGGTCACACCCACGGCCAGTACGCGGTGCGGATTGGCAGAAACGGCTGCCCCATTGTGGGGGTCGGGGCGGCGCTTGCCAGAAACTATCCCAACGTCAATTCCCAGTTCAACCTCATAGCCTGCGACAAGGGGGTTCTGCTCCGGGCGGAAACCTACGAGTACCACGCCGATCTGGCTATGGGGGAGGGGCGTGACGGCTTCATTTCCCATCCCATCGGCCTGTCCACCGACGTCAACAGCTATTCCGGCCAGAACTTTTCCGAGCTGTATGTCCGGCTGAATCGGGACGTCGCCGCCAGGGAGGCTCTGTACCAGGTGCGCCTCCATGTATCCTCCGATTTCGAGAGCTTTGAAAAGGACGTGACGGAGCATTTCGGCGTCCAGAGGGAGCTGGAGATCATGGGCAGGTCCTTCTCCTATGAGGAGCTGGCCCAAATGTGGGAAGCTCCCCACCCCGACGGCAACACCCTGTTCTTTAACCACGGTATGCACTTTGTCACCGAAAAGCACGGCTCCGGACTGGAGTTTCTGATCCGGGAGCTGACGGAGAAAAAGACCAGCAGCCGGGCAATTCTCTCCACCGTCAATACTCCGCAGATTGCTCAGGTTCCCTCCGACGGCCTGCTGCCCTCCATGATGACCCTGCAATTTGGCTTTGACCGGGAGCAGACCACCCTGTTCGTCACCATGAACCTTCGGGCGCTGGAGTCCAGCCGCTTCCTGAAAATCAATGCCTGCGAGATTCTGTATCTCGCTGGAAAAATCCGGGAACGCCTTCCCTTCCAAAGAATCAGCGTCAGTCTCCACGCCTTCCGGGTACAGCGCAAGGAGCAGTTTGGCTGCTTCCTCCGGGCGGGCCTTGACACGGACAAGGAGATGAATAGTCTGTCCGTCAAGCTCTCCGCCTTCGTATACAACCCGTCGAAAAAGAGAATTCAAAACACCGTCAATGAGCTGGTGGCGCTTCTGGAGGACAAGCAAAAGCGCACGGAAACGGTAATCGAAACCGGCGGTCTCTACGGACTGCTGCAGGCAATCGACGCGGTTTTGCCGGAATGCAGCTCCAGAAACCGCTATAAGCCCGGTCTGCTTAGCATTCAGAGCAAGACCAAGGAGCTTCTGACGAATTTGGAGCAGCAGAAGGAGCTCAGAAAAAAGAATTCTGTTCCCACCAGTCGCCTGAAACCGCTGGAAAAAAAGCTCCCCCTGCTGTATACTGAACTCATCAATCTGTTTAAGGAGTTGGAAAAAGCATGAGCCTGGAAGAACTGGCCCGGCTGCAAAAGGAATTTGACGCCGGACATGAGAGCCGCTTTCCCTGGGACCAGGAGCTCTCGGAGCAGACCATTCCCCTGCTGGGCTTCACCATGCTGGCCCTGTCCGGGGAGGTGGGGGAAGCCTCCAACCTGGTAAAAAAAATCTGGCGGGGGGATTACACCCTGGAGGAAAAGAAGCCGGAGCTGGTGGAGGAACTGGCGGACATTCTGACCTATCTTCTGAAGCTCTCCAACGAGCTGCACTTCGATCTGGAAGCCGCATACCTGGAAAAACGCGAAAAAAACACAGAGAGGTTCGCCAACTATGCAAAACTTGAATTCTAAGCCCGGCTGCTTCATCGCCTTTGAGGGCATTGACGGCAGCGGAAAGTCCACCCAGGTTCAGCTTCTGAACCAGCGGCTGCTGCGCCATGGAATCCACTGCTATATCACCCGGGAGCCCACCGACTCCCCCATCGGCTCCCTGATCCACCAGCTCATGACCGGGCGCATTGTCAGCGATAACCGGGTGGTGGCGGGTCTGTTCGTGGCGGACCGGCTGGACCACCTGCTGAACCCCGTGGACGGGATCAAGGCCAAGATCGACAGCGGGATTCCCGTGATTACGGACCGCTATTACTTCTCCTCCTACGCCTATCATGCTGTGGACATGCCGATGGACTGGGTCATCCAGGCCAACTCCCAGAGCGCGGAGATTTTGCGGCCCAGCGTCACGGTGTTCGTGGACGTGGACCCGGAGGACGCCATTGCCCGAATCTCCAAGTCCCGCTCCCATGTGGAGCTCTTTGAGACCAAAGAGCGGCTTGCCCAGGTGCGGGAGAAGTATCTGGAGGCCTTTGAGAAGCTGAAGGATCAGGAGAAGATTCTCATTGTAAACGGCAGCCAGCCGGAGGCCGCCCTGGCAGAGGAGCTTTGGGAGAAGCTTCATCCCTGCTTTGGCCTATGAGCCGACGGTTTGAGCTGCACTTTGAGCTGGAGCCCCGCTGCCCCCTGGACTGCCTGCACTGCTCCTCCCAGGCGATGCGCCGGGAAACCCGGCAGTATGCCGACAGCCAAATTCTTGCCCTGGCCAGGAGCATCCCCGCTCCCCTGGAGATCTGCTTCACCGGCGGCGAGCCCCTGCTCTATCCCCGGCTGGCTTCCCTGCTCTGCCAACTGAGCGCCCAGGTCCCGGACTGCCGCCTGGGACTCTTCACCACGGGGCTGGTCCCCGGGACCTCCGGTCCCAAGGCTCTGGAGCCGTCGGCGCTGGAGGCTCTGCGGGAGGCCGGATTGGGATTCTGCTACCTCTCCCTTTACAGCCACAGGGCGGAGGAGCACGACGCCATGACCCGGCAGCCCGGCTCCTTCCAGGCAAGCTGCACTGCCATACGCCGCATGGTTGAGCTGGGGGTGGATACCCGGATCAATCTGGTGGTGACACGCTTCAACCGGGACAGCCTGCTCCGGATCGCGGAGCTGGCCGCCGGCCTGGGGGCCGGAGAGCTCCGGCTGCTGAAGCTGGTCCGCCACGGCAGCGCCGTGGAGCACTGGTCTGAAATCGGGCTGACGGAGGCGGAGTACCGCACCGCGGCCGCCGCCCTCTGGCAGCAGCGGGGCGAGCTGCCTCTGAGGCTGAGTCTCTCCAGTCTCCCGGAGCTGGCGCCCTGCCGTCCCATAGAGGGCGCCCGGGGCTGTCAGGCGGGGCTTGCCCTGCTCTACGTGGCCCTTTCCGGGGATGTTTTTCCCTGTGCCTGTGTAAAAACCAAGCCGGAGCAGGCCCTGTTCTCCCTGGCCCGCCCGGATTGTTTCCCTCTGGGTCCGGACGCCTCCGATCTCTCCCGCTTCCGCCCAAGCTGTTTGGCCGGGGACCCCCGGTAAACGGAATGCGCGGCCGTATGAACCGAATCGTAGATAGAAACGCAAAAGAGTCAATGCCCGAAAGGCATTGACTCTTTTGGCACGCCGGAAGGGACTCGAACCCCCAACCCTCAGAACCGGAATCTGATGCTCTATCCATTGAGCCACCGGCGCGTTTGCTCAAGTATTATAGCAGACAGGAAGCAAAAAGTAAAGCTTTATTTTCAATTTCCGGAAAAAATTTTTTATTTCATCAAATCTACATTTTCCTGATATTTTCTTTGACAATTCTCCCGGGCTTCGGTATAATAAGAGGAAACAAAGCTTCTACATCCCATCAACAGAAATCGGAGGCGAGCTTATGCGCTTACAGGAATCCGGCGAAATGTATCTGGAGGCCATTCTGGTCCTTTCCCAGCAAAAGAGCGGCGTGCGGGCCGTGGACGTGGGGGAATATCTGGGCTTTTCCAAGCCCAGCGTCAGCCGGGGCGTCCACATTCTCATGGACGCGGGCTATGTCTACACCGACGAAGCCGGCTTTCTCAAGCTCAGCGACAGCGGTAGGCCCATAGCGGAAAAGATCTACGCCCGACACAACATTCTCTCTGCCTTTCTCCGGCAAATCGGGGTACAGGAGGACGTCGCTGTGGAGGATGCCTGCAAGGTGGAGCACTACATCTCCGATGAAACCTACGAGGCCATCAAGCGCTTTGTGGAGGAGCGGGCATGAGTCCCAAGCAAACACAGACAGCTTCAGCCGCTTCCATTCGGGAGCGGCTGCTTGGCATGGCGGAATCGGAGTATCGGGACTTTAGCGCCAAGCTCATCCCCAATCTGGACCCGGCCCGGATTCTGGGGGTGCGAAGTCCCGCCCTTCGGGGCCTGGCAAGGGAGCTGCGGGGCAGTGAAGCCGCCCGGGACTTCCTGGAGTCCCTGCCCCACCGCTATCAGGAGGAAAACCTGCTCCACGCCTATCTGCTGGGCTATGAGAGGGACCGTCTTCAGGTCCTGGAGCGGGTGGAGGCCTTTCTTCCCCAGGTGGACAACTGGGCGGTTTGCGACTGTCTGAGCCTTCCCTGCTTCAAAAAGCACCGGGGGGAGCTGGCGGCGGTGATCCCGGGCTGGCTGGCCTCGGGGCATTGCTACACCCTTCGCTTTGGAATCAAACAGCTCATGGATCACTTTCTGGAGGAGGACTTCCGCCCGGACGATCCCGCCCGGGTGGCTCAGATTTCCTCGGAGGAATATTATGTGAACATGATGCGGGCCTGGTACTTTGCCACAGCTCTGGCAAAGCAGTGGGAGGCCGCCCTGCCCTATCTGGAGCCGGGCCGCCTGGACCCCTGGACCCGCCGCAGGGCCATTCAGAAGGCATTGGAGAGCTTTCGGATCAGCCCGGAGCATAAGACCCTGCTCCGGGAAATGCGATAACAGGAGAGCGCCGCGTCGGCGCTCTCCTGTTCTTTTCCGGGAATCAGGAAAGCTTCACCTTCCCGTCAGCGCTGCGGGTGCAGCTAAAATGGCTCTGTTCCCGCAGCTCCGGCAGCAGCTCCAGATAGGAGTCATTGCTGGCCATGGCCATATACTTTGCCGGGGTGCGATAGAAGATGGTGACGCTGGCACGGCCTTCCCCTTCCTCCCGGATCCAGCTTCCAAAGTCTTCCGCCAGCTCCCGCAGGGACTCCTCTGTGCAGAGTGACTCGTCAACGAGCACATAGCTGGCAGCGGAGGCCTGGGTCAGAATCTGCTCCTGATCCAGACTTTGGTCCGCCTCGGAAAGCTGGGAAAAGACGATGAAGCCCTCCTCGGGAAGGAATTGGCAGATCCAGTCGTTGAGCGCCTGCTCATAGAGGAGCTTCCCCTCCAGGGTGCTGTAATTGTCCTCATAGGAAAAGCTGCCCTCCCGGTAGGAGCGGTAAACCGTCACCGTCCCCAGGCCGGAATAGCTCTCCGACTCCGCCAGCAGATGCTCCCGCTCCACCGGGGAATCCGCCACGTAGCCCACATAGGTGAAATGATCGTCATAGCGCTGTTCCAGGTAGCAGAGCATGTCCTCGATGGACTCAATGGCGGATTTCTGTCCCAGACTCAGGGCCTCGTAGTCCGTAGGCAGGCCCTGCTGCCGCAGAATCTCCTCCTGCCGCCGGCTCAGCCGGATTGGGCTTTTTGTGGTCTCCGGGGCGCCGCTTTGCCCGCAGCCCAGCAGACACAGCAGCATCAGAGCGGAAATCAGGATTCGAATCCCGATCTGCTTTCTCATTTGTTTGCCTCCCTCTTCCAGGCCCGCAGCCCTTTCATTCCTTTGCCTGCTTAATGGACAGGCCGATGCGCTTTTTCTTCTCGTCCACAGACAGGACCTTCACCTTCACCACGTCTCCCACGGTGAGAAGCTCCGAGGGGTGCTTCAAAAAGCGGTCCGTAATCTCGGAAATGTGCACCAGGCCGTCCTGGTGAACGCCGATGTCCACAAAGGCTCCAAAGTCGATGACGTTCCGCACGGTGCCGGATAAAACCATGCCGGGCTTCAGATCCTTCAGCTCCAGCACGTCGGTGCGGAGTATGGGCTGGGGCAGGGCGTCCCGCAGGTCCCGTCCGGGCTTTTGCAGCTCAGAAACCAGGTCCCGGAGGGTAGGCAGTCCGATTCCCAGGGCGTCGGCGGCCTTTTGTTCTCCGTAAGCCCGCAGCTCTCCGGACAGCGCTCCCAGCTTGCCGGCCTTCACCTCCGCAAGACTGTGACCCGTCAGCTCCAGCAGGCCTTCCGCCGCGGCGTAGGACTCCGGGTGGACGGCGGTGTTGTCCAGGATGTTTTTGCTCTCCGGCACCCGCAGGAAGCCCGCGCACTGCTGGAAGGCCTTGGGTCCCAGCTTGGGGACCTTTTTCAGTTGACTCCGCCCGGTGAAGGCGCCGTTCTCCTCCCGGTAGGCCACGATGTTCTTCGCGGTGGCCGCGGTGAGCCCCGAGACCCGCCGCAGCAAAGAGGGGGAGGCGGTGTTCAGATCCACCCCCACGGCATTGACGCAGTCCTCCACCACTCCGTCCAGGGCCTGCTCCAGCTCCTTCTGGGGCATGTCATGCTGGTACTGACCCACGCCAATGGCCTTGGGCTCAATCTTCACCAGCTCCGCCAGGGGGTCCTGGAGCCGCCGGGCAATGGACACGGCGGAGCGAAGATTTACGTCATACTGGGGAAACTCCTCCGCCGCCAAGGGGCTGGCGGAGTAAACCGAAGCCCCCGCCTCGGAGACAATCATATAGCTCAGAGGGAAGCCCGCCGCCTGCTCCCGGCGAATCAGCTCCACAGCCATTTGCTCCGTCTCCCGGCTGGCGGTGCCGTTGCCAATGGCGATGTGCTCTACCCCATGACGCTCCACCAAACGGCCCAGGACCCCGATGGCCTCCTGCTTCTGCCGCTCACCGTAGGTGGGATAGACCACGGCGGTATCCAGCACCTTGCCGGTGCCGTCCACCACCGCCACCTTGCAGCCCATGCGATAGCCCGGGTCCAGGCCCATGGTGACCTTCCCCTTCACGGGGGGCTGCATCAGCAGGGGCCGCAGATTCAGGGCAAACTGCCCGATGGCCCCCTGGCAGGCCTGCTCCGTCAGGGCGGAGCGCAGCTCCCGCTCCAGAGAGGGGAAAATCAGGCGTTCATAGGCGTCCTCCGCCGCCTTCATTACAAAGTCTGTGGAGGGACTGCCCAGACGGACCGCCGCCCGGCGCACGGTTTGCAGGGCAAGCATCTCGTTGAGCTCCAGGCTCACCTTCAGGTACTTCTCCTTCTCCCCCCGGTTGATGGCCAGGATCTGATAGCCCTGAAGCTTGGAAACCGCCTGGGTGAAGTCATAGTACATGGCGTACACCGAGTCCTCCTCCGTGGCGGCCTCGGAGCGGAGACGGCCGTTTTCCCGCAGCAGCTTCCGCAGCGCCTTGCGGAGCTCCGCATGGTCGCTGATCTGCTCGGCAATGATGTCCGAAGCCCCGGCCAGAGCCTCCTCCGGGCTGTTGACTCCCAGCTCCGGGTTAACATAATCTTGTGCCGCCGACTCAGGCCGGGGTCCGTCCTTGGCCTGCTGAAAGAGCAGCAGAGCCAGGGGCTCCAGGCCCTTCTCCTTGGCGATGGAGGCCCGGGTGCGGCGCTTGGGCCGGTAGGGCAGATAGAGATCCTCCAGCTCCGCCAGGGTGGGAGCGGCCTCAATGGCGGCCCGCAGCTCCGGCGTCAGCTTGTCCTGGCTCTCAATGCTCTTGACAATGGCTTCCCGGCGCTCCTCCAGTCCCCGGAGATATTGCAGTCGGGTCTCCAGGGTCCGCAGGCTGCCGTCGTCCATGGAGCCGTGGAGCTCCTTTCGGTAGCGGGCAATGAAGGGGATGGTGTTCCCCTCGTCGATGAGCTGAATGACGTTTTCAATGTGCT
>CAMOSU010000004.1 GCA_946625125.1 uncultured Clostridia bacterium
CTTGCCGTTTCTGAAATCACCAGCGGTAATGGTTGCCATATATGTTTCCTCCAAACTTGAATTATATACAAATTTAACCGACTACCAGTATACTACATACCGTCCGATTTTGCAAGAATTATTTTACGCCTCGATGATAATGAGCTCCTTGGGGCTGTGGGCCAGAATCTCTACCCCGTCCTCCTTGATGATCAGGCAGTCCTCAATGCGGACGCCGAACTTGCCGGGCAGATAGATGCCGGGCTCGGCGGAGCTGACGCAGCCGGCGGGCATGGGCTTGTCGTTGGAGGGGTTGCAGTTGGGGGACTCATGGACCAGAAGACCCAGGCAGTGACCGTAGCCGTGGCCGAAATACTCGCCGTAGCCGGCGTCGGCAATGACCTTCCGGGCAGCGCCGTCAATGGCCTGGCCGGTGACGCCCGCCTTGGTGATGCCGATGGCCGTCAACTGGGCCTTCAGAACGGTGTCATAGACCTTCTTCATCTCCTCAGTGGCATAGCCCAGGGCCACGGTGCGGGTCATGTCGGAGCAGTAATCCTTGTAGACCACGCCGAAGTCCATGGTGATGAAATCGCCCTTCTGGAGCTTCCGCTCCCCGGGAACGCCGTGGGGCATGGAGGAGTTGGGGCCGGAGACCACGATGGGGGCGAAGGACAGGCCCTCGGCGCCGTTCTTGTACAGGCAGTAGATGAGCTCCGCGCAGAGCTCCTTCTCCGTCATGCCCTCCTTGATCCGCTGACAGACCTGGGTGAAGGCCTTGTCGGTGATGGCCTGGGCTTCCCGCATCCGCTGAAGCTCATATTCCTCCTTGACGACACGGAAGGCGTTGATGTCCTGCTGGCAGGGTACCAGCTTGGCGTTGAGCTTGCCCTCGTAGCTGCGGAACTCCGCCACAGTCAGAAAGTCCTCCTCAAAGCCCAGGGTGAAGACCTCAAAGTCCTCAATGGCCTGGTTGAGCTGCTTGATGTAGCCGTTGTCCTTGGACACCATGCGCACGTCGAAGCCCTTCAGGTTCTTCTCGGCAGTCTCGATGTACCGGGAGTCGGTGAAGTAGCGGCAGCCCTTGCGGGTGACGATGGCCACGCCCTCGTCCACGTTGAATTCGGCGCAGTACTTCCGGGAGATGGGGCTGGTGAGAAGCAGTCCGTCATAGCTTCCCTTCTCCAGCAGGGACAGATACTTTTCCAGGTTTGTCATGGTTTTGTGATTCTCCTTTTCCTTGCGAAATAAATAAACGGCTGTTCCGCCAGATGGCGAAGCTTGAGCCAAATGTTGTGCAGATGAATGGGCTTGACCAGCAAAGACGTGACTCCGGCGCAGTTCGCCCCCAGCACATCGGTGAAAATCTGATCCCCCGCCAGGGCAGCCTGCTCCGGGGCGGCGTCAAAGCGGGCCAGACAGCGGCGGATGCCCCGGCCTGTGGGCTTTTTGGAATGGGTGACGCAGGGCAGATTGTGGGCCTTGCAGAAGCCCGGGGCCTTGGCCTTTTTGCTGTTGGAAACCACACAGAGGCGGACGCCTGCCCGCTTCATTTCGTCGATCCAGCGCAGCAGCTCCGGGCTGGGTACCGTAGAAGTATAGGGCAGCATGGTGTTGTCGAAGTCCAGCATCAGAAGGTCGATTCCCCGGCTGCACAGAAGCTCCGGCTTCACGTCCGTCAGGCTGGGAAAGATCAGCTTTGGCAGCAGAGAGAAGGGCATGATTCCGGCACCGCCTTCATACAATGGAATATACAGGGAACCCCTAATGGATATTATAACACTAAATATGGGGATTGTCCATGAAAACTTGTGTGTATTTTGCGGAAAACCGAAAAATCCCCGCCAGCGGCGGGCGTCCCCCTGCCCCTCCGCCGGAAACCGCGGGAAAACTGCGCCTGGGCTACGGCTTCACAGCGGCGGGACTCTGGCGGGAGCTGCCCCTGCCCGAGCCGGGGGCGGGGCTTGTGGCGGACGACCGCTTTCTCCCCAATTCCCGGGGGCTGGAGGCCGCCCGCCGGGTTCTGGAGGCCTGGGACGGACTGATCCTTCTGGATCTGGAGCGGCCTCCCCAGCCCGGGCTGGCGGGGCTGATCCGGGATCTGGAGGGAAAGCGGCTGATCCTGCCCCCAGCCTATGGGGCGCTGCCCCACGCCGGGGTTCTGGTGGGTCCCTGGCGGGGGGACCGCCCCTTCCTCCGTTGGCTGGAGGCCTGCCGCGCCCGCTGGGGGACGCTGTTTCTGGACGCCGCCCCCCTGCGCTGCCGGGCAAGGCCCGGCAGCCCCCTTCTGCCCTGGGAGGGCGCCCTGCCGGAGGAGGGCTTTCCCTGCCCGGGGCTGGGCTGTCTCCATCGGCGGCTGGAGGACGGCTCCGTGCTCTTTTGGGACAGCCGCCGCAGCCTGATGGAACGGCTGGAGCCGACGGGGGTTCCGGCGGTGGTGCTGGCTTCGGAATGGCAGGCCCTGCCGGAGAAGTGAACGCCCGGGAAAAACCGCAAAATAGGGCTTGCTTTTTGGTACGGATTGGTATATGATGAAGACGGTCCCTCGGAGAGTAGGGCGCGCGCGTCGGGTTTCCCGGTAGTGCCATTGGATGGGAGGTTGCCAATGGACGAAAAGCCGTTTCGGCTTGCGATGCGCACCCGCAGCCGCTCCGAAAACTTTCCGGACCCCAACCTCCTCCTGACTGGAGGATTTTTTATGTCTGCTGCAAGGCAAAGCACAGCTCCCGCAAAAGCCGCTGGCCGTGATACGCGTCTGGTCATGATTATCACCCTGGCGATGCTGACTGCGATGGAGGTCGTCCTCAACCGCTTCCTGTCCATCAAAACGCAGGAGCTGAAAATCGGCTTCAGCTTCGTCCCCGTGGTCATCGCCGCAATGCTTTACGGCCCCCTGGGGGGCGGCTGTGTTGGCGCGCTGGGGGATTTCATCGGTGCGATGCTCTTTCCCAACGGGCCCTTTTTCCCAGGCTTTACGCTGACCGCCCTGCTCACCGGTGCGGTTTTCGGTCTGTTCTTACACAGGTCCCAGAAGCCTGTTCGGGTGGTCCTTTCCGTCGCCCTCAATCAGCTCATTTTGAGCCTGCTGTTGAACTCTCTCTGGATCTCGGTGCTGTACGGCTCCCCCTATCTGCCCCTTTTGGGAACCAGAATCATCCAATGCGCCGTTCTGATTCCGGTGCAGATCGTCTGCATCCTCGCGCTGGCTCCCGCTGTCCGCCAGATCAAAAAACACAGTCAGGTGTTCTGACCCGGCAGGCTTTGACGGGCGGCCAATGACCGCCCCTACAGGCGGGTCTTTATGCCATGACCTATAACCTGTAACCTATATCCCATCTCCTTTAGGAGTTGAATCGAATGACCTACGAAGAAGCCCTACAATACATCGCCGCCGTCAACTGGAAGGGCTCTGTGCCGGGACTGGAACGGATCTCCGAGCTGATGGAGCGGCTGGGAAACCCCGAACGGGGGCTGAAATTCATCCACATCGTGGGAACCAACGGCAAGGGCAGCACCGCCGCCATGCTGGCCTCCGTACTGACCCGGGCCGGGTATCGCACGGGACTCTTCATCTCCCCCTGGGTGGTGGATTTCCGGGAGCGGATGCAGATGGACGGCGAGATGATTTCCCGGGAGGCTCTGTCCCTGCAGACTGCCGCGGTCCGGCCCCACGCCGAGGCCATGGCCGACGCCCCCACGGAGTTTGAGCTCATCACTGCCATCGCTCTGCGCTGGTTTGCCCAGGAGGGCGCCCAGATCGTGGTGCTGGAGGCCGGGATGGGAGGCGAGCTGGACGCCACCAACGTGATTCCCGCCCCAGAGGCCGCCGTCTTCACCAACATCGGCCTGGACCACACCGAGTACCTGGGAGACACTGTGGAGGCCATTGCCCGGACCAAGGCCGGAATCCTGAAGCCCGGCTGCGCCGCGGCCCTCTATCCCAATTTGCCCAGCGTCTGCGCCGTGGTGGAGGAGCGCTGCCGGGCTATGAAAATCCCCCTCTATCGGGCGGACCCCCTGGTGCTGGTGCCTCTGGGTCACGATCTGGAGGGACAGCGCTTCCGCTGGGGAGAGCTGCTGCTGGAGCTGCCCCTGCTGGGAGAACACCAGCGGAACAATCTGTCTCTGGTCCTCACGGTGCTGGAGCTGCTGCGGGATCGGGGCTGGCGTCTTCCCGACAGCGCCATTGTCCGGGGCATCCGGGAGGTCCGCTGGCCGGGGCGCTTTGAGGTTCTGGGCAGGGAGCCCCTCTTCGTTCTGGACGGCGGCCACAATCCCCAGTGCATGGACGCCCTTTGGGAAACTGCCAACAGCTATCTGGCAGGCCGGGAGCTGACGGTAATCACCGGGGTGCTGGCGGACAAGGACTATGAGGCCATGTACCGGCGCACGGCCAAGCTGGCCGGACGGTTTTTCACCCTGACCCCCGACAATCCCCGGGCTCTGGAGGCGGATCGTCTGGCCCAGCTTCTGGCCCGGTACGGCAAGCCCGCCTACCCCTGCGGCAGCCCCGCCGAGGCGGTGCGGAAAGCCTTGGAGGCCACCCCGAAGGACGGGGCTGTGCTGGCCTACGGGTCTCTGTATCTGGCCTCCTCCCTGCGCAGCGCCTATCTGGATCTGACCCGCAGCGGACAATAAGCGTTCTCCCCGGCCTGGGTTCTCCCCGGCCGGGGAGCTTTTTCGTCTCCGCCAAGCTGTTCCTTGTTGCTTTTGCTGAAAAATTTATCGGTAAAATGTCTAAAATCACGAAATATTTTTGATTTTCATAAAATCTCTTTACTTTTTTCTGTGACGTGGTAGAATGAAGAAAAAGAATGGGAGGGATTGGCAGATGGATGATCTGGACCGCAAGATTCTTTCCTGTCTCAAGGAAAACGCGCGGGCCAACGCCACGGAAATCGGCTCCCGGGTCAGTCTTTCCACCTCCGCGGTGATTGAGCGAATCCGCAAGCTGGAATCCTCCGGCGCCATCCGTCAATACACCCTGGTGCTGGACCCGGAGCTGGAGGGCAGCCTGGCGGCCTTTATCCACGTCCGCCTGGACCATCCCAAATACTACGAGGACTTTGTGGCGGCCGTCAAGGCCCACAGCTCCATTCCGGAATGCTACTACATCGCCGGAGAGTTCGACTTTATCCTGAAGGTCGTCATCAACGGAGGCCTGAGCCTGGAGCGGGTGCTCAACGACGTCAAGACAATCCCCGGCGTCTCCCTGACCCGGACCAATGTGGTGCTCTCCACCAACAAGCGGGAGGTCTGCACCCTGCCCCCGGAGGATTAATCCGTACTCATCCCGCCCAGCGGGCTGATATAACAAACATTTCATTATGAAAGGATCTGTATCTTATGGTGATCGGTATTCCCAGAGAAATTATGCACGATGAGGGCCGCGTGTCCGCCATCCCCGAAACTGTCAAGAAGCTCGTTGCCGACGGCAACACCGTTCTGGTTGAGAAAGGCGCCGGCCTCGGCTCCTTCTTCCCCGACGCGGACTACGCTGCGGCCGGTGCTGAGCTCATCGACGACGTTGCGGAGCTCTACAAGCGTGCCGACCTCATTCTGAAGGTCAAGGAGCCCCTCTACAACGAAGCCAAGAAGTGCCATGAGATTGATATGATGCACAAGGGTCAGTACCTGATCACCTTCATCCATCCCGCTTCCCCCGTGAACCATGAGATGGTCAAGAAGATGGCCAAGCAGGGCGTCATCGGCCTGACTCTGGACGGCGTGCCCCGTATCTCCCGGGCTCAGAACATGGACGCTCTGACCTCCATGTCCACCTGCGCCGGCTACAAGGGCATCCTGATGGCCGCCTCCGATCTGCCCAAGTTCATGCCCCAGATCTTCTGCGCCGTGGGTATGATCAAGCCCGTCAACGCCCTGGTCATCGGCGTCGGCGTCGCCGGCCTCCAGGCTCTGGCTACCGCCAAGCGTCTGGGCGCTGTGACCTACGCCATGGACATCCGTCCCGCCGCCCTGGAGCAGGCGACCTCCCTGGGCGCCAAGCCCATTGACCCCGGCGTGCCCGCTGAGCTCGCCATGGCCCCCGGCGGCTACGCCCAGCGTCTGCCCGACGAGTGGCTGGAGAAGGAGCGTCAGCTCCTGGCCGAGAAGATCAAGGATATGGACGTGGTGTTCTGCTCCGCTCTGATTCCCGGCAAGCTGGCCCCCGTCATTGTGACCGAGGAAATGGTCAAGTCCATGAAGCCCGGCTCCGTCATCGTTGATATTGCCATCGACCAGGGCGGCAACTGCGAGATCACTCCCGCGGGCTCCCGCGAGGTCAAGCACGGCGTGGTTCTGGAAGGCATCAAGAACATCCCCGGCATGCTGCCCACCTCCTCCACCTGGATGTTCGCCCAGAACATCTACAATCTGACCAAGTTCCTCAGCAAGAACGGCAAGATCGAGCTGGACTTCAACGACGAGATCGTCAAGTCCATCCTGGTCACCTGGGACGGCGAGATCGTTCACGCCGGCGCCCGGGAGGCCATGGGCCTGTAAGCTGACCGAAACCGAATAGCCACTCAGCACCGCACAAGCCAAGGCGCTTCCGCACACCGGGTTGTGCGGTGCTGTTCCGTCATGGGAGAATCATATGAATCCGATTATTCTTCTGGTCATTTTTGTCGTGGCCACCCTGGTCGGCTATAAGCTGATCAACAACGTGCCGAGTCTGCTGCATACGCCGCTGATGTCCGGCATGAACGCCCTGTCCGGCGTGACGGTCCTGGGCGCTCTGACGGCCACCGCGGCCTCCGTGGCCACCGGCAACAAGATCCTCGGCGTGCTGGCCATCTTTCTGGCGATGCTCAACGTGGCGGGGGGCTTCGGCGTCACCCACCGCATGCTTCGGATGTTCCACCACAAGGACGGGTCCAAGGCCCCGTCCGCGAAGCAGTAAGGAGGCCGCCCTATGTCACCTGTTGTTTATTACGTTCTCTGCGGCGTCCTGACCCTGGGCGTCCTGGCGGGCATCGCTCTGATGAGCAAGGTCAAAACCGCCGTCACCGGCAACCTGCTCTCCGCCCTTTGCATGGCGGCTGCCATCGTCCTGACCCTGATCCACGCGGGGATCTTTGACAAGCCCTCCGACCTCTGGCTCTGCCTGATCGTGACGGTCATCGGTCTGGTGGTGGGTCTGCTCTGGGCAGCCCGCATCAAGATGATCGAAATGCCCGAAATCGTTGCGCTCTTCAACGGCTTCGGCGGCGCCGCCTCCGCGCTTGTGGCCCTGGCCACCCTGATCTTCCTCCCCCGGGAGAGCATGAATCTGTTTGCCCTGATCACCGGCGCCATCGCCCTGGCCGTGGGTATGATCACCCTGACCGGCTCCCTGATCGCCGGCGGCAAGCTGCATAAGATCATCAACGGCCGTCCCGTGATCTGGAAGGGCCATAAGCTCATCCTCAACACCACCATGGTTCTGGTGGTGGTCACCATGGCGCTGATCATCTTTGTCTCCGGGATTCCCATGTGGCTGAGCTGCCTGCTCTGCGCAGCGCTGTCTGCCTTCTTCGGCGTTGCCTTCGCCCTGCGCGTGGGCGGCGCGGATATGCCCATTACCATCTCCCTGCTGAACTCCCTCTCCGGCGTGGCCGGCTCCATTGCCGGTATGGCCATCGGGGACCCGCTGCTGGTGGCCGTGGGCGGCGTGGTGGGCGCCTCCGGCCTTCTGCTGACCCAGATCATGTGCAAGGCGATGAACCGTCACCTGGGCGACATCCTCCTGGGCAAGACCTCCGCTCCCGCCAAAAAGGCCCCGGCGCCCAAGGCCGAAGCTGCCCCTGCCCCCAAGACCGAGACTGCTCCCGCTCCGGCCCCCAAGACCGAGAGCGCTCCCGCGCCCAAGGCCGAAATGACCCCCGGCCAGATTCTGGCCGCGGCCAAGCGGGTCATCATTGTTCCCGGTTACGGCATGGCTCTGGCCCAGGCCCAGCATCAGGTTAAGAAGCTGGCTGACACCCTGGAGGCCGACGGCGTGGAGGTGGAGTTTGCCATCCATCCTGTGGCGGGCCGTATGCCCGGCCATATGAACGTGCTGCTGGCCGAGGCCGACGTTCCCTATGAGAAGCTGCATGAGATGGAGGAGATCAACCCCCGCTTTGCGGACTGCGACGCGGCCATCGTCATCGGCGCCAACGACGTGACGAACCCCGCCGCCAACACCGCCGAGGGCACCCCCATCTACGGGATGCCGGTGCTGGACGTGGAGAAGGCGAAGCACATCTTCATCTGCAACTACGACCTCAAGCCCGGCTACGCGGGGGTGGAGAACCCGATCTACACCCGAAAGACCGGCGTGACCCTGATGCTGGGGGACGCGAAAAAGACCGTGGACGAGCTGTGCGCGGCCTATACCGAGGCGAAGAACCCCAAGGGCAGCGCCCCGGCGGAGCCCCAGCGGGAGAACGCCCCCGGCCAGATTCTGGCTGCCGCCAAGCATGTCATCATCGTTCCCGGCTACGGCATGGCTCTGGCCCAGGCCCAACATCAGGTTAAGAAGCTGGCTGACACCCTGGAAGCCGACGGCGTGGAGGTGGAGTTTGCCATCCATCCTGTGGCGGGCCGTATGCCCGGCCATATGAACGTGCTGCTGGCCGAGGCCGACGTTCCCTATGAGAAGCTGCATGAGATGGAGGAGATCAACCCCCGCTTTGCGGACTGCGACGCGGCCATCGTCATCGGCGCCAACGACGTGACGAACCCCGCCGCCAACACCGCCGAGGGCACCCCCATCTACGGGATGCCGGTGCTGGACGTGGAGAAGGCGAAGCACATCTTCATCTGCAACTACGACCTCAAGCCCGGCTACGCGGGGGTGGAGAACCCGATCTACACCCGAAAGACCGGTGTGACCCTGATGCTGGGGGACGCCAAGAAGACCGTGGACGAGCTGTGCGCGGCCTATACCGAGGCAAAGAACGCCCGGAGCGCCGCTCCGGCGGAGACCAAGCGGGAGGACGCCCCCGGTCAGATTCTGGCTGCCGCCAAGCATGTCATTATCGTTCCCGGCTACGGCATGGCCTTGGCCCAGGCCCAGCACCTGGTCAAGCAGCTTGCCGATAAGCTGAAGGCCAACGGCGCGGAAGTGGAGTTTGCCATCCATCCCGTGGCGGGCCGTATGCCCGGCCATATGAACGTGCTGCTGGCGGAGGCTGATGTTCCCTATGAAGAGCTGCATGAGATGGAGGAGATCAACCCCCGCTTCGAGGACTGCGACGCCGCCGTGATCATCGGCGCTTCCGACGTGGTGAACCCCGCCGCCAACACCGCCGAGGGGACTCCCATCTACGGCATGCCCGTGCTCCGGGCTGAGGAAGCCCGGCACATTCTGGTGTGCAACTACGACGACAAGCCCGGCTACGCTGGGGTTCCCAACCCCATCTATCAGCAGGAAAACACCATCATGCTCCTGGGCGACGCCAAGGAGACCCTGAACAAGCTTCTGGCTTCCTTCTGATACCGCGAAAAAGGCCCTCTGTGCCGCGGCACAGAGGGCCTTTTGTTGTTTTTATTTCTTGTACTCCTCGGAGTCCCCGTCGTTGTTTTTGCTTTTGTGGGTGTAGCCCTTTCCGTAGCCATAGCCGTAGCCGTACCCGTACCCGTACCCGTACCCGTAGCCGTACCCGTAAGCCCCTCGGCGGGAGGAATAGCCGTAGCCGCTGGAGCTGGTGTTCCGCTGGGTCTGATTCAGCACGCAGCCGATGAAGCGGACTTCCATGCCGTTGAGGGTGCTGGCGCTGTTGAGCACAGAGGACCGGGCCACATAGTCCTGACGGACCACGTAGATGACCCCGTCTACCCAGTGGGACAGGCTGGCGGCGTCGGAGAGCAGACCGCTGGGGGGCGTGTCCACAATGACGAAGTCGGAGTGCTGCCGCAGCACCTTCATTACGCTCTGGAGCTTGGGAGAGGAGAGGAAATTCTGGGGCTGGTCTGCCAGCTTGTCCCCGCTGAGCAGGCGGATTGTAGAGCCCTCCACCGAAGTCAGGGCGGATTCCAGATCATTGTCCTGTTCCTCGATGAGCTCCACCAGGCCGCGGGTAGGTTCTGTGATGCCGAAGAGATCCTTCAGAGTCTGCTTCCGCAGGTCGCAGTCCACCAGGATCACCCGGCTGCCCTGCTCGGCCAGGGCCAGGGCCAGGTTGGCGGAGAGAGTGGATTTTCCCTCCCCGGGAATGGTGGAGGTGACCATAATGACCTTGGCCCGCTGGTGCTCCAGCTCCTTCTTGAGCTGGAAGCGCACGGAACGAATTGCCTCGGAATAGCTCTCATCCAGCTTGGAGTTTGTCAGCAGCACCGTCCGATTGGCCTTGGTGCGGGCCTTGAAGCGCACCTGGGGCAGCAGTCCCAGGCAGGGAATGTTCAGCAGATCCCGAAGGTCCTCGGAATTGTGGACGGTTTTGCGGAAGAAGGCGAACAGACCCACCAGCCCCATTCCCAGGGCAAAGCCGATCATGGCCCATTTCGCGGCGGATTCTACAAAGCTTGGAGGGTTGACGGGCTCCGTGGGGAGAGCGGCCTCGTCGAAAACCTCCAGGCTGAAGCTGCCCAGAATGCTGTTGCCCGCCTCCGGAAATACCTCCGCCGCCATGTGCAGTCCATTGTAGGCCAGCTCCGGGCTGGAGGCTCTGGCAGTGAAGATCAGCATGGTGGCCTCCGCCCGACAGCTCACTGAGGCGGGCAGGGTGCTGCTGCCGTACTTCTCCTTCATCAGCTCCAGAGTCTGGTCGGCACTCATCACATAGGGATACGAGGCGGCCAGCTTTGCGGCGGCGTTGGCGTCCAGATAGCTTCCGTAGCTGTTGAGGTCAATGGCCCCTGTCTGGTTGGCGCTTACCCGGTAGACCGCGAAGGTTTCGTAGGTCGGGCTGTAAGCCCGACGGGTCCGATAGAATTGAAAGCCCCCCAGCGCCAGGCAAAGCAGCAGAGGAATCCAGAACAGGCGGGGAAGGGTCCGCAAAAAATTGTGCCACAGGATGGAAAAATCAAACTCGCCGGTTTTTTTGTTTTCCATGTCAATCCTCCTTTCCCTTCCGCTTGGAGGTGTTCAGCTCCACATCCCGGGCTTCGCTGTCCGCGCTCTTTTTGGAGGCCGATCCGCTGTAATAGCTATAGCCGTAGCCCTTTTTGCTCCCGGCGCTGGCGCTGTGATAGCCGTAGGCGTAGCTGCGTCCATAGCCGTAACCGTAGCCGTAGCGATGTCCTCCCACCAGCCGCGCGGCAAAGTTGAGGGTATGCACGTCGTTGAATACAAAGCCCAGGAACCGGGCCTTGCAGCGGTTGAGGCTGTCCACGGCGTCGTTGATGTTCTTATCCTGCACCACGTCCTGCCGCACCACCAGAATGGAGGCGTCCGCCATATCGGAGAGCACCTCGCTGTCGGTGAAGAAGCCCATGGGGGAGGAGTCCAGGATCACATAGTCGAAGTTCTCCCGCAGAATCTCCAGCAAGCTGCCCATCCGCTCTGAGCCCAGCAGCTCTCCGGAGTGGCGCTTCACGTTGGAGGCGAAGAGGAAGAAGAGATTCTCCGCCTTGCGGTAATGCAGGGCCTTCACCAACTGCTTCGGGTCCAGCTCCTGCCTGAGCAGGGCATTCAGGGTAACGGTCTTCTCCGAGGCCTCAAAGATCAGATGCTGGGCGGATTTCCGCAGGTCGCAGTCCACCAGAAGCACCTTCTTATGACGCTTCGCCAGACTCAGGGCCAGATTCGCGGCCACGGTGGATTTGCCCTCGTTTTCACTGACGGAGCAGATCAGGAAGGTCTTGCTCCCGTCCTTCCGGTTGGCATGCTCCACATGGGTACGGAGCTGATGAACCGTCTCCACATACAAAAACGAGGTGGTGGGATTGGAAATCAGCAGGGCGGTTTTCCGCTTTCGGAGCAGGCTGCGCAGTGTTCTGCGTTTTTTCTGGTGGTTCAGCGTCACCAGGAGCCGGGCATCCACCTGGTTTCTGGCCCCCTCCAGGGTCTGAACCGTGCCGGAGGTGATGCACAGCACCGCCAGCAAGGCCACCATGACCAGGGCTCCGATGGGGGCGGCCGTCAGAATCGCCTTGCGGCGGCTGGCCCGAAGAAAGCCTCTGTCCGGCACCTGAGGCGCTGTGACCGGCTCCAGCATCACAGAGTCAAAGACGTACTGGGTGTAGTCCTCATAGTGCTCCAGAATGCCGGTACACATATAGTAGGCGGCCCTGGGGGAAGGTCCTGTCGCCTGGACCTGAACCAGATTCGTCCCTCCCACGGAGGTGGATTGCACCGTGGTGTCGTCCACTTCAGGCCCGCAGAGCCGCTTGACCCGGCTCACCAGGGTGGTGCCGGACAGCAGGGAGGCAAACTGCTCCGCGGTGGAGGCAGTCACCGCCGCGGTGCCGCTCTGATAGACGGAGGAGCTGATTCGGGGCGTCACCACCAGGGTGGCCGTACAGGTATAGCTGGGATGCACCAGCAGCACCGTACCGATGTAGGCCAGCAGGGCAAAAAGCCCCGCGCTCATCAGCACCATCCAAAGGTTTCGGACGATCCGCCGAATGACGCAATAGGGTTCAACCTCCGCCCAGACAGATTCCGTTCGCTGCGATTGTTTCATATCGTAACCTCACTCCACCACCACGGTAAGGATTGCCGTGGCAAGCTCGCCGGATTCACCGGTGTAGTAATAATACACCTCATAGACGCCGGGGCTGTCCATATCCACCCCGGATTGGTTGATGGACACCTTGGAAAGAGGAATCTCCTCCTCCCCGCTCAGCAGCGGGTCTTTGACAGACGCCAGATAGCGGCGGAACTTTACCGTCTCTCCCTGCTGGAGATAGACGAGGTATTCTGTCAGCTCGATCACAGGCCTGGAGGCGGATTTATCCACAATCTGAATGGTCAGAGGCAGGTAGATGGTATCCCCCATCCGATTGGTGGCGCTGAGCCGGGCGGTATAGGTGCCGGGGGTGCTGTTGAGCACGTTGGACTCCTCCAGCCGCAGCCGCCCCGAAATGTCCCCGTCCCGCTGATCCGTCACGGTGACGGAGCCTCTGAAATTCACCGTATCTCCCATGTTGAACACCATGGGCCGCAGCAGCTTGAAGCGGGGGGAGCTGTAATCCTTATAGCGTACAGTCCTGCTGTAGGTGGCGTAGTTGGAGGCCTCGTCGAACACGATATAGCTGACCTTCACATCCGTCTCATTGATCAGGGTGGAGATGTCCCGCACCCGGATCTGGCCGCTCAGATCCCCATCCATGTTGTCGTAGGCGTACAGACCCTCCACCAGCGCCTCCGAAGGGTCTGTCACGCTGACCTCCAGCAGATCGGTGTCGGAACGAAAGGCGGGAGGGCTGGTGTCCTCATGGGTGTATTGATACAGCCAAAGGGCGCCGGCTCCCAAAAAAGCCGCGACAAACAGAATAATCAGCGTAATTCGGATATATCTCAGCATGATATCTCTCCTTCATACAAGGGCTTGATCCCGGGCAATCCGAAGGGGATTGTCCCGGAGCAAAAGCCTCGGGTCCACTTCCGGGAAGCGGCGCTCCAGATGCTCCAGCAGCGCCCCCATGTGGGGCGTCCGGAAGCGGAAGTGATGGGCGTCAGAGGCAATCACCGCCACCGCGCCCCGGCGCAGCAGCAGGCTGGCGGTTTCCGCGGCCATCGGCCCCAGGTCCCCCAGCAGACTGCCCTTGTTGATTTGCAGCACCCGGCCCCGCTCCGACCAGAGCTGGGCCAGCTCCGGGGCGTTCTGCACGCAGTAATAGCGCTCCGGGTGGGCCACCACCGGCACCAGGCCCCGATCCTCCACCGCCCGCAGGCAGCGCTCCATATAATCGGGGCTCTCGTCGAAGTAATACTCCACCAGCAGGTATCTGGAGCCGTTGAGGGTCATGAAGTCCCCCGCGTCCAGATGGTCCTCAAAATGCCCCCTGGCCAGAACCTCCGCTCCGGAAAGGATCTTCACCGGGATTCCATGGCTGTCTATGGCCTCCTGGAGTTTTGTGTAGGCCTGAATGAGCTCCGGGCCGCGGAAATTCTTTTGCTCGTTCCGGGTGTTGCAGTGAGGGGTGGCGAAAATATGGGTCACGCCGGAGTCCGCCGCCAGGGCTGCCATTTCCAGGGAAATTTCCGGCGTTCCCGCGCCGTCGTCCAGCCCCGGCAGAATGTGGCAGTGCAGATCCAGCATCGCCTATACCTCCCCATCATAATGATTTCGTCTGATGATATCATATTTTTCACATAATTTCAACTGCCCGCAAGAAAAAAACCGGCATTGTCCATATTTTTTCCGGGAATTGGATAAAATAACTGGACAAGCGGGAAAAATCGTTGTATAATGACGCAAACGATTTCACAACTCGTTTTACCAAAAAAAATTTGCGCCAAGGCGCATGAAAAATGGAGGAACTCAATTATGTCTGTCAAAGTTGCTATCAACGGTTTTGGACGCATCGGCCGTCTGGCGTTCCGTCAGATGTTCGGAGACCCCGCCTACGAGATCGTCGCCATCAATGACCTGACCTCTTCCAAGATGCTGGCCCACCTGCTGAAGTACGACTCCACCCAGGGCAACTACGCGCTGACCCACAAGGTCGAGTTCAACGAGGGCGAGGGCGAGGACAACTACATCGTTGTCGACGGCAAGAAGATCGTCATCTACAAGATGCCCAACGCGGCTGATCTGCCCTGGGGCAAGCTGGGTGTTGACGTGGTGCTGGAGTGCACCGGCTTCTACACCAAGAAGGAAAAGGCTCAGGCTCACATCGACGCAGGCGCCAAGAAGGTTGTCATCTCCGCTCCCGCCGGCAACGACCTGCCCACCATCGTCTACAACGTCAACCATGAGAAGCTGACCAAGGAAGACAACATCATCTCCGCTGCCTCCTGCACCACCAACTGCCTGGCGCCCATGGCCAAGGCTCTGAACGACTACGCTCCCATCTGCTCCGGCATCATGACCACCGTTCATGCCTACACCGGCGACCAGATGCCTCTGGACGGCCCCCAGAGAAAGGGCGACCTGCGCCGCTCCCGCGCCGCTGCCGTGAACATCGTTCCCAACTCCACCGGCGCCGCCAAGGCCATCGGCCTGGTAATCCCCGAGCTGGCCGGCAAGCTCATCGGCTCCGCTCAGCGTGTTCCCACCCCCACCGGCTCCACCACCATCCTGATCGCCGTGGTCAAGAAGGCTGACGTCACCGTGGAGGGCATCAACGCCGCCATGAAGGCCGCCGCCAACGAGAGCTTCGGCTACAACGAGGACCAGATCGTCTCCTCCGACATCATCGGCAGCCGCTTCGGCTCCATCTTCGACGCCACCCAGACCATGGTCTCCAAGATCGACGACGAGACCTTCCAGGTTCAGGTCGTGTCCTGGTACGACAACGAGAACTCCTACACCAGCCAGATGGTCCGCACCATCAAGTACTTCTCCAACCTGCTGTAAGCAAAAAGCCGCGACCCGCGGGGAGCCCGAAGCCGGGCCTCCCGCGGGTCCTTTTTTGCGCTACAGAATCTCCAGCCGCCGAAGGGAGTCCAGAAACTCCTCCACGTCCTTCCGGGCCGTGGCGGGCTCCACCTCGTATTCCTCCAGCAAGGCCTGTACCAGCTCCTCCTCCGAGGCCGCCTCCGGGATTCGCCTCCAGAGGAAGCTTCCGCACTGGTTCAGCACCAGCATTCCGTTCAGGGACAGGGTAGACGTTCCCACCGGAACCAGCAGGGTCTCCCCCGCCACCTCCCGAATGACAAATTCATGCTTGAGCTTCATTCTTTTCATCCTCCGTATCATCTCGCAGCGGATTTGCTATCATTATAGCGCGGCTTTCCAAAAATGCAAGGCCGGGTTTTGCAGGGTTCCCCAATTTTGTCATTCTGAGCGGAGCGAAGCATTGCGCCCTTTATGGGTGAATCCGCATCCCCCGTCCCCAGAAACAAGTAATAAGTAACAGAGACTAAGAAATGAGGATATGGACGCATCTATTATCTCTTGTACCCTATCACCTGTTACCATTCCTTATTCCTTCGTCCCTACCGCTCGATCTGTAGGGGCGAGCATTGCTCGTCCCAAACGTATCGAAGGACGAAACGTGCGGACGGCAAAGTGCCGTCCCTACCGCTCGATCTGTAGGGCGAGCATTGCTCGTCCCAAACGTATCGAAAGTCGGAACGTGCGGACGGCAGATAAGTGACGGCCCAAATCTCTGATTTGGCTGCCGGAACTTATGCAAAGCACTCATATTATACAAATGATATTGCTTTTATACAAAATCTATTGCTTTTTTGAAAAAAGTCTGGTATAGTCAAAGAGAACAATCATCCAGGGCAGGGTCGTTTGCGTCCAGAACACAAAGGCGGCGGACTCAGCATGTGTCTGTCGGCAGGGGGCTTGGATCATGTTAGATTATGTAAACTGGGGCACCGTATTCAGCGGGGCCATTGCCTTGATTGCGCTGATTATGAGCACCATGCTGGCGCTGAATCTGCACTTTGGCCTGTGGAGGGACTGGTCTGTCCGCTATAGCGCCCTGCTGTTTATCTGCCTGATCCTGTATTCCGGGGCAATGCTGCTGGAGCAGACTGCCAACGGTGTTCCCGGTTCCGCCGCCCGGATCGTCCTGGAAATTGGCTGTTTCGGCGATTACCTTCTCTCCGGGATGCTGGCCTACGCCTTTGCGGGATTCCTGCTGGCCATCACGGACCCCAACGCGAGGCGAAGCCCGCAGTTTCTCCTGCTGAATGTGCTGGGAGCGCTCCATATTGTGCTGATTATTCTGGATCGGATTTTCCACCTGTTCTACTATCTGGACCAAGCGAACGTGTACTGCCGGAGCTCCGCCTATCCCTTCTCCCTCGTTGTTCCGGGACTGATGCTTCTGCTGGGGTTCTGGATTCTCCTCCGCTGCCGGAAAACCGTCCCCCGGGGTGAACGGCTGGAGCTGTGGTGCATCCTCCTGATCCCCTTCGCCGGGCTGATTCTCCAGGGCTTTGTGCAAAACGTCACCCCCATTGCCGCCCTTGCCGCCGCCCTGATGCTCTACACGGTGCTGACCAGGCAGCAGATTCGGGATCTGCACCGTCAGCAGGAGGAGAACCTGCGGCTGCAAACCGAGGTCCTGCTCAGCGAGATTCAGCCCCATTTCATGTACAACACCCTGGGGGCCGTGGCAGAGCTCTGCGACAGCGACCCTGCCCGGGCCATGGACACCACCCTGCTGTTCTCCAATTACCTGCAGGGCGTCATGCGCTCCCTGGGTACCAAAATGGTTTCCTTCTCTCAGGAGTTGGAGCAGCTTCGGATGTATCTGGACCTGGACAAGGTCCGCTTTGAGGACGCTTTGACGGTGGAATACCGGATCGAAGCCACCGATTTTCAATTGCCCTCCATGTGTTTGCAGCCTCTGGTGGAGAACGCCATTCGCCACGGAGTACGGAAGAACAAGGAGGGGCGGGGAACTGTGACCATCAGCTCCAGAGCATGCGGGGATTGCTGGGAAATCTCCGTGGCGGACGACGGTCCGGGTTTTGAGGCCCTGAGGCAGCCGGATCGGGACCGGATTCAAGTGGGACTCAACAACGTCCGGGAACGGCTGCGCCTGATTTGCGGGGGCAGCCTGGAGCTCGTCTCCCAGCCCGGAGCCGGAACCGTTGCCACGGTCCGGATCCCAAAGAAAGAAGGAATCTGAAATGCTGATTTTTACCATAGACGACGAGCCCAAGGCACGCACTCTTCTGCAAAAAACCGTCCGGGAGGCGGTTCCCGAGGCGGAGGTTCTGGCCTTCCCCGGGGGAAACGAGGCCATTGAGGCCATGCAGGTCCGGGGTTTGCAGCCCGCGGTGATTTTCACGGACATCGTGATGCCGGGGCTGGACGGGCTGGAGCTGGCGGTCCGGCTGAAAACCGCCGCCCCGGACGCCAAGCTGGTGTTTGTCACAGGCTATACGGATTACGCCGTATACGCTTATCAGCTCCACGCCAGCGGCTATCTCATCAAGCCTGTGAGCGTGGCCCGAATCCGGGAGGAGCTGGATCACATGTGCGCCCCTCCCCTGCCTCTGCCCAAGGACGGAACGCTCCATGTGCGCTGCTTCGGCCACTTTGAGGTTTTCTGGCAGGGAGAGCCCTTATCCTTCCAGCGCCACAAGACCAAGGAGCTGCTGGCCTTCCTCATTGACCGGCGGGGGGCCTACTGCTCCTCGGAGGAGATCATCGCCGGTCTCTGGGAGGAGGAGGGAGACCTGAAGGCCGCCAAGCACCGCCTGCGAAATCTGGCCAGCGACCTGCGCCAGAGTCTGCGGGCCACTGGGCAGGAGTCCGTGCTGCTCCACCGGCGCAACCAATTCGCCATTGTGCCGGAACGGATCGACAGTGACTACTACCGGATGCTGGACGGGGATATGGACGCCGTCAACCGCTTCCGGGGGGAGTATATGGCCCAGTACAGTTGGGCGGAGCTCACCAAGGGGGATTTGTATTTCCGCAATTCCGGGCTGGATTTGAACAAATGAACAATAGGCTTGAACACAGCTTTTCCGGGACGCCGAGGCGTCCCGGATTTATTTTTTTATGCTTTACATAATGTCGAAATTTGAGACACTATTGGGCTTCCCTTCATTATAATAATGGCAGTATGGAAAGTACCATGAGAAAGTCTGTCCAAACACAAAAAACACCATAGAAAGGACTGGTTAATTTGCAACACAAAGTATTCAGACGCGGCGTTTCCCTGCTGCTGGTGCTGTGTATGTGTCTGTCCCTGCTGCCGGTGACGGCGCTGGCGGCGGACCCGGCGGAAGACAACGCTCCGGTCATAGCCGACACAGCCCCAGCGGAGGACGCCTCCGTCCAGCGGGGAGAATACAGCGCCCCCGCGCAGACCGAAACGGCCCCGGAGCAGGAACCCGAACCGGAGCCGGAGACCCCGGAGCCCGTTACCACGGAGCCCGAGACCACTGAGCCCGAGCCCCAGCGTGGGGTCCCCCAGCCCCAGGGCGCGGGAAACGCCCCCAACGAGGGCCGCGCCTCCGCCGATCAGCAAGTTATGGAGGTGAACGGGAAGCAGTTCATCCTCCTCGGCACGCCGCAGCAGCTTGAGGCCCTGGACTACTACCCCCAGACCGCCGCCGTAGGCGACGCCAACAGCGACCAGATCACGGAAAGCCGACGCTACGACGTAACCGGTCCCATTTGGCGGGTCACAGAAAAGCGGGATAATTACCGGAGCGACGATTGGTACGTTAGCAACACAGAGCTGGTCTACCCCGGAGACAACAATCTAACCGGCAGCTTCGCAAGCTATCCTCTCTATGGGGAAAACGACTGCATTACCGATCCCAATCACGGCGCTGCGGATACCCACAAGCTGGGCGAGACCGTCGTGACCCGGGAGGAAACACACTTTCTGATTACCTATGACATGGAGAGGGATTACTACGTAGGCGGTACGATGGACGCTCCTGACCGGAATGTTGTCTCTTACGACTACGGCAAGTATTCTCCCCGGAACAATTACGTGGTCTTCCGGGACATCGACCTGAACAGCGAAAACTGGACGCCCCTGATGTTCTACGGCCTGATGTACGGCGTCAAGGGCAGCGAGCTGACGGATACCACCCTGGCCGACGCTGTCCAGGAGATCATGAACAGCCGGGACTATGAGGATTATGCCTCCTATGTCCAGCCCGTCATCCAGAATATTTCGGTGAATACCGCCCTGGAGAATCGTTACGCCAACGAGTCCCAGGACAGGAGCGTTCTGCTTCCGGACAAATACGTGGGCGTGGGCTTCTTTGCCTCCGTCACCAGCGCCCGGCCCGGTTCAGACAGCGGCCTGACCCACACAAAGACAGAGGTCCGCAATCTGAGACTGGAGAACGTGGATATCACCAACAGCTACAGCAGCATCTTCATCAATGAGACCCTGGTGAGCTGGCTCACCACCAACCTGGGCAGCGGCGTGGGCTATCTTCTGGACTTTCTGCTCCGTCTCCTCACGGGCAAATCCGGAACGGACTTCGCCAATTCCGTCCGGGATCTGCTCACCGCCCGGGCCAAGGACCCCACCAACTTTGCCACTGGCAGCTTTGCGGGCCGAATCTACGGCGACGTTCTGATAGAGAACTGCGACGTGGCAGGCGCCACCGTGAACAGCGAAAAGAGCTATGTGGGCGGCTTTGTGGGCTACAGCACCGGCGCGGAGCAGTACGACCTGGTGAGCGAGAGCCTGGGCAGCCTGCTGAAGCTTCTGAAAACCATTCTGAATCTGATCCCCGGCCTGGGCCTGGGCGACCTGATCAGCATTGTCCAGAACGTGCTGCCTCTGAACACCCTGGTCCCTGTAAACTATCTCAATCCCCACATTGAGGACTGCGAGCTGAGGGGCCTGTCCGGCAGCCTGGGTCCCTCCTCACTGACCTGGAATTTCCCCAAAAACAGTCTTGAGGGGCTCATCGACGACACCGTGCCCGCCCAGTTTAACGGCGGCTTTATTGGCTGCAAGGTGGCCACGGTGATGATCAACTGCGGCGTCCACGACAGCGACTACACCGTTTACGCCAAGGAGTTTGGCGGCGGCTTCGCGGGTCTTGCCCGGGACGCCGTGATCCAGGAGCTGCTCACCGACCTGGGCATCAACCTGGGGGTCATGAAGTCCCTTCTGAACCGGCTGATGGATTCCAACATTGACCTGCAAAGTATTCAGGTTCGCTGCAATATCATCGGCTCTGACGTCACCGTAAGCGGCGAGAACTATCTGGGCGGCTTCAACGGCGCCATGACCAACGCCTACTGCATCAACAATGAGATGCGCGCTCAGGGCAAGACTCTGACGGTCAACGGCACCGGGGACTGCGTGGGCGGCTTCGCCGGTATCGCCACCCTGGGCTGGGCCATGAGCATGGGCCAGGGGGAGGCCAACGGCAACACCAGCCTGCTGAGCACCCTGAAAAATGTGGTGGCCTCTCTCACCAGCAGCTACGGCTCCGAGCTTCTGAGCCTGCTGGGAGTGGGACAGTCCGAGATCCTGGGCCTGCAGTTCGACTACAGCCGGACCGCGAACAGCGGCGAGGGCGCCAGCGTCACCGGCTACGACTTCGTGGGGGGCCTGGTGGGCAAGGCGGACGCCCTGATTATGACGGGCACCACCGCGGCCAACCTCTCCAGGATGACCTACTTCCAGCACGGAGATCTCACTGCCTGGGACGTGTTCCCCAACATGTCCAGGACCGAGGAGTACACCGTGACCTTCCATTACCTGGACGGCAGCACCACCACCCAGACCGTCAGTCAGTCGGACAATTTCACTCTGACCCTGCCCAACGGCGCCGACATGAACGGCTACACCTTTGTGGGCTGGACCACCGAGCATATAGATCATGCCATTGGCGAGCCCAGCGACCTTCTTTTGCCGGGGGAATCCTACCTGGTCACCCGGGACACCACCTTTAACGCCCTGTACTCCATCGAGGGCGAAACGGTCTGGGAGCTTCTGGCCGGAACGCCGGCAAGCTGGGAGGAGGAATACGCCAGCTACATCGTCACCTTCGGCAGAGACGACAATATGGTGGTGCTGACAGGGCTGAAAGCCTCCGGCGTAAATGGAACCAGTTATGAGTCCACCGGCAGCGGCGGCGCCAAGACCATCGCTCAGATCCGCTCCGATGGCGGTGACAACAGTCTTTTCACCCTGATTTCCGGCATCATGCTCTCCAACGTACCGAATCTCTACCTGTTTGAAGCGGATAAGGTACTGGGACAGTCGGACGTGTACTTCCGCGGCCTGGAATACGGCGACTATCTCGGCTTTGTTTTGAGCAAGCTGGTCGCCTACGGCGCCAAGGAAGCCAGAACCCAGTGGCATCCCCGGATCAACGCCGATCTGTCTGTCCTGTTTGAAAGCGATTACGGAACCGGGCATTATCTGGTTTATGATCCCAGCGCGGGGTATTTCAAGCAGGGCACTCAGGCGGAGGCCGAAGCCAACAAGCTCTATATTTGGGGCGAAACCAAGCTCCCCACCCGCTACACCACGGTGGATCGCTACACCATCCGCTACTATGACATGTTCGCCGACAGCGTGAGCCAGGAGGTCGTCACAGTAGGCGGCGGCTACACCACCACCCTCCCCACCTGTCCCGATCACGGGGACTACCACTTTGAGGGCTGGGTCCCTGCCCACTATGACCATGTGGAGGAACTGCCCGCGCAGATCTACGCGGCGGGAAGCAGCTACACCGCCAACCAGGATATCACCCTCAACGCTTTGTATTCCAAGGTGGGCGACATGGTCTATGAGCTCCTGAGCGGCAGCCCGGAGGACTGGGCCACGGACCACGACAGCTATCTCATCACCAGCGGCTTTGACGAGAACATGGCTGTGCTCAAGGCTCTGAGCGCCGGCGCAAGCTATGAATCCGCCAGCAGCGGCGGCGCAAGCAGCATCCAAAATATCCGCGAGAGCGGAGATGACGAAACGCTGTTCACCGTCACCCCCGGCGTCAGGATTTCCAACGTAACGACGCCCTATCTGTTCACCGCCCAAGAGGATTCTGAGCTGAGCGGCGCTTACACCCTCCAGGGCAACGGCGCTGTCTATCTCGGAGAGACGGAAGGCGAGCTGAGCGCCTGCGGCGCTTCCGGGGAGAATACCCGGTGGAACCTCAGCGTCAACACTGACACGGCGCTGATGGCCTCCATCCCCGGCGAGGAGCCCGTCTACCTGGTCTACGACAGCGAGACCGCAGGCTTCCGTCTGGGAACCCAGGCCGAGGCCGAGGCGGGCCAACTGCGGATCTGGGGCGAAGGGCGGCTTCCCACCCGCTACACCACGGTACAATCCGCAGAGGATATTCCCCAGGAAGCGGAAAGCGACAGTCTCAGCGATGCAATCATCGGCGATTTCGCAAAAATCCACGTCAAGGGTCTGGAGCTGGTGAACGGCCACAAGTATGTGGGCGGAATCGCCGGACTGGCAGGCACGGCCAACGTCTCCGGCCTGCTGAACGACACCATCGGCGTGGGCGACTTCAAAAAATTTGAATTTTCCGACATTGAGTCCATCGGCGGCACGGAGCTGACAGAGGGCTCCTCCGAGTACGGTCTGAAGGTCTACGGCCATGTGGAGGACAAGAGCCAGGACAGCGGCGCGGGCTTCTACGTGGGCGGCGGCGTCGGCATGGCCATCGGCGGCGACCTGTTCCGCATGGAGCTCACCCGTCTGGCGGAAATTGACGGCGCAAACTGCGTCGGCGGCTTCGGCGGCTGCGTTGGCCCCGGCGACCTCATTAGCACCAGCGGCCTGAACGTGCAGCTTCTGGGTCTGAGCCTGCTCTCCGCCAACAAGCTGCTCTCCGTGGGCGGCGGCGTCCTCACCGACGCCCGGACGGTGACAGTCCAGGGCGTACCCGCGGGCTTCACCGTCCAGGCCACCGGCGTGAACGCCAACGGCTCCCAGGTGGTCTACACCGCCGGCGGCTTCTACGGCCGGGCCAACAGCTCCAGCGTCCGGGATGGACATGTGGAGAATCTGCTCTGGGTCAAGGCCAACAAGGACGACGGCAGAGCCGGCGGCTTTGTGGGCGTGTCCGAGGTGGGCGGTCTTGCCTCCGTGGACAGCCCCGAGGGTACCGAGATCAAGAGCCTGCTCTCCGCAGGCAAGCTTTTGGAAGCGGTGGGCTATCTGATCCCCGATTTCAGCATGGTGGACACCACCTACGTAAACGGCGGCTATGTGGAGGCTGCCTGGGCCGGCGGCTTTGCCGCGGACTTCCAGAGCGGCACCGTGGACAATTCCGGGAAGGCCAGCGACGACTGGTACGCCGTGTACAACATCGACCGGGTCACCGGCACCCGCTACGCCGGCGGCTTTGGCGCCAAGCTCTACTCCGGCGCTCTGGCGGACGTGGGCGGCGGCATCAGCATCCTGGGCGGCATCAGCAACCTCAGCATCGGCGTCTCTGACTTCCTGAGTCTGGTGCAGGCCTATGTTCCCACCGTATCCAACGCCGGCGTTAAGAGCTTCAGCACTTACTCCGACCCCCAAAACCAGGGCTTCACGGTGGAATGCACCGGCTATGACCCGAATGATAAGACCACCGGCGCGGCAGGCGGCTTCCTGGGCTACGCCTCCGGCGCGCAGATCTCCCGCTGCAACGTGCTGCAGCTTCGGCACACCGTTGTGACGGAGCCTGAGGAACTGGACGGCAAGGACGGTACTCCCTACTTCACCCGGCAGAGCAGCTACGCCGTCAGCGGCACCCGCTACGGCGGCGGCTACGCGGGCTTCCTGGACATCGGCTCCTCCGCCTCTCTGGGCGGCGGTCTGAACGCCCTGGGGAGCAATCTGAACCTCACCAACCTTCTGGGCGCTCTGGACGTGGTAATCTCCACCGTGGAGCACTCCACCGTCACCGGCGGCCCCGGCGGCTTCGCCGTCAAGGCCAGCGCCTACACCGGCGGCAATGAGTCCGGCAGCGGAACGTCCGCCAGCGGTGAAAGCGCGTCTGAGCCGGATGAGATTACCGTCTATGTGGTGGACAACACCCCCACCGAAACTCTCTGGGCCTATATTTTCAATTCCGAAACGGACAGCCACGACGGATCTCCGTGGCACGGTCATAAACTGGAAAGCCTGGGGACCGACAGAAACGGCAGCAAGTACTATTCCTTTACCGTGGACAGATCGCTGTACAACCGGGTGATCTTCAATGACGGCGGCGAATACCAGACCGACAACAGCCACTCTCTGCACCTGGACAACGACCTCACTCTGAGTAAGCTCCACAACGGAATTCTGACTGTCTCCAACAACACCGATACTTACTGGTACGTGACGGCAGTGGACGACATCTGGCCCGATTCGGAGGCTGTAGAAAGCTGCCGGGGCAGCTATAAGCACTACGTCAGCGTGCGGGGCGCGGAGGAATACGTGGAGACCGTCACCGACGAAAGCGCCTCCCACAGCTACGGTCCCGCGGTCCATGTGGAGGGAACCGGCACCCACACCCACGTCTGCACTGTCTGCGGCTATCGGGAGATCGTCAATTGCGACTACGGCAGCGACGGCATTTGTACCGAATGCGGCGCAGGCCGTTCCGAAGCCCTCCCGGAGGGCCGCTCCGGCGGCTTCGTGGGCTGGATGAAGGGCTCCCACATCCAGGACTCCCACGCCGACAATTTCAGCCATATCATCGGCATGATCGCCGCCGGCGGCTATGCCGGCGAGATTGAGCCCGGCAATGTGGCGGACGTGGCCGGCGGCGTCTCCGTGCTCCAGGGCGCGGTGAAGGCCGACGAGCTTCTGTCCGTGGCCCGGGACTTTGTACCCAGCATCCGCAACTCCACCACCAAAGCCATCCCCTGCGGCGGCGTGGTCCGGGCCGAGGCCCTCTCCGACGCCCAGGTACAGCGGGGCATGGCCGGCGGCTATGTGGGCCACAATCTGGGCGGCCAGATTTGGGGCAACAACCGCAGCGCCTGGAAGGATGAAAATGAGGTGGTCAACAACGTTGACACCTACAAGGGCGATATCCATGAGTGCGCCGCCATCCGAATTCTCTCAGTCTACGGCGCGGAATACGCCGGCGGCTTCACCGGCCTCATGGAAGCGGGCAGCACCGCCGGGACCGGCAATGTGTCCCTGCTCTTCGACCTTGTCAAGCTGAACAATCTGCTGAGCGCTCTTAAGGTCTCCTACCCCACCGAGGAAAATACCGCGGTTTATGGTCCCCTGGCCCAGATGGATCCCGAAATCTGGAACGGCTGGGTGGAGTATGTGGGCCAATACGGCGGCTACGGCATGGGCATGCCGTATGTGAACGACCAGACTGAACTGGACGCGATTCTGGATCAATACCTCTACGGCTTCCATGTCACCGCGGGCCGGGACAGCTATGAGAATCTCTCTTTGACGGCTGTCAGCGGCTGCGCCGGCGGCTACGTGGGCTCCATGCGCTCCGGCACCATTACCAACGGCCAGGCCCACGACGTAAAGCAGGTCAGGGCCATGCGGAACGCCGGCGGCTTTGCCGGCGACATGAAGACCGGCTCCGTGGCGAATCTGGGCCAGGCCAGCGTCCTGGGTCTGGATCTCAATCTGGGTCAGCTTCTGGGCGGCGCCCTGCAGGTCTTTGTCCCTGTGGTGAAGGACTCCTCCGTCCACGGCTACCAGAACGGCATGAGCATCCTGGCCTTTGGCGACAGCGCCAACGGCTCCGGCAACGCCGGCGGCTTTGCGGGCAACGCCCGGGGCGCTCAAATCTGGGGCGACGCCGAGGACACCGGCGATCCCGAACTCTGGTGTAACGTCTACAATCTGAAAAAGGTCCAGGGCTCCCGCTATGTGGGCGGCTACATCGGCATCCTGGGCTCCGGCACCACCGCCGAGGTGGGTACCAACGTC
This sequence comes from uncultured Clostridia bacterium, assembly GCA_946625125.1. Taxonomy (GTDB): domain Bacteria; phylum Bacillota; class Clostridia; order Oscillospirales; family Oscillospiraceae; genus JAFRPC01. Next base: position 26,362 of record CAMOSU010000004.1, read on the forward strand.
AGCGAGGGTCCTCTCCAGGATCTGCTGGACGCCGTGGTAAAGACCGGCGGGGACAACGCCACCAATCTGCTGAGCCTGGTGAATGCCACGGTCTCCACCGTTCGCAAAGCCTCCGTCACCGTGGCGGACCCCGAATGGGGCTTCACCGTGGGCGGCTGGACGGAAAGCACCCAGGCCGGGGGCGAGACCGTCACCACCAAGCATGTTCCCCTGACAGCCGGCGGCTTTGTCGGCACCATGGAGGGCGCCATCATCGGCAACGACGAGGACAAAACCCTCACGGACGCCAACATCAAAATCCAGAATCTCCGGGGCGTAGAGGCCCAATATTACGCCGGCGGCTTCCTGGGCGTTGCCAATGAGGGCAGCGCCGCGTCCCTGGCGGAGGGCAAAACCAACCTGCTGTCCCTGGCAAATCTGGGCAACATCTCCGCGCTTGATATTTTCCGGCCCTACATCTACAACTCCGACGTAAGCGGCGTTGCGGAGGGCTTCACCGTCCGGGTTTCCGGCGAGGAAAAGAGCGGCACCATGAACTCCACCCGCTACTCCGGCTGCGCCGGCGGCTTCGGCGGCGCGCTGCTGGACGGGCATGTGGAAAACGCCCATGTAACCAAGCTCAATGAGGTGCAGGGTCTGAACTATGCAGGCGGCTTCATCGGCCACTGCGGAAAGGGCGGCGTCGTAGACGCTGACAGCGCCTCTCTGGTGAGCCAGGCCAATCTGCTGAACGCCCAGGCCGGCGTCGGGGACGTCATGGGCTCCCGGGTGGTGAGCTCCACCGTCTCCGGCATCGACGCGGGCTATGTGGTCCGGGCTGCCGGCGGCTCTGAGGCCATTGCGGGCGGCTTTGTGGGCTTCGCGGATCTGGCGAAGATCGGCTTCAAGCCCGCCACCATCACGGAGGAGGAGCAAGCTCTGCCCTGTACCGCCTCCAATCTGAAGCTGGTGATCAGCGACCAAATCGCCGGCGGCTTCATCGGCAAGACCACCAAGGGCTTCCTGGTGGAGCTCCAGGCCAGCTCTGTGCTGCTGGCCGGTCTGCTGACCCTGGTGAACGAACTGCTGGAGCTGCTCTATTTCCCTGAGCTCCAGAGCGGCAACGGCCTGAATCTGAACATTCTTGGCAAGGCACTGTCCGTCTCCCTGCTGGACGGCGGAAACACCCTGGGCGTTACCCTGCTGGGCATTCCCATCACCGTATCTCTGTCCCGGGCCAGCGACACGGGAGACTCCACGGATCTGGCAAGAATCACCCTGGGCGATTCCTACATTGAGCTGCCCTGCAACGAGGACGGCCTCATTGACCCGGAACACAGCAACCTGAACATTGGTCTGATTCCCGCGTTCTACACCACCGTGAAGAACAGCAGCGTCACCGGCATCGACAGGGGCTTTGACGTCTTCGCCGGCGGCGCGGAGCAGGACAAGGACGGCACCCATCGCAACGGCTACGCCGGCGGCTTCGTCGCCTTCAACCAGTTAGGCGAAATCGTCAACTGCGAGGCGGTCAACTGTGACGTGGCGCGGGGTTCCCACGCCAAGCTCTCCGAAACCGCCACGGACTCCACCCAGAGGGTAGGACCCTTCACCGGACATTACACAGACGAATCCAACTACAGCGCCAACGGACAAAGCGCCAAGGAAACCGGCGACAAATTCAACAACACTCCCCACACTCAGGAAACGCCGCCTGCGGCTCCCTTCGAGACCGACGCCAAGGTGAAGCTGATGGAGGACACCCTCCTGCTTCCGAATCTGCAGTCCATGACCCCGGAGACTGCGGAGATGCAGAACCCCTGCCTGCCCACGGTGGATCTCACCCTCCACAAGATCTGGAACGACATGGACGGCAGTCTGGGGCTGCGCGCAAATTCCGAAACGCCTGTGAGCGTCCAGTTCACCGTGACCCGGGTCGCCGTGGATAAGGACGGAAATCCCATTGCCGATGTGCCGTCCGTGACGGAAACCGTCACCCTGACGGCGGAGGACGCAAACCCCTTCACTCCCAACGTCTGGACGAAGCAGCTCACCGGCAAACCCGCCTCCGGCACCAGAACGGTGACGGTAGACGGAACCGCAGCAACCCAGGTGTTCTACTACAGGTACTCCGTCACGGAGGCTGCTGTGACCGGCTATATCTCCGGCACTGCCTACGCCGACGCGGACACGGCGGACAAGCTGAGCTTCGACGCCGACAAGACCGGCGGCTATGTGGCCAAGATCACGAATCAGTCCGTCTCCGAACAGACTGTGGTGGTGGACTTCGGTCTCCCCGTCAGCGTCAGCGTGGTGGACTATCTGAAAATGAAGTACGGCTATCCCGCCGACGGCTTCCAGGTGGCAGGCCTGCTCCCCGAGAGCGAGCTGAATCAGGCTTCCATCTACAGCACCAAGGACAGCCAGGGAGACGAGCTGCTGCAGACGGCCCTGGATGTGGTCAAGCAGGAAAACAATCCCACCCCTGTCACGCACCAGGAGGGGGCGCGGCCCCAGTACGGCAGCTTCCGCGTCCCGGCCAAGAGCGGCGGCGCTCCCGTGACCAAGCTGACCTACGTCCCCGGCAGCATGATGTTCGACAAGCCCATTTCCCTGATTGTAGCCCTGCAAAACGAAAAGGGTGCCAACTACTATACCAAGCTCACAGTGGTCCCCGCCAGCAACATCTACTATGAGGAGGACTTCATCTCCTTCACGCCCGACCAGGACTGGGAGAAGATTCTTCCCACCCAGGAGCCGGAGGAAAACGGCCAGGACGATCAGACTCCCGACCCCGAGGACATCCACGACGGAGAGCAGGACGAGGACCGTCCCGGCCTGGATCTGGAGGATTATAACTCCGTCTACGGCTACGACCGGGAGTACAACAACAGCAGCACCTACAGCCTGGGTACCGTGCGGAAGGTCCACATGGACAATTCCTATCTGAATCCGAACGACCCCCATTACAAACAATGGCCCACCGCGCAGTTTACCTTCACCGGCACAGGCTTCGACCTGCTTTCCGTCACCAGCGGCAACACCGGCTATTTCCGGGTGTTCGTCTACGAGGGGACGGAGGTCAACGAGGACAAGAAGGTGGCCACCTGGTCTGTGGACAGCTTCTACGGCTTCCAGCGCTCCGCGAGTAAATCCTTCACCCGGTACTACTGCGTATGGGACAAGGAAGCCCACGTCTGGCGAGTGGCGAAGCAGCCCTGCCCGGGTATGGAAACCAAGCCCACCGGGAAGGAGAACGGCATTCCCATCCTGGACGCCATGCCCGCCCCTGTGAAGGCAGGGGAGGAGCCGGAGATCACCACCTTCATCTACTACCGGGAGGACTACAACTGGCAGCCTGCCCAGGGCGAGAGCGAAACCCTGTACCAAGTGCCTGTCATCTCCTCCATGGACCGGGTCATCAAGGATCTCACCAACGGCGGCTACACCACCATGTCCTACGGCACCTACACCGTGGTGGTCCAGCCCCTGTATTCCTCCTTCTTCGACCACACCAGCGAAAAGAAGGGCTACGACGTCTACATCGACGGCGTGCGGATCTACACCCCCGCCCAGAATCTGGACACCGACTACTACCTCCAGGATCACGAGGGCTGGCCTCAGTTCCTGGAGCTGCGGAACCTGCTTCTGGGGCAGGGCAGCTACGGCAGCGAGGATCAGGACGAATCACAGCTAACATACTGCGTCATGGTGGACGGCATCGACGGAAGCCAGATCACCCTGGACGAGTTCAAACAGTACGGCCCCAACAACGAGATCTACCTGGAACCCGGTCAGGCCATTGCCTTCAAGCTGACAAAGGGCAGCAGCGCTTCCATCGACCAGATCCACATCAGCGCCAAGAAGGTCTTCCAGGCTGACGGGAATGCCGCCCTTCAGGTGGCCAGCATCCCCGGGGATCACGGAGAGATTCTGGAGTCCTCCAAGCTGTCTCTGAACACCAGCTCCGAGTGCTACTACGACTTCTCCGACTTCATCCGCTGGAACGGGAATGAAAGCGAGTTCATCCGCATCGCCAACACCGGCAGCGCCGTGGTATCCCTGCGGAGCATGAAGGTCACATATCAGGACGGGGACGCCCTGGCAGACGACCTGGTGGGCTTCTCTCTCCTCTCCTCCGAGGATACCGAGACCATACTGGACCTCCTCCACAGCGGAACGGTGCTCCCGGTCATTCTGGACGAGCTCAGTGACTTCGCCGGAGCCAGCGTCAGCCTGGAGAGCGACTTCTCCCTGCACTTCTATGTCCCCGAAAGCCTGCTGGTGGGCGCGGTGAACCCCTATGTGGTCTTCACCAAGCAGACGGCAGAGGGCGAAGTGACCGTGACCCAATATGCCTATGAGCAGGCCATGCTGGGAGATATGCCCTGCAGAATGTACAGCTTTGGCGACATCTCCGCCGCGGAGATGGGCCGTGAAGTCACCGCCCGACTCTTCTACCGGGTGGATGACCAGGATCACATGAGCCAGCCCCTGAGCTACAGCGTCCGGCAGTACGCCGAGAATATGCTGGAAAAGACCCAGGATCAGGACCTGCGGACCCTGCTGGTGGACATGCTGAACTACGGCGCTGAGGCCCAGCAATACTTTGGGGTAGATCCGGAGCATCCCGTAAACGCCGATTTGACCGCGGAACAGCAGGCCTGGGCCACCCAGACCCCGCCGGTTCTGGAGGACCACAGCGGCCTGGACCGGCAGGAAAACGCCCAGGTCTGGTTCGAGGGCTGCTCCCTGAGCCTGGAGCGTCGGGTCACCTTGAACTACTACCTGGATCTGTCCACAAGCGGCCTGGCTCCGGAGGATCTGGCCCTGCGACTGAGCTGGACTTACAGCGGCGCCAACGTGCATGAGACTCTGATTGACGGTTCCGACTTTGAAGCCAAAAATCTCAACGGCCGACAGCTTTATCTGGCGATTCTGGACAGTCTGGACGCAACCCAGATGCGGACCGTGGTCTCCGCGGAGCTAATCGACAAGAGCACAGGAGACTCCGTCAGCGATACGCTGCGCTACAGCATCGAATCCTATGCCCAGAGCAAGGCCCAGGAGCCCGGCTTGTCCGACCTGGTGCTGGCCATGATGAAATTCGGTGATGCCGCTCAGACCTATTTCTCCCGGAACTAAGGAGTACACCCAATGAAAAAAGTCTATGAAAAGCCCAAAATCCAATATGAAAGCTTCTCTCTGTCGGACAGCATCTCCTCCGGCTGCGAGGGAATCGCCAATCTGGGGGAGGGCGCCTGCGCCGTCAATCCCAAGGACCTTCTGGAAATCGGGGAGGTAATCAACATCTTCAACAATGATCTGATCTGCGACGACACCAACATCGACGATCGGAACTGGTTTTGCTACCATGCTCCCGCGGAGTGGAACAATGTCTACAGCTCCTGAACTTCCCTCCGGCAATCCCTTCACCTATGAGATCGGAGGCTTCCAGGTCAGCCTGGATTCATTCCCCTTTCATGAATCCGAATACCTGGCGGCATTCCGTAAGGAATGTCGTCAGGGTTCGGACCTCCACCTGACGGTGCGGGAGGAACCCTTTCTCCCCTTTCCGGCAGGGGTGGAGATCGCAATGGTGGGCGAGACCCGATTCTCCGACCCGGAGGGCCGGAGAATCCGGGTTTGCAGAACAGAGGATAAAAGCAAAATCCTCTACCGTATCACAGAGCTGGCCCCGGGCTCGCTGCTGGCGGAAATCATACCTGACGCGGCGGCCGGGCTGGGCTCCTATCTGATCCTCCGCTGGCTGGATCTGCCCGGAGCCTTTCTGGAGCGGGGCGCGGTGTTTCTCCACGCCTCCTTCATCCGCTGGAACGGCAAGGCCATTCTCTTCACCGGACGCAAGCAGATCGGGAAGTCCACCCAGGCCGGGCTTTGGCAAAGGCATCAAAACGCCGAGGTGCTTAACGGCGACCGGGTTCTGCTGCGTCAGATCGACGGGGTGTGGACTGCCTGCGGCTCCCCCTTCTGCGGGACCTCCGGCATCTGCGTCAATGAAAAGCTCCCTGTGGCAGCCATTGTCCTGCTGAAACAGAGGCCGGACAACGAAATCAGCCGGGTGGATCTGAAGGCGGCCTATGTGGCCTTTCTCTCCGGCTGCAGCTACGATTCCAGAAGCTGGAGGGCCACGGAGCAGGTCATCGCCCTCACCGAACAAATCCACCGCCAGGTCCCCATGCTGCGGCTGAGCTGCACCCCCGACGAGGCGGCTGTGCGCTGCCTGGAGGCGGCCTTAAAAGAGGAGGGCATCTATGTCTGAGCCCAGACTTTCCGCTTATCTGCATCACAAAGCCGCCGCCGGGGGCTTCCCGGTGGCGGGCAATTTTGAGCTGACCCCCCGCTGCAACTTCCACTGCGGGATGTGCTATGTCCATCTCAGCCGGGAGGAGCAGCAGCGGCGGGGCCGGGAGCTCAGCACGGAGCAATGGCTGGCCATCGGAGAAGAGGCCTGCCGCTGCGGTCTGGTGTTTCTGCTTCTCACCGGGGGCGAACCCAGCCTTCGGCCGGACTTTATAGAGCTTCTGCGGGGACTGAAGTCCATGGGCCTGTTGATTTCCGTCAATTCCAACGGCTATCTGCTCCAAGGAGAGCTGCTGGAGCAGCTTCTCCGGGACCCGCCCCACCGCCTGAACATCAGTCTTTACGGCACCTCCAACGAGGTCTATGAATCCCTCTGCGGGGTTCCCGCCTATGACACCGTGCTTCGGAACATCCGGACTCTGCGTCAGGCCGGGGTGGACGTAAAGCTGAATCTGACCCTCACCCCGGAGAATTACGGAGACCGGGAACGGATCGCCCAAAAAGCCCGGGAGCTGGGCGCCCATCTGCAAAAGGCCGCCTATCTCTTCCCCCCGGTACGGGTGACGGGAAGCCCGGACTTTCCCCAGAGGCTTCCCCCGGAGCAAATGGGCAGGCTGGAGGCAGAAACCATCCGTCAGCGCCTGACCCGGGAGCAGATGGAGGAGCTGAAACGAAGTCTGAGCCTGCCGGGAGAGTCTGAGGACCAGTGCCGTTACTGTCGGTCCGGGCGCAGCTCCTTCTGGCTGTGCTGGGACGGAACCCTTCTCCCCTGCGGGATGCTCCCCCAGCCCGGAGCCAGCGTCCCGGAGCTGGGCTTTGCCAAGGCCTGGGAGACAGTGCGGGACGCCGTAAGCGCTCTGCGCTATCCCCCCGCCTGCGCGGAGTGCCGGTATCGGGAGCTCTGCCACATCTGCCTGGCAAAGTGCTACTGCGAAACCCTGGGCTTCGATCGCCCCCCCGCCTACCCCTGCGCCATGACAAAGGCGCTGCTGGAGGAGCTGGGAATTCCGAATCAACTGGAGGTGCCGTCTTGAAAAAAACAATCTGGTTCGTCCTGGGGGCGGCCCTGCTGGGAATCGGGCTCCTGCTGCTGCTCAGCACCGGCGTTCTCCGGGAGGAGCAGGCGCAGCCGCCCACCCTGCCAAGTCTGGAGGCCGGACCCCTTCCCGAAGGCGAGTTCCGGGCAGATCAGCAGACTCCCGTCCCCTCCCAGACTGAGGACCCGGAGCTCCGGGACTCTACCGGCTTGCCTTCCGCCCCCACGGCTTCCGGCGAGGACCCCCAGCCCCCTGTTCAGACAGCTCCCACCCAGGAGCCCAGGAGCGGCGGCCCGGAGTCTTCTCCGTCTGAACCCACAGGGTCTCCCGCTCCCCTGCCTGCGGAGCAGGAAACGGAGCAAAGCCCCGCCCCCCCGGAGGGCGGAGAGGGCAGCGGGGGCCTCCCCATTCTGCCCCCTGATATTTTCCCATAGGAGGGACGCAAATGAAACGTACAATTCAAATTCTTCTCGCCCTGGCGATTTTTGTATTTATCATTGTATTCTCAGCCTTCAGCGCCAACGCCGCCTCCCCCGATCCGGCAGCCCCCCAGGACTCTGAGCTTCCCCCGGACATTTTTGACGAGCACTGTGACGGCGGCGCCTCCTGCCCCGGCCGGGCCTTCCTGGACATGCCCCCGGCGGAGCACTGGGCGCACCTGCCCATTGACTGGGCCTTGACCCGGCACATCACCGCCGGCACCGGCCCCAGCAGCTTCAGCCCCGAGCTGGGCTGCACCAGAGCCCAGGCAGTCACCTTCCTGTGGCGGGCGGCCGGCTCCCCGACGCCCCAGAGCGGGAGCTGCCCCTTCCTGGACGTTCCGGCGGACGCCTATTACCGCAGCGCCGTGATCTGGGCCAAGGAACAGGGCATCACCAGCGGCAGCTCCGAGGTGAGCTTCAGCCCCGACGCGGTGTGTCAGCGAGCCCAGATCATCACCTTCCTCTGGCGGGCCAAGGGCTCCCCCATCCCGGAGTCCGATTCCCTGCCCTTCCGGGACGTGAGCGAGAGCGCGTACTACCGGGACGCGGTTGCCTGGGCCATCCAGCACCACGTCACCACCGGCACCTCCTCCGTCAGCTTCAGCCCCGGGGCCACCTGCACCAGAGCCCAGATCGTCACCTTCCTCTACCAGGCCAACCGCGCAGGCTGATCACCGAATCAAACAGGCGCGTCTCCGAAGCCCCTTCGGAGACGCGCCTGTTTCTGTATTACTTTGTGTCATCCCTCAGAATCCCATAGCTCCGAAGCAGCTCCAGACGCTGTTTCCCCAGCCGGACGGTTTCTCCCGGGTCCTCTTCAGGTCCGGTCCTTACCTGGCGGAGATAGCGCAGCAGCCGCTTTTGCCAAATCAGGGGAAGCAGGCCGGGGTGCTGTTTCAGAACGGGGTACTCCTGCTCCAAAGACCTGGCCGGGGGGAAGAGGGTGCTTCGCAGCCCGGAGCGTCTGCCCTGCCGCTGGGCCGCCACGGCGTCCTGGGTGATCCGGGCCGTGTGCTCCCGGGTCCTGGTGGCGGAGCCGTAAACCCCTCCCTCCAGCAGATCCCGCAGCATGGGCGTCGGGTCCGGGACCTCCTGCCGCCACAGGGCCGGAAGCTCCAGGGAAATCCCCAGCCGCTCCTCCGCAATGGCAAAGAGCGCGGCGCAGAAGGCCGCGCCCTGAACCTGCTCCGTCTGACGGCGCAGCAGCGCCCAGTCGATCTTCTCGTGCCAGCGCTCCGCCCACAGGCCCACGTCGCAGATCTGCCGCAGGCCGAAGCCTGTGCGGATGAAGTGCTTCAGGGCGTGGAGGAGAAGATAGAGCAAATGGTCATGGGGCGACAGGGAGCGGAGCTTCTGCCCTCCCTCCAGGGGATAGAGCTCCGCCCGGGAGAAGACTCCCTGAAACACGCTCTGCAGCAGCCCGAAGGGGCCGGAGTCCGGGGGAAAGAGCTGCCTGTGCAGCTCGATAAACAACAGCCCGTCCGGGCTTCTCCACTCCAGCTCCGAGGCCAGCGCCGGGTCCTGACCCGGCTGGGACAGCAGTCCCGCCCCGGCCAGGACCTGGCAGGCCCGGGAGAAGTCCTTCTCCTCCACCAGCAGGTCCTCATCCGCGCTGATCCGCAGCGCGCCCTTGGGGTAGACGGAGCGGCAGAGGCTGCCCTTTACCACAAGGGCCGGGATGCCCGCCTGCTCCAGACGCGCATACAGGGCCAGAAAGGCGGCGTCCTTCCGGGTTTGCAGCAGCACCTGCCGTCTGGCCGCCCCCCGGCAGGCGGAAAACAGCTCCAGCTCCGGAAGTCCGGGGCATTCGCAGACCGCGTCCGTCAGCAGAGGAAGGAGCTTCTGGCTCTCCGCCAGCCGGAACAGGGCGCTCCAGTCCTCCGGCGGCAGAGGCTCCCAGCACACCCGGCGCCCCCGGATGCCCGCGGCCACTGCCTCCAGAAAGCGGGCCTCCAGCAGCTCATTTTCCATTTTCTCCTCCCCCTTCAACGGCCTTCCCTCCCGCCCTCCGGCAGACGGAGGGACAGGATTCGGCTGATTTCAATGACAGAGCGGTCCGTCAGCTCCAGCAGCCCGCAGCTCTGATTCACCCGGCGGACCGAAACCCTCCGGGTCAGGTATTCTCCCCCCAGCTTCAGACCGTCCGGCACAAACCAGGTCAGCTCCAGCTCCACGGGCTCACCGGGGGGCTCAGTCCGGGCAGCCAGCTCCAACAGCTCCCGGTTCAGCTCCTGCTTGGCGTCCTCGTCCAGCTCGATCTGCCGGGCGGTCAGCCGGGCGGCCTCCTGAATCACCTTCTCGTAGCCTGTCAGGGCCGCGAAGGGAGAAAACTGGGCTGCCCGCTCCTCCATGGGCATGGGAGGGTGATTCCGGGAAACCGGCCGCTTCAGATGGATGATGTCGTCATACTTTCCCGCCATGAGGCCCCTCCCTTCCCCGGCTGTTCCTCGTCAATCCTTGCTGTCCAGGGGATAGCGGAACACGATTTCCCCGGAGCGGGTGCAGAAGCAGTAATCCCGGTCCGTCATTCCGCAGATGATCTCGTCGTAGATATCGGGGCACGGGCAGCGGATGGGGATTGTGATTTCTTCCCCCGCCTCATTGAGACCCTGCCAGGCTCTGCCGTTCCAGTACAGAAACCAGGCCTCCCCGGACGCGTCCGTCAGATTCTGACACCTTCCCGCGAAGATCCGATCGTCATAGTCTCGGCAGCTTCCCATGGGCAGCAGCTCCGACAAATCCGAGGGAATGAAATAATGCTTTTCCTCTTCATGGTCGGTGCAATGATAGCCCAAGCTCAGTTTCCCTTGCCAGGGTGCCGCACAGCGATCGAATAAACTGAAATGTTGGTCGCAGGGCAGGATGATTTCCTGATCTGTAGAGAGGCGAAAGACTCTGGTCTTCTCCCCCCGGGCTTCATAAAACGTATCCGCGTCAATACATCCCACGCGGTGATCCGCTTCCAGCAGGAGCTTGCCCTCCCGGTCATAATAGGCAGAACCACTCACATCGTAGTAGTCTTCGTCGTAGTACGTAACGTAAAACCCGCAGGGTGCGCGCTCCAGCCATCCGTCCTCCGGGGCAGTCAGCAGCTCCCTGCCCTGGGAGTCCAGCGCCACCCGGCGCCCGTCTTCTATCCGGGTCAGGAGAAAGCATCCGTCCTGATATTCCTCGAAGGACGTGTAGATGGGATCAATCACCCAGGCGCCGGATTCATCCACATAGCCATAGGATCTGCCGTCCATGCTGGCTTGGCGCAGTCCGTCGTGGAGCTGGCCGCAGTCGTAGTACTCCCGGAGAATCCAGTTCCCGTCCCCGTCAAACCAGCGGCTGCGCACTGTTTCCTCCGCACCCTCTCCGTAGGAACTCAGCGAAAGCTTGTAGCAGCTCGCCTCATACTCCAAACGAAACCAGTCGAACTCCGTATCCCAGAGCAAATCGTCCGAGGTAAAGCGGATGCTTCCGTCTTCATTGTACACGGTAAAGGAATGCGTATCCCCGCTATCCACGCAGTAGAAGCCCTGACCCAGGCCGTTGACGTCCTCGTACTCGCAGTCCAGGGCAAAGCTGCCGTCCATGGAGATCACACCGTATCGGTATTCTCCCTCATACCAGGATCCGCTGTATTCTCCGTCGCTCCAGGAATGGGGAATGACCTCCGTTTGCTGGCCCACAATCCAAAAGGGCTGATGGACGTAGTCCTCTCCAATCTGTCCGCCCATTTGATACGCCGCGTCATAGATCCCATCGGTGAGAATCCGCCCGGTTCTGTCCGCCAGTCCGTAGCGGTTGCCGACTCGATCGTCATAGCCTCTATAGCCTCCCCAGTACAAGCACTCGGATACATAGGGGTAAACCCCTCCGTAGTCCTCCGAGGGCTCAAAATGATCCAGGGGGCCGGGAGCCAAACGGGTGTAGCTTACCTTGGACTTGAGCTTGGGCTGATAGGCGGACCAGTCCGTGTGAACGATCCAATCCACCGGCTCGGGGGTCGGCGCCTCGGTCTCCTCCTCGGTGTATTTCAGAGCCTCCCAGGAATCCGCCTCGGTGTATTCCAGGGACTCCCCGCTCTCCGCCTCGATAACTTTCAGGGAGTCCCCGCTCTCCGGAGCAGGCTCCGTACCGGCTTCCGTCTGCTCCGTCCCGGTTTCAGGGGCGGCAGAGCTCTCCGAAGGGGGAGGGGCCGTGGTGACGCGCTCCGCGGGGGCCGTACTTGCCAGGGTGCTTGGGGCGACAGCGGGGGACCCGCCGCAGGCGGACAGGAGCAGCAGGACGCAGAGGATCGGCAGAACGATTCTTTTCATATCTTCGCCTCCCTTTGAATTCTCATGGTTTCCGGCGCAGGATCAGGGCTTTGTCACGTAGCCCTCCGCCTCCAGCAGAGACTGTCCCTCCGGGCTCATAAGCCAGTCATAGAGGATGCGGGTGGGGCTGTTGACCGGGGTATTATGGTCGATGACGCAGTAGTAGGGGTTCAGGTGGGGATATTCCTCCGCCCGGATGCTCTCGAAGGAGGGCTCCACGCCGTCCACCTTCAGCAGCTTCAGACCCGTTGCCATTTCCATATCGTGGGCGTAGTAATACACGGAGTAGCCAATGGCGTTGGCGCTCCCGTCGTAGCTCTTTACGACGCTCATCAGCTCCCCCATGGAGCCGGGAATGTATTCCTGGGGGGCCTCCATCATCTCCAGGTCCCCCATCACCAGCTTCCTCATCAGCGCCTGGGACCCGGCGCTCTCGTTCCGCTGGAGGGGAATGATGGGCGCGTCCTCGCCCCCCAGCTCCTTCCAGTTGGTGATCTTTCCGGTGTAGATGTCCCGAAGCTCCTGGGTACTGACGTTCTCCACGGGGTTGTTCTCATTCACCAGGAACACCAGAGCGTCGGTGCAGAGCTGCTCCGTGTCGCAGACAAAGCCCTCCTCCTCCATCTCCTCAAAGACGGCGGCATTGGGCTGGCTGGCCAGGATCAGATCGCATTCCCCATACATCAGATTGCGATAGGACTGGGTGGTACGGTTAAACTGGACGAGATCTCCCAGGTTCTCCCGGCTCTCCCCCAGCAGCACGGAGCACACGGCCTCCGCCATGGGGACGCAGGCGGTAGAGCCGTCCAGCCGGGGAAAATTTTCCCGGGTGAAGCGGAACAGATTCTCAGGCTCCTCCGTCTCCGGAGCCGGAGTGTCGCTGGGCTCCGGGGCCTGGCTTGTGGGGACGGACTCCGGGGCGGTCTCGGTGGATGATGCCTGGGTGGGATTCTCCCCGCCGCCGCAGCCGCCCAGCAGCCCCGCCAGCAGGGCCAGCAGGGTCAAACAGGCAATCAGTTTTCTTCCTCTCATGATACGTTCCTCCTGTTGTACAGTTTGCATTTATTAGACGTCCCTTTTCCCGGGATGTTCCCGAAAAGAATGAAAAAAAACAGAAATAAGCGGCACCTCCGGGGATAACTCTTCCGGGAATGCCGGACCGCCCTTTATAAAAAACCCCGTTTCCGGAAAAATCCCGGTTGCCAAAGCCGGGAGAATTTGGTATACTGTAGGCGGAGGTGACTGAGATGCAGTTGATTGACAAGTATCTCCCCTATTGGCCCGTGATCGCGGCCTCCCTTCTGTTTTTGGCTTTTGGGCTTTGGTGGCGCTTATCCGCGGCCAGGGCCATGGAGCTGAGTCCGAAGCCCCTGTCTTGGGTGCGGAATTATCGCAGCGGCGGCTTTCCCTTCCACAAGGTCCTGCCCCGGCGTCCCCGGCTTCGCTGGTGGGGACTGTTGATTTCCGCTCTTCTGGCAGGCGTCTTTGCGGCCGCTCGACTGGTGAACACCGGAATGCTGCTGGTGGAGCAGCCCTGGTTCTATTTTCCCCTGCGTTATGGCATTCTGCGCCTCTGCCTGAGCATTCTGGGCGCAGCCGCGCTTTACTGTTTGCTGATTGCTCTGTTTGACAGTGCCTGGGTGGCCCTCCCGGGAACCCTGCTGTTCTCCGCCTCCGTAAGCCGGGGACATATGGAGGGCTGCTTCCTGGCTATGGCCCTGCTGTTTTTGATTCTTTGGCTGCGGGCAGAGAAGCCCGGCTTCCCGGCGGAGCTGCTGTATCTGCTCTCTGTTCTCTGCCTTGCGCCGATCCTGGCGCTGCGTCCCGCTCTGATCTGGCTGCTGCCCTGCTTTCCTCTGGTCCACTGGTACAAGCTGATTGCTCAGCGCCGCAGCCGTCAGCTCTCCGGGGTCAGCCTCGGGGTGGCTCTGCTGGCTGCCCTGCTGATCTGGCTTCTGACCTGGCTGCTGGCTGTCGTACTCCAGCGCTTTCTGATATTCGGTTTCCAGAGAAGCGCGCTGGCTCTGTTGACCCTCGACCGGCTGCCAAAACTCTGTGTCGCCCTGCTGCGCGGCGCGGAGCAGTATTTGTTCCAGATTCCCTCTCTGGGTATGACTGTGGATCTGCTGGTGGACGCCCCCCTCTTCGGCTTTGGCCTGTGGGGCTGCTGTTCGGCCTGGATCCTGGCCAGGAAGCGTCGGGACGCCCGGGGCGTATTCGTCCTGGCCGTGCTGGCATGCCTGCTGCTGGTCTGGCTGCTCACCGGCTCCTATGCGCTGAGTCTGGGGCTGTGCCTGAACACCGCCTGCATTCTGCGGGACGCCGATGTGGGGAAGAAGCGCGTGGGCGCCATTCTTCTGACCCTGGCAGGAACGGTCTGGTATCTTCTCATTCACGCCGCCGCCTGGTACGTCCCCCTGACCGCCGGACTGTTGGAGCGGCTGGCATAAACAAGCCTATGCAATCTTTTCCAAGGAGGACAATTCTATGATCGCACTCGCCTGTGACCACGGCGCTCTGGAGCTGAAGGAGGCCATCAAGGCCCATCTGGAGGCCCGGGGCCTGGAGTACAAGGATTTCGGCACCTACAGCAAGGATAGCTGTGATTATCCTGATTTCGCCGCTCCCGCCGCCAGGGCGGTGGCGGAGGGAGTCTGTGACCGGGGCATCGTCTGCTGCACCACGGGAATCGGCGTCTCCATCGTTGCCAACAAGATTCCCGGCGTTCGCTGCGCCCTGCTCCATGACCACATGAGCGCCCGGCTGACCCGGCAGCACAACGACGCCAATATGATGGCTCTGGGCGCCGCCATAACCACGGCGGCCACTGCTCTGGAGTTGGTGGATATTTTTCTGGACACGGAGTTCCAGGGAGGCCGGCATCAGCGTCGGGTGGACAAAATCACTGCCTTGGAGCGCCGAACCGAATCCTGAACGAAACCCCGCCGGAGCGCAGCGCTCCGGCGGGGCCGTTTTTTTTCTTTTTTTCTGGGAATTGTAAACCTTTTGGTCAGAAATCGCGTCTTATAAGAATGGAGCTTCCTGTCAGATTTCCGCCAGGCGGCGGGACAGGCTTTGGTTGCGCCGCAGCAGATACAGCAGGGGCAGCCCCAGCGCGTACATCACCGCGGCCTCTCCGGCGCCGACGGAAAGGGCGTTCAGCCCCCAGGCGGGCAAAAAGGCTCTGTCGTCAAAGAAGAAGGCGATTTCCGCCCCCACAATCACCGCGTTGCAAAGGACGGTAGGCAGGGGGATCAGCCAGACAAGCCAGGGCTTTTTCTCCAGGGAACGGGACATTTTCCAGGTAATCAGGCAGGCCAGCAGGGTGGCAAAGGAGCCGATGAGGAAATCCCAGGCGGAGACGAAGGAGGCCAGGTTCGCCGCCATGCAGCCCACCACCATACCGAAAATCCCGGCGGGGGTGAAGCAGCACGTCACCGTGAGCGCCTCCGCAATCCGAAACTGAACCGGGCCGAAGGCAAATCCGGCGGTGGCAAGGGTAAGGGCCGCGTAAACCGTGGCCAGAATGCCCGCAAAGGCAATTCGGCGGGTGTTGAGTTTCAAATTTCTTTCCTCCACTGGTGAGATTCCTGAGACGTCGCCCGGTTCTTGATATTGTAACAGCTTTTGGGAGAATGTCAAGAAATTCTTTCTCTCGGCACTTTGGGGCTTGCTTTTTCCATCAGCTTGAAGTATTCTATATGTATAATAGGTGCGCGCCGCAGCTTCGGCGCCGCAAAGGAGGAAATGCCATGCGAAAGAGTGTCCGTCTCATTGCCCTGTGGCTCTGCCTGGTTCTTCTGGGAACCTGCGTATACGCCGCGGAGCCCATTCGTCCTGCGGAGGAAGTCCCGTCCCAGGAGCTTGTAAGCGCCCTGCCTGCGGAGACCACGGAGCCCGCCGAGCCCATCGAAACGGAGCCCGTGGAGACCACGGAGCCCGAGGTAACGGAGCCTGAGGTAACGGAGCCTGAGGTGACAGAGCCCGAGGTGACGGAGCCCGAGGTGACGGAGCCTGAGGTAACGGAACCCACGGAGCCGGAGCCCCCCGAAAAGCCGGTCTCTGAAATGACCGACGAGGAAATCATCGAGAAGTACTCCATTCCCGACTACTGGGCAAGGCGAGCTTTGATCTTTGCCGTCCGTACCGGGATCATGGTGGGCAAGGGCGACAACAATCTGGACCCCGGCGCCAACATCACCCACGCCGAGGTGATCACCATTCTCCAGAAGATCCTCAACACCCAGAAGCAGGCCTCCATGGACCGCTTCACGGACGTGGACCCCGAAGCCTGGTACTTCGGCCCCATGGCCCGGGCTGTTTCCCTGGGGATTC
Organism: uncultured Clostridia bacterium; assembly: GCA_946625125.1. Classification (GTDB taxonomy): domain Bacteria; phylum Bacillota; class Clostridia; order Oscillospirales; family Oscillospiraceae; genus JAFRPC01. Next base: position 42,823 of record CAMOSU010000004.1, read on the forward strand.
TGCCCCTGGCGGACCCCAACGCCACCACCCTCACCCCCGGCAAGCTCATCACCCGGGAGGAAACCTTTGTGGCTATGGCCCGGATGTTCGGCGTGAAGGGTACCAACCGCCAGGCCATCTATCGCTTTGCCGACTGGAAGGACGTCAGCGATTGGGCCGCGGATGATCTGGCCGCCATGATCGAAACCTGCCAGATCGCCGGCGACGGCGTCAATCTGAACCCCAAGGGAGTCATCACCCGGGCGGAGGTGGTGCAGGTGCTCTCCCGCCTGCTGACCCAGATCGGCCCCACCCTGGATCAGACCGACTTCACCGGTCAGATGGGTCTCGGCGGCAGCTATGTGGCCCCCAACACCACCATTCACGGCGATCTGCTGCTCTCCACCGACGAAACCAGCCTGACCCTGGAGGGCCTCACCGTCACCGGGCGGCTGATTCTCCAGGGCAACGACAAGCTGAATCTCAATCTCTTGGGCTGCTCCATTCACGAGCTGGTTCTCTGCCGTCCCGTGGATCTCCGCAGTGACAGCCCTCTGGACACCGTCACCGCCTACGGTTTCCTCACCATTTTCTGCAACGCTCAGACGGTGAACGTCTTTGACCGCATGGTGCAGAGTGCAGACAGCACCATCCAAACCGTCAACGCCATGGACAACACCGCCATATCCATCTTGGGAACCGTCGGCACCATGAACGTGCTGGGGTACAACGTCTACATCAACGGCAGCGGCAGAATCAATACCCTGGTCCAGCGGGGAACGGGGCTCACCAATTACTGCGCCGTAGATTCCGCCGTCTACAATCCCTACAAGACGACAGGCAACGCCGTGGCTACCCGGACCGACAACGGCAAGGTCAGCTCCAAGGCCCCCACCCTCACCATGGGCCTGCGCCTGACCAACATGCCCGAGGGCTGGTCGGAATGTGATCTGGTCTGGTTTGTGGACGGCAAGGAAATCTCCCGGACTGCCCGGAATCTGCTGCAGGAGGGCAGTGTCATCACCGCCAGCTACAATTTCAGCAGCTACCTCGACGGCTTCCACCCCACGGTACCCTTCACCGTGTACATCACCCACAAGGGGGTACAGACCCTGCTCTATCGGGGAACTGTAAATCTGGAGGAATCCGTTCAGGACATCGCCAAAAATGTCCGCACCCAGAATATTCAGGGCCAGCTTCGGAACAGCGACAAGCTCTACACCTCCTTTAACCCCGACGATCAGAGCTTCTCCGGCTACAAGCGGAATCTCAGCGCCGGAACCAGAGTCACCATTCTGCAGTCCAGGGAGGCCTGCGCCACCCAGGTCCGGCTGTCGGACGGAACTGTGGGCTGGACCCACTACTACAACGTGGCCATTCTCAGCGGCACCTACTACATCACCCAGGACTACTCCACCCCTGTCAAGGAATACTTTGTCAACAACGTGAAGAACTGGGGCAGCAGCACCGGATACATGATCTGGGTCAGCCTCTACACCCAGCGGATCAACATTTTCTCCGGCTACCGGGGCCACTGGACCCTGATCCGCTCCGGCCCCATTGCCAGCGGCCGGAACGACTGCCCCACCCCTGTGGAGGACGTGAAGCTCTATTACCACACCTACAGTTGGGTCTACGATCCCTACTACGTCCATCACGTCACCGTGTTTGACGAAGCCCGGGGCTTCCACTCCCGGCCCACCAAGTATGACCGGGACGGCGGCGGCCTCTATGACAACACCATCGGCATGCCGGCCTCCAACGGCTGCATCCGTCTGCTGGACGAGGACGCCATCTACGTTTACAATCTCCCCTTGAACACCGCGGTCCACATTTATTGACGGACTAAGAAAAGCAGGGCCGGGCATTTCGCCCGGTCCTGCTTTTCTGTTTGTTTGGAGCTGTTTGGAGCTGATTAGTAGGGTCTCTGCTGCATGACGCCCTTGTAGACGCCCAGGGCCCGCATACCGCTGCGGAAGCGGAAGAGCACCACCGCAAAGCAGATTGCGGAAACCGCGCTCAGCAGCACGCTGACACCGTTGAGGATAACGCCCGTGTTCATGCCGCTTTTCACCAGAGTGGAGACGCCGCCGAGAACCGAGCACACCGCCGCAATGATCTCCATCACCCCCACAAAGGGAGAGATTCGGTCATCCGGCAGTCCATGGAGAATCACCCGCTTGCTGGTGTTGATGGTTTTGATCAGCTTGGCATAATAAATCAGCGCCATGATCATGGCCACAGGAAGCACAATCAACAGGCCGATGAAAATGGGCCGCAGCAGTCCCTCCGCCTGTCCCCAGTCGGGAATCTCATACTGTGCCATCAACTGACTCAGCTCCCGGAAAATCCTGTCGAAATCCGCGCCGCTGGCCAGCACAACCACCAGGACGATCAGGGTAATCACCAGAGCGATGGAGGCGGCGATGATCCCCAGAATGGCGACGACCTTGTAGAAGGTCAGGCCCGCGGTGGACATGCGCTGTCCGCTCTTGGAGGCGGCGCTTCCGTAGATGGACCAGAGGAAGAGGACGGAAACCAGTGTAATAATCAGCGCCACAGCCGTTCCCGACAAGGTGCTGATGACCTGGACCCGAAGCTCCGACACATGGCGGTAGTATTCCAGCACCTGAGCGCCTTGGATAAAGGTGCTGATCCCCCGGACCAGCAGGATGACAAAGCTCAGAGTGGCTGCCAGAACGCCAATCAGGAAGGCGGGAGAGCTCCCCAGCTTCCGCACCAGTTGACGAGCCGGGGTATTGCCCAGGGCCGCTGCCGGAGTCTGATAGCCGCCATAGCCCTGACCGCCGGGGTTGTAGCCCTGGTTGGGAACATAGCCCGGGTTGGGGGCATATCCCTGGTTGGGGTTATAGCCCTGGTTGGGGACGTACCCCTGATTGGGGTTATAGCCCTGGTTGGGGACATATCCCTGGTTGTAGCCCTGATTGGGAGCGTAGCCCGGATTGGGGTTGCTGCCTTGGTTGGGGAGATAGTCCTGGTTTTGCGGGGCAGCAGGCTCCTGGACCGGGGCCTGTGGGATCTCCGGCTGGCCTGCAGGCTCAGCCTCCGCCTCCTGAGGGATGGGAGCTTTGTCCATCCAGGGATTGGTCTCCTCGCTGAGCAGGGTCGTGTCGCCGCAATCCAGTTTTGTTCCGCACTGGGGGCAGAATTTCCCGTTGGTTTCTCTTCCGCAGTTGGGACAGATCATTTGGAAAACCTCCTTCTTTCTTTTCTGCTGCTTCCATTATAAAGCGCTTTTTTCAGAATGTCAATTTTTTTGGCGCATCTTCCCGGGTAAATCGAAGTGTTTTTTCATGGAAGCGCAGGATCACAGCAGCCGCACCGTCAGGGCCGCGGCAAGAAAGCCCGTAAGGTCCGCCGTCAGGGCCGCAGGGATGGCGTAACGGCTCCGGCGGACTCCGGCGGCGGCAAAATATACCGATATGGTATAGAATGTGGTCTCCGTGCTGCCCAGCATTACGGCCGCGGTACGGCCCACAAGGGAGTTCGGTCCGTGAACTGCCATGAGCTCCGCCCCCACCGCCAGGGCCGCGCTGCCCGAGAGAGGGCGGACCACCATCAGCGGCACCGTCTCCGGGGGAATCCCCAACCAGGCTGCCGCCGGAGTCAAGAGCCTTGTCAGAGCGTCCATGGCTCCGCTGACCCGCAGCAGCTCCACCGCTGTCAGCAGCATCACCAGGGAGGGCAAAACTGTCTTCACCAGCTCCAGGCCTCGCTGTCCCCCTTCCAGCAAAGCGGCATACACATCCACCCCCCGGGCCAGAGCCAGCGCCGAGGTCCCCAGCAGCAGGGCCGGAATCAGGAGATTCACAGCTTTCCCCCCTCTCCGTCATTCCAGTTTCCCCCAGACCCGGCGGAGCAGGGCGGCGGCTCCCAGCCCCGCCGTGACGGAGATCAGAGAGCTGAGCCAGACGGCGGGAAGAATGTCAAAGGGGGAGTCGGCGCCCAGGGTCCCCCGGAGGGCGGCCACCGTGGTGGGAAGGAGCTGGATGGAGGCGGTGTTCATCACCACCAGACGGCACATCTCGTCACTGGCCTCCTCTGTCCCGGCCCGGGCCTGCATCCGTCGGACGGCGGCCACCCCCAGGGGCGTCGCCGCGCTGCCCAGGCCCAGAAGGTTGGCAGTCACGTTCCCGCTTAAAGCTCCCATGGTTTCCGGGTCCCGCCGGGCGCTGGGGTAGAGCCGCCCCAGCAGCGGCGACAGAAGCCGGGCCAAGCGCTTTTGGAGGCCGGAGCGCTCCAGAAGGCAGCCAAAGCCGCTCCAGAGGCATAGACTCCCAGCCAGGCTCAGACTCAGCTCCACCGCTTTTCCCGCCCCTGCCAGAGCAGCCCGCCCCAGGTCCGCGTCCCCCCTCAACAGTCCGCAGAACAGTGCCAGCGCCAGCATACAGACCCAAATCACCGACATTGCCATCCCATCACCCTCCCGGTGCATTGTATGCCGCCAGGAAGCGCGAAATGCAGCTTGGGATTTGTGGAGCTGCCTCCGTAGGGGGCGGCGTCCTCGACGCCCCGAACGTGCCGTTCTCTGATTCCTCCGGGCCGTCGAGGACGCCGGCCCCTACGGATTGACAAATTCCGATTGTGCAGCAGCTCCCTTCCCGTCCCGCTTTTTTGTTTGCTTCCCGGGGGACTTTCTGCTATAATAAGCCCAGCGAACAGAACGCAGTGAAAGGAGGCGCTCCCATGGCACGTCTGTTTGAGTCGGTGCGCTATCTCAAGGGGGTGGGGGAGGCCAGGGCGAAAACCTTCTCCAATCTGGGAATCACCACCCTCTATGATCTCATTTCTTACTTTCCCCGGACCTATGAGGATCGAAGCAGGATTTTGCCCATTGCGGAGCTCCAGGTGGACGAGCCCGCCTGCTTCCGGGCCTTTGTCACCTCCCAGCCCCGGACCCACCACATCCGAAAGGGTCTGGATCTCACCAAGCTCACCGTGGCCGACGAGACCGCCCGGCTGAATCTGACCTTTTTCAACCAGAGCTATGTGGCCGGGAACCTGGAATACAGCAGGGAGTATTATTTCTACGGAACTCTCAATGGGGACTACATGGGCTATCAGATCACCAACCCCGTATTCGAGCCCGTGGAGCAGCCGGGGGTCCTGACCCGGCGGATTATGCCCATCTATCCCCTCACCGCGGGACTCCACAACAATCTGATTTCCCGCTCCGTCCAGCAGGCTTTGGAGGCCTGCCTGGGGGAGCTGCCGGAGCTGCTGCCTCCGGAGCTGCGAAGCCGCTATGGGCTCTGCGACGCCGTCACGGCCTACCGAAACATCCACGCCCCTGCCTCCTTTGAGGATCTCGCCCAGGCCAGGCATCGGCTGATTTTTGAGGAGTTTTTCATCTTCTCCGTGGGCCTGTCCCTGCTGCGCTCCAGCCGGGGCCGGAAGCAGCGTCCCGCCTGGGAAATCCCCGCCCCGGAGCACTTCGAGGCCGTTCTCCCCTTCTCTCTGACCCAGGCCCAGAAGCGGGCCATTGGAGAAATCAGCGCGGACCTCGCCGGGGGGAGGGTCATGAACCGTCTGGTCCAGGGAGACGTGGGCAGCGGCAAAACCGTGGTGGCGGCAGCCGCCGCCTGGATCGCCGCCCAAAACGGCCAGCAGGCGGCGCTGATGGCTCCCACAGAGATTCTGGCGGAGCAACACGCCCAGGGTCTGGAAGGGCTTCTGGCCCCGCTGGGAGTCCGGGTGGCCCTGCTGACGGGCTCCATGAGCCCGGCCCAGAAGAAAAATGCCCGGGCCGCCATAGCCGGCCACCAGGCGGATCTGATCATCGGCACCCACGCGCTGATCTCCGAGGCCACAGACTTTGCCCGACTGGGGCTGGTCATTGCCGACGAACAGCATCGCTTCGGAGTAGCCCAGCGGGCCGCCCTGGCGGAGAAGGGAGAGGACCCTCATCTGCTGGTGATGTCCGCCACCCCCATCCCCCGGACTCTGGCTCTGATTCTCTACGGGGATCTGGATCTGTCGGTGATCGACGAGCTGCCCCCGGGACGGCAGAGCATCGACACCTTCCTGGTGGGAGAGGACAAGCGGGCCAGAATCAACGCCTTCATCCGCAGGCAGGTGGCGGAGGGGCATCAGGTCTACATCGTCTGCCCCGCCATTGAGGAGGGGGAGGACGAGAGCCTTCGCTCCGCCGAGGCCTGGGCGGAGACGCTGCAGCAGGCGGTTTTCCCGGATCTGCGGGTGGCTCTGCTCCACGGAAAGATGAAGGCCGCCCAGAAGGAGGCGGTCATGGCCGCCTTCGCCCGGGGCGAGCAGGATATTTTAGTTGCCACCACCGTCATTGAGGTGGGAGTTGACGTCCCCAACGCCACCTTAATGGTGATTGAAAACGCTGACCGCTTCGGTTTGAGCCAGCTTCACCAGCTCCGGGGCCGGGTAGGCCGGGGCCGGGATAAATCCTACTGCGTGCTCTTCAGCTCCAACCGTAATCCAGAGACCCTGAAGCGGCTGAAGGCCCTGTGCAAGACCAACGACGGCTTTGAGATTGCCCGGGAGGATCTGGCCCTCCGGGGACCCGGAGATTTCTTCGGCACCCGGCAGCACGGGCTGCCCGCCTTCAAGGTGGGGAGTCTGGAGCTGGACATGCAGACCCTTCAGGACGCCCAGAGCGCCGCGGCGGACTTTGTCAGCTCCGAGGAGCTTCCCGCCCGGCCGGAGTACCAGCCCCTGATGGAGCGCATTCGCGCCCTCTTCGCCTCCGCCGGAGAGGGGTAGCCGGAAGCTTCGCAGTCCCCTGTCCCGATTCGGCGATTTCCCCCGCCCGACGGCTGTACCCGCATACAAAAAACCGCCGATTTCCCGGCGGTTTTTTGTATGCGGTCAGATTCGAAGCTGGAGACTCTTTTCCTCGTCTCCCAAGCGGTAGCGCACGGTGACGGAGCGCAGCTTCTCCTGCAGGGTTCCGCTTTCCACCGCCAGAACCTGTGCGCCCTGGAGCTCGCAGAGAGACGCAAAGAGCCTGCGCTTCTTCTCGTCGTATTTGCCGAAATCGTCGGAACTGAAGAGCACCGAGCCGAAGAGGGCATTGACGATGGCCAGGGTGTGCTTCTGCTCCGGGGTGAGGCTGGTATTCTCCTCCCGCAGCAGGAACACGTCGGGATCGCTGCGGAAGGCTCTGCCGTCCAACTGGCGGCGGTAGAGGGTGTTGCGCTGGGTGTGCAGGGTGGAGGGCCGCTCGTTGTGGAAGGCCCGCATATAGAGCTTGTCGTCAAAGTCCAGGGACATGTCCGGGCCGATGCGGCAGTATTCCACCCGGCCAAAGGCCGAGGCCAGGGGGACGCCGCAGCCCAGGATCTGGCAGTCCCCGCAGCATTCTCTCAGGAAGTCCATGGATTCCGCCATGATCTCCCCCCGGGTCTTGTCGGGTCGGGAGTTCATACAGGCGGCGTAGAGGAAGTCCAGCTTGAAGAGGGTGACGCCCATGTCCTTGTAGTGCTGGATGGAGCGGCGAATGTAGTCCCGCACCTCGGGGTGATAGGGGTCCAGGGCGTAGCCGCCGGACCAGTTGGCCCCGGTGTAGACCCGATCGGGACCCTTGTACTGGAACCACTCGGGATGCTCCCGGTAGAGGGCGGAGTTCTTCTCCGCCACAAAGGGCGCCAGCCAGATGCCCGCCTGATAGCCCTCGTCCAGGACCTTCCGGATGATGGGCTCCAGTCCGTTGGGAAACTTCTGGGGGTTCACCTCCAGCCAATCCCCCACAAAGGGCTCAAAGCCGTCGTCGATCTGGAAGATGTCGGGCTTGACGGGCAGGGTCTTCATGCCCTCCAGATCCCGGAGGATCTGGGCTTCGGAGATGTTCTGATAGCAGTTGTACCAGGAGGTATAGCCGATCTTGGGCTCCGCGGGCAGGGCCTTGACCCCCATGGCCTCGAACCAGGCGTCGAAGACCGCGTTCTCCTCCCCCCCGGGGAAGATCAGGTCCAGGGCGGTATAGCGCTCCCCGGGCTGGAGGAAGCGGTG
>CAMOSU010000005.1 GCA_946625125.1 uncultured Clostridia bacterium
TGGGCTTGCGGGAGGCGGCGGAGAGGGCGGGAGCGGGCTCGGCGGGCTTGGGGTCCGGGACCTCGTAGCTCACCTTCACCTTGGCGGGGCTGGCGCCAATGCCCAAAAACCCGGATCTCGCGTTTTCCAGGACCTCCACAGAGACGGCGTCCCGATCCAGACTCAGCTCGGTCAGAGCGGACTGAATGGCCAGCTCAATGCTCTTGCCGGTGGTAATGATATATTTCTCCATACTTACTCCTTGTTATTCTTGTAGCGGTTGGGATCGTAGTTTCTGCCCCGGCGGAAGGGACGCTCCCCGTCCAGCTTCGCGGCCTGGGCGTCCGGGCTGTCTCCCTGCTCAGACAGGGGATTCCGGGAGGCGAGATAGGCGGCTTCCTTGGCGGCCTGCTCGTTCTTCTCCCGCTGCTGCAGCTTCTTCTTGCTGGCGGCGCCCACCATGCCGTCGGGATTCTCCGCCCGGCGCTGGGCGCGCACCCGTTCCTTTTCGGCCTCAATGGCGGCCTCCTGGGCGGCCTTGGCCTGCTTCTTGGCGTCCTCCTCGTCATAGACCTTCTTGTAGTGCTTGGTCAGGAAGAGATCCTGGATCATGCCCAGAAGACCCTGGAGGAACCAGTACAGGGACAGGCCCGCGGGGGCGATGAAGCCGATATACACCGAGAACAGGGGCATCATCAGCATCATGGTCATGTTCTGCTGGTTGGAGCTCTTGGCCATGGCGGCGTCCTGCTCGCCCTTCTCGTTGACGATGACCTTGTTGTTCATCTTCTGGCTGATCCACATGGACAGCATGTTGATGCCGCCGGAGAGCATGGGCAGAAGGAACTGGCCGATGGAGTTCCATACCCCGTGGAGCTCAAAGTAATTCCAGAACATCAGATGCGGCACCGTGGCCAGCTCCACCCCCATAAAGCGGGTGTTCATGGCATGAATGGCGGGGGAAATGGCGCTGAGCTGATCCTTCACCGAGTCGATGAAGGGCAGGGCCTCCATCTGCCAGTAGAAGCCGGTGGCGTTGAGATTTGCCAGGGCAGTCCCCTCCGCGGCGGTCTGCTTGGCGGCGTAGAAGATGTTTTGAATCTCCCCGATGGTTTTGGCGTCCACATGGCCGTGGAACATCAGCCAGGTGATGGGCTCCCGGATGATGTAGTACAGGGGGATCAAAAGCAGCATGGGCAGCAGGGACCACAGACAGCCCCCGCAGCCGCCGGTGCCTTCCTCCTTGTAGAGCTGGCTCACAGCGGCCTGGTAGCCCTGCTTGTCGTCTCCGAACTTTTCCTCCAGGGCCTTGACTCTGGGGGTGAGCCGGGACATTTTCATCATGCTCTTCTTGCTCATGGCGGAGGTGGGGAAGAGGATGAGCTTGACGATGATGGCAAAGAGAATCAGCGCCCAGCCGTAGCTGTTGGTGAGATCGTAGAGCCAGCGCAGCAGGTAGGAGAAGGGAAGCTTGATGTAGTCGAAGACTCCCAGCTTTTCCTCGGTGGGGTACTGGGCGCTGTTGCTCAGGTCGATGAGCTGGATCACGCTTCTCTCCGTGCCGTCCTCTTCGGTGACGTAGTAAGAGCGCTGGCCGGTCTTCTCGTCGGTTCTGGTGACGACGGCGGCCGCGTCCTGGATCTCCACGGTCTCGCGGCTTTCCGCGTCAACCCAGACTGCGGGGGTGGTGGGGGCGGCGGTGCAGCCGGACAGCGCCAGAAGTCCCAAAAGCATCAGGACCAGCAGCGCCAGGCTGACGGAGCGGGATAGAGTTTGTTTTTTCATTGTGTGTTCTCCAATACACAAAGGTTGATGGCCGGAGATCCGGCCGCATGGGGAGTTCTCGCCTGCGGGGCTCTGCGCGCCCTACGGCACAGGATCGTAATAGTCCCTTTTGGAAAACGGATGGCAGCGGCACAGCCGCCGGGCGGCCAGGGCGCCGCCCTTGAGAGCGCCGTACTTGCCGATGGCCTGAACCGCGTATTCGCTGCAGGTGGGCTCAAAGCGGCAGCGCCGGGGATAGGCTGGGGAGATGAAGCGCTGGTAGAAGCGAATCAGGGCCAGCATGAGATGCTTCATGTCTGTTCCTCCTTTAACAGCCGCAGCTTTTTGCAGCAGCGCTGAAGGCTCCTGCTCAGTTCCCGGAAGTCTCCGTGAATGGAGGCGCCTCTGGCCACAATCACGATGTCGTAGCCGGGCTTGAGCAGAGGCTCCGTAAGCCGGTAGCTCTCCCGGATCCGGCGGCGGGCCCGATTGCGGTCCACAGCCCGGCCCAGCTTCACCCCGGTGGTGATGCCAAGGCGGTTGAGACTGCTGCCGTTGCGCCGGGCATAGACCACGACAAAGGGGCCAACGGCGTTTTCGCCCTTGGCGTAAAGCCTTCGGAATATGTGGTTCTGCTTCAACGGAAGGGTAAAAAGCATCTCTGAGCCTCCGCCGCGTGTGGATACAGCTTCGGGGCGAACAGAACGAATCCGTTCACCCCGAACACTTCAAAGGCAATTCAACGGACTGCCTGACCGTTTTCCAATCTGCTTAGGCGGAAATGACGGCTCTGCCCTTGGCACGACGGCGGGCAAGGACCTTCCGACCGTTGGCGGTGGCCATTCTCTTTCTGAAGCCATGGACTTTGGATCTGTGACGCTTTCTGGGCTGATAGGTACGCAGCATGTGGTAACACCTCCTAAATGGTAATATGCTCAACAGCTGTTGGACAGCCGCAGCGAGTGATTTCAGAGCCCTCCGGCTCATACGGCGTATATTATAGCCTGTTTTGGGGGGAATTGTCAAGAATTTTTTTGGCGATTCTCCGGGTGCTTTGGGGATTTTCCGGGACCGAGGCCCGATTTGGGCCTCAGTCCTGGGGAGGACGATCCTCCGTTTGCTCCAGCAGACGGTCCAGACGCTCCAGGTAAGCCAGGGTGTCGAAGCTGCCGGGGTTGTCCGATTCCGGGGGCAGAGCGCTGGGGTCGAAGACCCCCGTGGTGGAAAGCAGCTCCCGCCGGGCTCCGGCGCTGTCCTGTTCAGAAGGCTCCGGCGCGGGGGCGCTGTCCCGGAGGGCTGCCGTCTCCTCCGGGGAGGGGTCCTGCCCATGGCTCCAGGCCTGGGTCAGGTCCAGGGGAGGCATGCCTCCGGGGGCTCTGGGGGGCAGGGGCTCCGCGGCGGGGGGAGCGTCGGGATCGGGCCGCCGGGAGGATTGCCGGGGGTCCGCCAGGGATACCGGCACCTTGACAATGGGGGGATTGGAGAAGCGGGAGAGCAGGGCCACAATCAGGAAGGCCAGGAAGGCCGCCAGGGAGATGATGCTGATTTTCAGCCCCAGGGAGAAGCCCGGGGTCTCATAGTCCAGGGCGATGGCGTGCAGGCCGGGCTCCAGATGGGCGGCGATCATGGCGTCCCCCACCGGGGTGATGCGGGTTTCCTGGCCGTCCACCGTCAGGGTCCAGCCCGGATCATTGGGAATGGAGAGATAGAGCAGTCCCGGGTCATAGACCCGGACGGCTCCCTCCACCCGGGTGTCGGAAACCAGCGTGGTGATCATGGAGCCCCCGCTGAGCAGGGAATAGCCCTGGTCAAAGAGCTCGCCGTCAAAGCAGGCCGCCCCCAGCAGAACCGTGGCTGGGGTGCCGGACTTTTTGGCCCGGTAGCGCAGGGATATTTCATCCCCGGCGGAGAAGCTGCCCATGAAGCGATTGTAGCCGTAGCTGTCAGACCAGCCGTACTGCTGAACCCCGTTGAGGAACCAGAGGATGTCCTGGGCGCCGTTGCTCTTGGAGTAGATGCAGAGCATCCCGTCCCGGGGCATCCGGAACAGGGCCTCCACGTAGTTTTCCTCGTCGCAGCTTCCCCCCACCTTGAAGCCGGTGGTATTTCTGGCGCTGAGCTCCGCGCTGCCCACGGCGGTGGCCTCCTCAAAGTTGAAGGGCTGGAAGAGCTCGCCCTCCAGGCCGGTCATCTCCCGGAACAGGTGGTTGAGCCGATCAAAGGGCAGGCTCACAGGCTGATTGGGGTCGTAGTCCAGGGTGTTGTCCCCCACCAGGAAGCCCAGGGGGAGATAGGCCCGGTTTTCCAGCAGACAGACCTCTCCCTGCCGGGCCACCTCCCGGAAGTACCGGGGGTTCACGTTCCGCCCGTTCCGGTCAATGAGGTACTTCAGCCCCAGAAGCAGATTGGTGAAGGGGTCCGCCTCCTGGTAAACATAGCGGTTGCCCGCCGCGGAGGCGGCCAGGCCCAGGCTTTGCAGGAAGACGGAGACCCGGCTGTTGGCGGCGGAGGAGAAGCAGGAGATTCCGTTGTAGCCCAGCAGGGTTCCGTCGTTGAGGGTCTGCCGCATGGCCACCTCGGCCCTCCACAGGTCCACGCTGTCCTCCTCCCGCCACTCCATGGTCTCCAGCACCGACTGGGTGTCGGTTTTCTTGCTGGGGTAGTAGCTGGAATCGGTGAAGCCGATTTTGTGGACTCCCAGCACCGCGCAGCCCAGGGACTCCACCAGCATGCAGCCGCACAGCCCCAGAACGAGAAGCTCCTTCTTCACCACCCGGAAGCTGTAGAGCAGCAGCAGGGCCAGGGCGAAGGTGGCCACCAGGGTGGAGCCCAGGGCCGCCCGCCGGGTGCCGCCGCTGATGACGCAGTACAGCAGCAGGGTCACGGGGACGATCATGGCCACCGCCCGCCAGCGGGAAAGGTGCTCGATCTGGGTGTAGGCCCGGAAGGCCATAAAGATCACGGTGAAGGACCAGAGGAAGCTGAAGCGGTGGGGCAGCATATTGGGGAAGTGCAGCCCGTGCCAGATATAATCCAGGGTGCGGAACAGGAAGCTGTTGGCGAAGAAGAGCAGCAGCAGCACCGTGAAGATCCGCTCCCGCAGGGGAATCCGGCGGCACAGCAGATAAACCGCCGCCAGGATCAGGGTGAAAAAGCCGCAGAAGATGTTGGGCAAGCCCTCCATGGAGGTGGGCTCCGTGAGACTGCCCGCGTTGGACAGCACCCGGACCAGACCCTGTATGGGGATTCGGAAGGCTGCCAGGAAGGCCTTGAAATAACCGAGCCGCAGGCTCACCAGGGCCTCATGGGCGCCGATCCACTGGGGGACGAAGGTGGAGGCGTCCTCATAGCTGGGGGCCTCCCGGCCAAAGAAGCGAAAGAGATTTTGCAGCTCTCCCCGGTTGATGAGCTCCATCCCCGCCTGATAGCTCCGCTCCGGAATGGAGACGATGTTCATGGCGTTGGCGCTGGGGAACTTGTTTACGGCGGAGGAGGTGGTCTGCAGGCCCAGAAACGCGGGGATGGTCAGCATGGCGGTCATGCCCAGGGCGATGAGGGTAAACAGGGCGATGCGCCAGAAGCGGGTCCAGAAGCCCGCCAGATCGTCCCAGTTGACGATGTGCCAGCCGATGAAAAGCAGCAGCACAAACAGACAGGTGAACAGGCCGATGTAGTAGCTGCAAAACACCGACAGGCTGAGACTCACCACATAGAGCACATAGCGCCGGTCCCGCAGCAGCTCCAGAGTCCCCAGGGCCACCAGGGGCAGCAGGGCCACGGTGTCCAGCCAGATGGCGTTCCAGTAGTAGCCCATGAGGAAGGCGCACAGGGCGTAGGCCGTGGAGAAAACCGCCACCGTCAGCTCCTCCCGTCCAAAGACCTTGCGGAGGAAGAAGGCGCAGAACAGCCCCGCCAGCCCCAGCCGCACCAAAACCATCAGGGTGTACCAGGGCATCACCAGCCCCTCCGGCAGCAGGAAGGCCGGGAGATTCAGGGGGCTGGCCAGATAGTAGGCGAACAGGGACAGATAGTTGACCCCCATGCCCGTGGTCCAGGAGTGGAAGAGGGACTCTCCGTTCTGAAGCCGGGAGCGGAGATCCAGGAAGAAGGGGTAGTACTGGTGCCACTGGTCATGGGCCAGAATCATTTTGCTGCCAAAGGGGATTACCCCACAGACAGCCCACATCAGGCCCATAATGAGCACCGGCAGGAAAAAAGCCGTCAGATACAGATAGCGGGGCTTCCGGGGTCGGGACAGAAAGCCCCCCGCGGCGTTGAGCCCCCGCAGGCTCCGCCGGGCCAGGGTTTGTACGCGCATATTGTTCACCTCGTTCGGGGGTTGGGAGTTCAGATTTTAAAGTCTTCTATGTATTATATCACAACGGGGCGGGACTTGCAAGGTTTCATTTTTTCGCCCTGAGCCAAAAGCGCCCCCAAAAAGCAATCGTTCAGCCCATGCGCGGGGACGGCGTCCCCCGGTGCGCCCGCCTGTAGGGACGGCACTGCTCTGCATAAGTTCCGGCAGCCAAATCAGAGATTTGGGCCGTCACTTATCTGCCGTCCGCGTTCCCCCGGGGCAGAACCCCTTCGGTTCCTCCGTAGTGCGCTGTTTCGCTTTCATCTTGTCATTTCGAAGGAGCTTGCGACTGAGAAATCCGTCCCTTTCTTCGTGGCAGACGTAAGGGATAACGGATTCTTCGCTGCGCTCAGAATGACAACTTTTAAGCGAAACGCAATGGTAGGGGCGAGCATCGCTCGTCCGAACCGTACCGAAGGGCGGGAACGCGGACGGCGGAGCGCCGTCCCTGCAGTCAGGCCGCCCTGCGGTGTGGGCCGAACTGTAGCAAAAAAACACGCGCCGTTTCCGGCGCGTGAGGGGGCGGATTCCCCGAAGGGTCTCTCTTTCTGGAAACAGTATTTGCCGAATCGGGGCTTTTATACCATAAATCTGTTTTTCTTTCCTTCAGCCTCCCGAAGCATCCGGGGTCTGGCTCTGGACCGGAGCCCGGAGCAGGTCAAAGCCGGCCAGGGCGCACCAGAGGGCCAGCCCTCCCAGGGTCAGCAGCTCCGGAAGCTCCGTCTGGAGACCCAGCAAAAAGTCCGGCAGAGTCATGCAGGCGAATACCCCGGCGGCCAGGCCGAAGAGCACGCCGCTGCGCCGGTGTCCCGCGCCCAGGGAAAAGCCGGAAATCAGAGTCATCTCCACCATGCAGCAGGTCCAGGCCAGCAGCGGGGGGAGAATGTGGATCACCAGGGGGTCATGGCTCCAGTTCCGAAAGCGCAGCACCAGGGCCGCGCCGGTGAAGAGGGCGGGCAGCACCCGGAACCAGAAGACCCAGGGCTTCGCCGGGACGGCGCAGGTCCAGATCAGCAGCAGGCCCGCGGCAATCCCGCCCCAGGCTCCCAGAAGCTCAGGGCTTCCGGCCTCATAGCTTCCCTCCAGCAGGGCCATTACGCCCCCGAAGGACACCAGAATCCCGGCGGCCAGCCGGAGAAAGAGCCACAGCGGCCCCCGGGAGAAGCAGTCCTCCGTCCCGGGCAGGCGGTTGAGACGGAGAGACAGGAGCCACAGCCCTCCGAAGACCAGGGCGGAGGCCAGCACGGTCCAGAGCAGAGCCCGGCTCCCCCGGGGCAGCAGACCCTGGGGATCAAAGGCGGTTTTCAGAATGACGGTCCGGATCACCGCCAGCAGCCCCGCGCAGAGGGGCGCGGCCCAGCGCAGCACCCCGGCGGCTTTGGAATGTCTCATATCAGCACCTCTTACGGATAGATTCACAGAATCGCTATCCGCATTATAGCACCGAGGCCGCCGCCTTGTCAATTATTTGTTCCCGATTTCCAGCTCCCCCTGGCTGAGCTCTCCTGCCCGGACCTCAAGCTGCAGCAGGGGGCTTCCCCGGCGGAGAACGGTGTACAGCCCCGGGGGCAGGCCGGGGAAGTCCAGAGTCCGGGTGTAGCGCCGGGCGGCGTCGGGGGGCGCGCTTTCCGGGATGAAGAGATCCCGGGACCACTCCCGCCCGTCCCGGTCACAGAGCTGCAGGGCGTAGTAGCCCGGCTCCGGGAGGCTGAGGGTCAGCCGGAGAGTCCCCGGGACAAAGCCCTCCAGATACAGCAGCTCCCCGTCGGTCCAGAGCTGTCCGGAGGCCGCCTCCAGGGCGGCGCTTTGCGTCAGGGTAAAGCTGCCCAGGCTGTCCCCGGGGGCCCGGCAGATCCCGTACTGCCCCGGGGTCAGGGGACCCAGGGCGGCCTCCCGGTCCCGGTCTGCCGTGATTTCCTCCAGGGGGCAGCCCAGACTGTCGCAGAGAAAGAGCCCCTCCCTTGGCGCACTCTCCCCCAGACGCAGTGCCACGCGGAAGTCCGTCTGCTCCGCCAGCACCGGTACCGCGCCTCCCGCCTCCTCATAAAACTCCCCCGCCGGGTCCAGGCCCGTCTCGGTTCCCGCCGGGGGAAGGCTCGCCGCCAGGACGGGCGCCGCGGCCTCCGACGCCGGAGGCGCCTCCGTCCTGGGGGGAATGGATCTGGCTGTCACCGTAGCGCTCAGGGCCAGGACGCCGATCATCGCCCCCGCCCATGCCAGCCGGATCGAATCGCTGTTCATGTTTCCTCTCCTTTCCGTTGGTGGCACCAGTATAGCCCCAGAGCCGGGGGAAATGCTGTCGATGGGTGACGGCGGGAGAAAAATTGGGATTTGTCAATCCGTAGTACGCTGTTTCGCTTTCATCTTGTCATTTCGAAGGAGCTTGCGACTGAGAAATCCGTCCCTTTCTTCGTGATATACGGAAAGAATGAACGGATTCTTCGCTGCGCTCAGAATGACAACTTTTAAGCGAAACGCAATCGTAGGGGCCGGCGTCCTCGACGGCCCGGAGGGATCAGAGAACGGCACGTTCGGGGCGTCGAGGACGCCGCCCCCTACGGAGGCAGCTCCACAAATCCCGATTTGCGTTGACATTCCCGAAAATATCCGGTATGATGAAGGAAAAGGAGGCGTGAGGAATGAAGTCAACTGAGAAAGCCGGGAGGCCGGGACGGGTGCCGGGCTGGCTGCCGGCGGGGCTGATCCTGGTCTGCACCGGGGTCCTGTTTCTGATTCTGTTTTTCAACGCCCGGGAGGGGAAAATCTACAACCCCGTCCGGCTGCAAAGCGAGTACGCCACGGTGGAAAAGGCGGAGGTTCTGAATATCTCCTACGACACCGTGGAGCCGGACCCCTACTCTCCCGACGGGGTGGAGAAGGGAAACCAGCGGGCGCTGATCCGGCTCAACACCGGGGTCTTCGCGGGGCAGACCCGGGAGCTGTACTATCTCATCGGTTATTTCGTGGGTCCCAGGCTGGCGGTGGGAGATCACATCATGGTGCTGCAGATCCGGAACGAGGAGAGCGGCGAGCTGGAAAGTCTCAGCTATTTCCAATATGACCGGATCTGGGCCGTGCTGCTGGTGCTGGGACTCTTTGTGCTGGCGGTGCTGCTGGTGGGGGGCAAAACCGGACTGAAATCCCTGCTGGGCCTGGCCGTCACTGTGGTGGCTCTGATCTGGATTTTCTGCCCCATGTGGATGAAGGGGGGCGACCCCGTCTGGCTGGCCCTGGGGCTCTGCGCCCTGGTGACGGTAATGAGCTTTGTGATCCTGGGAGGCACTTCCAAAAAGATTCTCTGCGCGGTGCTGGCCACCCTGGCGGGGGTGGGGCTGGCGGCGGCCTTCGGCGTCCTGGCCCAGAGCCTTTGCCGGGTCACCAGCTTCAGCCTCTATGACGTCAACGGCGAGATTGCCGATCTGGTGAATCTCCAGTCCCGGAGCTACCCTGTCCGGGTCCACGGCATCCTCACGGCGGGGATTCTCATTGCCTCCCTGGGGGCGGTGATGGACGTGGCCATGAGCCTGTCCTCGGCCATGGCGGAGCTGAAGCAGGTCAACCCCGGGCTGAGCCGCAAAGAGCTCTGGCGCTCCGGCATGAACATCGGCCGGGACATGGTGGGCACCATGACCAACACCCTGATCCTGGCCTTTGTGGGTACCAGCCTGGTGACGGTGATCCGCCTCTGGGCTCAGGGCCCCACCTGGCGGATGCTGATGAGCTCCGCCTACCTTGCCGTGGAGCTGATTTCCGCCCTCTCCAGCTCCATCGGCGTAGTGCTGGCGGTTCCCCTCACCGCCGCTGTGGGGCTGCTGTTCTACGGGAAAAAATAATGCCAGGCGCCCCGCGAAATACGCGGCCTGGGAGGCGCTGCTGACGGAAAACCGGGTTTTTGCCCGGTTTTCCGTTTTTTATGCTTGTACTTCCCGCTGTTTTCTGCTATAATATGTAAGATATTGTGAGAAAGTGTGCCTATGCCATGAAAAATGACGGATTTTACAAACGCAGCCCCCGGGAAAATCGCCGGGAGGAAGCCCCCGCGGAGCTGGATGAGGGTCTCATCGAGGGCCGCAACGCTCTGACGGAGGCACTGAAAAGCGGCCGGAGCATCGACAAGCTTTATGTGGCCGAGGGCAGCACGGACCGTTCCCTGGCCCGGCTGGCAGCCTTGGCCAAGGAGGCCGGAGCCGTGGTGGTCTCCACGGACCGCCGCAAGCTGGATCAGATGAGCCCCACCGGGGCGCACCAGGGGGTGATTGCCTCCGTGGCGGCCCATACCTACGCCACCGTGGAGGAGATTCTGGCCCTGGCGGAGCAGCGGCAGGAGCCCCCTCTCATCGTGATTTGCGACGAGCTTTCCGATCCCCACAACCTGGGGGCCATTCTCCGCACCGCCGAGTGCGTGGGAGCCCACGGACTCATCATTCCCAAGCGCCGCAGCGTGGGGCTCACCGCGGTGGTGTCCAAGACCTCCGCCGGGGCGGTGGAATACCTGCCGGTGGCCCGGGTGAGCAACCTGGCAAACACCATCCGGGAGCTGAAGCAGCGGGGAATCTGGATCTACGGCACCGCCGCCGACGCCCAAAGCGGCCTGTACCAAACGGACCTGACCGGCCCCGCCGCCATTGTCATCGGCAGCGAGGGGGAGGGCATGAGCCGCCTGGTGCGGGAGAGCTGCGACCTGCTGGTGAGCATTCCCATGAAGGGGAAGATTTCCTCTCTGAATGCCTCCGCGGCCGCCGCGGTGCTGCTCTACGAAGCCCTGCGCCAGCGGAGCGAGGGCTGAACCCGGGGCCGGCGCCCCGGCAAAAGACAGATGGTATGGAGTGCGTTTGAGTATGAAAAAGCGCAATGAACAACAGGATGATACGCAGCGCCTGAACGGCGCCTTCGCCCCCAAGGAGCAGGAGCGGGCGGCGGACTTTGCCCTTCACCTGGCTGCCATGTTCCAGGCGGAGCTGGGAGACGAGGACGAGGAGCTGGACCCCTCCCTGAGCTGGAGGATCGCTGACTCTGAGGGGAAGACCCCCTCCGGGTCCGGGGACTCGGAGGAGCTTCAACGCGCCGTGGCCAGCTTCCTGGAGGACGAAACCCAGCAGAGCGCGCCCCGGAGGAGCCGGGACAAGCGCGGCCGGGAGACGGAGCCCCGGGAGCAGAGCCCTGCCCGGAAGCAGGAGCGTCAGCCCCGGGAGCGGAGCGCCGCCCCGGCCCGGGAGTCGGAGCCCGTCCCCCGGAGCGAAAGAACCGGGACCAGGCGCCGGCAGGAGGAAGCCCCCGGGGAGCCGGAGCTCCGGGAGCAGCGCCGTCCTCTCCGGGAGAACCGGGAGAAGAGCGCCCCCCGGCAGCAGCCGACCCGGGACAAGCCGTCCCGGGGGGAGCTTTCCCAAAGCGGCGGGCAGCAGCCCCCGGTCCGGGAGGAGACGGCGCCCCTTCAAAAGCCTGCCCCCCGGGAGGAAGCCCCGGAGCGCTTGGTGTTCTTTGAGCCCAAGCAGCGGAAGAGCAGCGCCTTTGAAAGCTTAGGCAGCCGGGAGCCGGAGGCTCAGTCCGGCCCGGCAGTTCTGCCCGAGGAGCCCGCCCCCCGGCAAGAGCGGCCCGCTCCCCAGCGGGAGCCCAAGCGGAGGCAAGCCGCCTCCCCGGAGAGGACGGACCGACGGCAGACCCAGCGCCTGCCTGCCGGCCGTCAGCAGAAGGCTTCGCCCCGTCAACGGGAGCCGGACCGGGACGCCGGGGAGCGTTCCGATTCCATTCGGGAGCTCAGCCTGCCCCCCGAGTTTCTCCGGCGCCGGGAGAATTCCTCCCAGGATCTGCTGCTCTCCGCCTTTGACAACGCCCCCTTCAAGGCACCTCCCCCGGACCCCGGCCTGGAGGAGCTGTTCAGCCCCCTGGGGCTGAAAACAGCCCCTCCGGATTCCGATACCGCCATGGTCCTGAACCCCAGGACCCGGGAGAGCGCCGAGCCCCCGGAGCGCCGGGGGGAGGAGCCTGAGACCCCGGTCTCCCGGGAGGCGGAGGCGCCCTCCGCCCCCGCCGCTGAGACGAAGGCGGAGCCTGCCCCGGAGCAGGGGGAAGTCCGGCCCGCCGCCCCCGAAAAAGAAAAGCGGGGCTGGCTGTGGGGCCTGAGGGGAAACAAAAAATCCCGGAAGCGGGAGCGCCCTGCCCCCCAGCCGGAGCAGTCCGGCCTCCGGGAGGCCCCGGAGCAGCCGGAGCCCGCCCCCCCGGCGGCGAAGGAGCCCGCCCCCGGGGAGACGGAACGTCCCGCGGAGACCCGGAGAAGCCCGGAGCCCCCGGAATTTGCCGACGAGGGAGAGATCCTGGCCGCCATGGAGCGGGAGATTCCCGGACTGGCAGCCCTTTTGGGCCGCGAGGAGCCGGAGCCCGCGCCGGAGCCTATGCCGGAGCCTGCGCCGGAGCCGGAGCCCGCGCCGGAGCCCATGCCGGAGCCCATGCCGGAACCTGAACCGGAGGCTGTACCGGAACCGGAGCCCATGCCGGAGCCCGAACCGGAGGCTGTACCGGAACCGGAGCCCATGCCGGAGCCCGAGCCGGAGCCCATACCGGAACCCGAACCGGAGGCTGTACCGGAACCGGAACCCATGCCGGAGCCCGAACCGGAGGCTGTACCGGAACCGGAGCCCATGCCGGAGCCCGAGCCGGAGCCAGAGGGGAGCTCGGAGGAGAAGCCGGAGCGCCCGGGTCTGGTGCTGAAATTTGAGGATGAAAACGACGCCCGGAGCGCCGAGAGCTCCGGGAAGACCATACAGGAAACAGAGAAGCGGGAGGCGGCACAGGCCGCGGCCTCCTCCGCCCCGGCCCCCGGGGAGTCCGACAGCGATTGGAGCGACGATCGGCTCTTTGCCGCGGTGGACGCCCTGCTGGGGGAGGAGGGGCTGGCCCGTCTGGAGGCGGAAGCCCCGGAGTCCCCGAGCCCGGAGCCCCCGGCGGCGGAACGCGCTCCGGCGGAGGAAAGCACCCCGGCAGCGGATCGCCGGAGCCGGGATCGCCTGAGCGTCCCGGAGCTGTTCGAGTTCTTCGGCCTGAACCGAAGGACCGAAGGGCAGGGGCAGGCCGTTGAGACGGCCCCCCAGGAGCCCGCCCCGGAGGAGCCCGCATCGCGGCCCGGGCCGGAGACCCCTTCCGCCCCGGCGGAGAACCCCCTTTCCGGGGATACCGTTGCCTATGCGCCTACCCCGGAGCTCTGGGACCCCCTGGCGCTGTTCAGTGAGACAGAGGAGGAGGGACCGCCCCCGCTGACCCCCCTTTCCCGGGATACCACCGGGTCCCTGCCCTCTCTGGAGGAGCTCTTCGGACCCATCCCGGATACCCCCGCCCGAAGAAAACCCACCGTCCCCGCCCCGGCCGCCCGCCGGAAGAAGCAGGGCTGGCTCCACAGACGGAGCAAGGATTCCGCAGCGCTCTCCGCGTCCCGGAGCGCGGCGGTCCCCGGAGGGGAGGAAGCCCCCCGCAGCCCGGAAAACGAAACGCCCTCCCCGGCGGAGTCTCTGCCGAAGACGGAGGCCGCCCTCCAGCCGGAGTCCCCTGCCGAGACGGAGCCGGTGCGCGGCGCCGACAGCGGCCTGACGCCGGAGCCCTCCGCCGAAGCGGAGCCGGTTCCCAGCGCCGACAGCCACCTGGCAGCGGAAGCGCTGCCCCAGGCGGAGCCCGCGTCCCACGAGGAGACGACATCCCGGACCGAGCCCGCCTCCCGCGCTCCCCTGGAGGACTGGGACCCCCTGGCTCTCTTTGGAGGCGCCCCGGAGGACGCGGAGCTGCCCACCTGGGAGGAATATCTTCAGGCCCGGCGCAAGCCCGGGACGGAGCAAGCCCCCGGACAGGGGGAGGAAGCCCCGGAGCCGATCCCCCTTGCGGGAGATCTGCCTCCCCGGGAGCCCGATCCGCCTCTGGAGGCCCTCTTCGGCCTTCACCCGGAGCAGGAGCCGGAGCCGGAGGCCCTGACGGTCCCTATGGATCTGTCTGAGCCGGAGCCCGCCCCCAAGCCCCCCGCAGGGCCGGAGGCCCTGACCCTGGAGGACTTTCTGGCGGCCGCCGTTCCCATGGAGACCCGGGAGGAGCCTGCCTCCCAGAGCTCGCCCCGGGATAAAAACAAGGCCCGGGCCTTTACCCTGGGACCCACCGGGGCAGATACCATCTCCACCGCCCGGGAGAATCCCGCGGGGCTGATCCTGTCTCCGGCGGACCGGGAGGAAGAGCCCGCCCCCGCCGAAGCCAAGGCGGAAAAGGCCCCCCACGGGACCGGGAAGGAACGGCAAAGCGCCGCCCATACCGAGGCCCGAAGCGGACACGGCGCAGCCCGGAGGAGCCCCAGGCCCGCCGCCGGGACCCGGCGGAGGAGCCCCAACCGGGAGATGGAGCTGCTGCCTCCCGAGGAGAAAAGCGTTCTGCACCCCGAGGAGGCCTACCGGGTCTATGCCAGACCCCTGGATGAAATCGGCTCCCGGCTGGTTCTGACCGGTCTGTTTACCATTCTCAGTCTGTTCTTCACCCTGTATCTGTCCCAGGGCTGGAGCTTCCTGCCGGAGATCTTCTCCGGCGGCACCACGGCCTACCTGCTGCTGGGACTGCTGGGGCTGATGGTGCTGGTGAACCGGAAGCTTTTCTTCCGGGAATGGCGGGATGAAAGCGGCCTGCGGCCTGAGCTGCTGCTGGGCCTTGCCGCCCTCTTCACCGCCCTGGATGCCTTTGCCGCCGCCCGGGAGCTTCGGCCTCCCTTCACCGTGGCGGTGGGAGCTCTGCTGATGGTTGCCCTCTGGGGCCGCTATGACCGGGGCATGGCCCTGACCGCCACGGTCAAGGTCCTCCGGGGGGAGGAGCTCTCCGCCGGCGTCAGCGAGGTTCAGGACATCACCAAGGGCAGCCGGGGTCTGATCCGCAGCAAGCCCAACGTGGACAGCTTCATGGACAAGCTGGAAACCCGGGACCTGACCCAGCGGATTCTCCGGGTCTATACCCCCGCCGCCGCCATCGGCGGCCTGGTGCTGACCCTCCTCATCAGCCTGGGGCTGAAGCGGAACCTGCTGTGGACCGGCGCCCTGGTGTTCCTGGGCAGCGTCCCGGTGACGGGGCTGCTGGCCTTTTCCCGGCTGTTCTATCTGCTGGCCAGACGTCTGGCGGAAGCCAAGGCCGCCCTGTGCGGCTATCACGGGGCGGAGGTCTTCGGCGGGGAGCATTCCATCCTCATCGGGGACGACGACATTTTCCCCGCCGGGTCTCTGACCCTCAACGGCTTCAAGGTCTACAACGGCAATCCTGACCGGATGATCGCCTATGCCGCTGCCGCCTTCCGCAGCTCCGGCAGCGCCCTGGACCCGGTGTTCGAGGACCTGCTGGTGACCCACAACGGCCGCCACTATTCCGTGGACAACTTCCGCTTCTACGACAGCGGCGGCATCGGGGCCAGCATCATGCAGGACGTGGTGCTGCTGGGCTCTCTGGACTTCATGCGGCGCATGGGCGTCCACATGGACAAGGGCGCCCGGGTGAAGCAGGCGGTGTACATGTCCCTCAACGGGGAGCTGGCGGCGGTCTTCGCCGTGCGCTACACCCCGCCGGAGAACCTGCGCCGGGGTCTGGCGGCCATTGCCGGAAACCGGCACTTCAAGGGCATTCTGGTGACCCGGACCTTCCTGGGAACCCCCAGCTTCCTGAAGGCCAAGTTCGGCGTTCCCACCGGGGCCTTCCAGTATCCCTCCACCAAGGAACGGATTCGTCTGTCCGAGGCGGAGATGAAGCGCTCCGGCGCCCAGGGCGCCATTCTGGCCAAGGACAGCTTCACCGGCTTCGCCCAGGCCGCCGCCGCGGGCCGCGTGCTCCGCTCCGCCACTCTGGGCGCCGGGATTCTGACGGTGCTGGGGGGGCTCATCGGACTGGTGCTCATGGCGGTGCTGGCGGCTCTGCCCGCCTACGAAACCGCCACCGCCCTGAACCTGCTGCTCTACATCGCGGCCTGGCTGGTACCCACCCTGCTGCTCACCGCCTGGGCAAGGCACGTTTAGCAATTGACAATTGCGAATTGCCAATTGACATTTGCTGATTGATTGTATATAATAGTACCAATTGTGGCTGAAAGTGGAAGTTTCATCCGCGTGAAAGGAGAATACATCATATGTACACTGCGAAGGATATCCGCAACATCGCCCTGCTGGGTCACGGCGGCGACGGCAAATCCGCTCTGTGCGAAAGCATGCTCTTCAACACCAAGGTGATTACCCGTCTGGGCAAGCGCGCCGACGGCACCACCGTCTCCGACTTCGACGACGAGGAGAAGAAGAGACAGTATTCCATCAAGACCTCTGTGATCCCCGTGGAATACAACAACACCAAGCTGAACGTCCTGGACAACCCCGGCTACTTCGACTTCGCCGGTGAAGTCGTGCAGTCCCTGCGGGTGGCCGACTCCGGCGTCATCGTTCTGACCGCCAAGTCCGGCATCGCCGTGGGCACCGAGAAGGGCTGGAAGGCTCTGGCCGACCGGGAGCTGCCCGCCATGTTCTACGTCTCCAAGCTGGACGAGGAGCACGCCAACTTCTTCGGCACCCTGCAGAGCATGCGGGATACCTTCGGCGCCTCCGTCATCCCCTTCACCTTCCCCATCCTCAGCGGCGAGCAGCCCGTGGGCGTCGTCGATCTCATCGAGAAGAAGGCCTACGACGCCGCCGGCAAGGAGATCGCCCTGCCCGCCGACGCCGAGGAAAAGATCGAAGAGTACATGATGGAGCTCAACGAGCAGGTCGCCGAGACCGACGAGGCCCTCATGGAGAAGTTCTTCATGGAGGAGCCCTTCACCCCCGAGGAGCTCACCAAGGGCATCAAGGACGGCATCGCCCAGAGAACCATCACCCCCGTGTTCTGCGGCTGCAACAGCACCGGCCTGGGCGTCAACGCCCTGATGGCCAACCTGGTCAAGTACGCTCCCTCTCCCCTGGAGGGCAAGCCCATGGTCACCGTGGACGAGGACGGCAACGAGGGCGAGTTCAAGCTGGATCCCGCCGGCAGCCCCATGGCCTTCGTGTTCAACACCATGTCCGACCAGTACGGCAAGAACTCCTACTTCAAGGTCATCTCCGGCGACATCGAGGACACCCTCACCGTCGTCAACGCCCGCACCGGCACCAACGAGAAGCTGGGCAACACCTTCTTCCCCCGGGGCAAGGACAACATGAAGACCGGCAAGGTCTGCTGCGGCGACATCGGCGTGTTCACCAAGCTGGCCTCCGTCCGCACCGGCGATACCCTGGGCCTGGCGGGCAAGGTCGTCAGCCTGAAGCCCATGGAGTATGACGAGCCCTGCTACCGCATGGCCATCTACGCCAAGACCAAGGGCCAGGAGGACAAGGTCGCCGCCGGCCTGGTGAAGCTCAACGAGGAGGACGCCTCCTTCACCTACGGCAACGACCCCGAGACCAAGGAGCTGATCATCGCGGGCGTCTGCGATATCCACCTGTCCGTCATCATCGCCAAGCTGGCCTCCAAGTACAAGGTCGAGGCCGAGCTGCGGCCCGCCAAGATCGCCTACCGCGAGACCATCAAGCGGAAGGTCGAGCAGCACGGCCGCCACAAGAAGCAGTCCGGCGGTCACGGCCAGTTCGGCGACGTCTATATCCGCTTCGAGCATCAGGATGAGCAGGACGACATGATCTTTGTCGATGAGACCGTGGGCGGCTGCGTGCCCAAGAACTTCATCCCCTCCGTGGAAAAGGGCCTGCGCAACTGCATCAGCAAGGGCGTCCTGGCGGGCTATCCCGTGGTGAACCTGAAGGCCACCCTGTACTTCGGCTCCTCCCACCCCGTTGACTCCTCCGATATGGCCTTCCAGACCGCTGCCGGCATCGCCTACAAGGAAGGTCTGCCCCTGGCCCGTCCCACCATCCTGGAGCCCATCGGTGAGCTGAAGGTCTACGTGCCTGACAGCTACACCGGCGACGTTATGGGCGATTTGAACAAGCGTCGCGGCCGCGTCATGGGTATGGGCGGCGGCACCATCGAGGCTGAGGTCCCCATGGGCGAGATGAGCTCCTACGCCATCGACCTGCGCTCCATGACCCAGGGCCGCGGCTCCTACAGCCTGAAGTTCGTCCGCTATGAGGAGGTTCCTCAGATGAACCAGGCCAAGATCATTGCCGACGCCAAGAAGGAAGAGGAAGAGTAAGCTTCAAAGCCAATCAAAGAACCCAGACTCACAGTCGAGCCTGGGTTCTTTTGTATTTGCGGGCTCCCCGCCCCGCCCTTCCCCGTCCGGAGGACTGGGCAATGATCCCTCCCGCGGGGCCTCAGGACCGGGACAGCACCCAGGCGAAGGCCTTGGCGGTGCGCAGCGCCGGGTCCTGGAAGTGATTTCCCGGATTCCACTCCAGGCGGCAGTCCACCCCCCGGCCGGGGAGCCAGGCGGCCAGCTCCCGAATCCGTTCTCCCACCGTGGCCATCACCGGGTTCCGGGTCCACTCCTCCCGGTCTCCCAGACTGAGATAGATTCGCCGGCAGCCCGGGTCCCCGGCCAGCAGATAGTCCGAAAAGCCCGGAAACCACAGGGAGGGGGAGGCCGCCGCCACCCCGGAGAAGCAGGGAGACTCCCAGGCAGCCCAAAGGGCGAAGAGCCCCGCCAGGGAATAGCCCCCGATGACGTATTCCTTTTCCCGGTCCAGGCACAGCTCCAGCAGCGCCTGGAGGGTTTCTCTCCCGCCCCCGGCGAAGCCCTCCTTCCCGAAAACGGCGGGGGCCGCCCAGGGGCTCAGCTCCCGGTTCCAGTCCTGAATCTCCACGGCCAGCAGCCGGAAGTCCCGGCCCCCCAGGGCCGCAATCAGCTCCGCTTCCTGCCGGAGCCCCGCCAGCTCCCGGCGGTCCATCGGCTGAATCAGCACCCTGCGGGCGGCAGGGTCCCCCTGCCCACAGACAGTCAACACAGCGCGCACCTCCCAGAATATGATTCATGCTGATTGTAGCATGAAGACCCGGAAAAGTCCACAAAAAAGGCGCTGTCCCTGAACCAGAGACAGCGCCTTTTCTGACTTGCCTGGAAAAAATTACCGGGTGAACACCAGGGGCAGGAGGGCCTTGTACATCTCGGAATCCTCCACCTCGCCGTCCAGAGCGGTGACCTTCAGCTCGTTGCCGTTGAGCTCCACGGTGAGGGTGACGTCCTTGGCCTCCTCGCCTTCCTCAGCCTTGGGGGTGAGGATGAGCTTGCCCTCTTCGTAGCGGTAGGTGCCGGTGACGTCTTCCACATCCAAATCCTCCAGCATGGCGTCGGGGGAGAACTCGTCCTCCATCTCCTTCATCATGTCGTCCACGGAGGTACCCCACTCGGCCAGCATATCGTCCAGCTTATCGGTGGTGGTGCCGAACATGGCGGCCAGCAGCTCAGGCATCATGTCGGGCAGTCTGGTGGACAGAGCCTCGGTGGCGGCCTTGACGGAAGCCTCGTCCATGGACAGCTTGAAGCTGTTGTCGTCCTTCAGATCCAGAACGGCGACCATGTTGATGCCTTCAAAGACCTTGCCGAAGGTATCGGCCATGTTCTTGAGCTGCTCCTCGGTGAGACCGCTGTCTTCGCTGGAGGAGGCGGAAGCCTCAGTGGACTTCTTCATGAGCTCCGGCATGTCCATGTTGTACTTCCAGGAGCCGGTGATCCCGGCGGAGCCGGCGCAGGCAGCCAGAGACAGAACCATGGCCAGAGTCAGGACCAGGGCCAGGATTTTGGTGGTCTTCTTCATTTTTTATTTTTCCTTTCCATAAATACATTTGGGTTGCCCCATCGGAGACATTATACAGTAAAAAGGGGGAATGTCAAGGGTAACAAGAGAAAATTCACAGAGAATTTCCAAGCAGGGCCTCCAGATTCTCCTGGCAGTGCTCAATTTCCCGGCTGATCCGCCGCAGGAAGGGACCTTCCCCCGGCAAAGCCCGGTCCATGGCCAGCCCCAGCAGAAGCATGGCCAGACTGCGGTCCACCCGGGCCAGCAGTCTGCCGTCGTCCAGGGCGTCCATCCAGTATTTGTAGAGGCTGTACCAAAGCCATCGGGCATAGGGCTCCGGGTCCGGGAAGGCGCAGGGACGAGCCTGAATCCCCTTTTCCCCGCAGGGACGGCACTCTGCCCTTCGCTCCACTTCCGTCAGCGCGATGAAGCGCTCCAGGGCGTCCCTCCATTCCGGGGAAAGGATCTCCAGCCCCAGAAAGCGCCGGGCCAGCGGGGCGATTTTCGGCGGCTCTGTCGGGACAAGCCCTGCTTGTCCGGCGTCGGGAATGAGGAAGCTGGCCGCCAGGCAGCTTCCGGCGAGGCTCCGGGCTCGCCCTCCGGGGGATTGTTTGCCCCGCAAAGCGGACAGGCGGGGCTTGTCCCTGCGGGATGAGGGGAGCGTCCTCCAGCGGCGAAGGCGGGGCTCGTAGTTGTGCTTGATCCTGTGCTCGGGAGCGGCTTCCAGGGCCGCGGCCAGGCGGCGGAGGAGGCGGAGCCGGGTCTCGAAGGGCAGCTCCTCCCGGGCCAGCAGGTCCAGGGCCAGCTCCCGCCCCCGGCGCAGCCGGAGATAGGACTCCGGGTCCAGCTCGTTGGGGACAATGGGGGCCTGGTCCTCCCACTCCTCCCAGGCCGGGGCCTGGGAGCAGGCCAGGGCGTAGGCCGTGGGGCAGCTCAGGCTGAGCCCGTGCTCCGTCAGATTGCCGAATTCCCGGTGGAAGCGGGGATACTCCCGGCAAACCCGGCACAGCGCCCCGTGACCAAAGTGCTTTTGGACGTGGCAAAGCCCGTCCGGGTCCAGAAGGACACAGACCCGGGCTTCGTCCTGGCGCAGGAGGGGGCCGTCCGAGGCTGCGGGCGGCCGATGATCGTCCGGCACGATCCCGGCGCGGACCCGCTCTCCCTCCGGGCCGGGCAGGGCCGCATAGCGATTCAGGCTTTCTTCATCGGGTATGATTTCCCAGCCTGCCCGGCAGCAGCTATCGGGACAGGCGCCTCCGGCGCAGGCAAAGGCCCGGAAGCAGGCAGGGGCCAGATGCTTCACGGCCTTGCGATGTTCTTGAGCATCTGCACGCAGCGCTCCATGTCCTCCACGGGGATGTACTCATAGCGCCCGTGGTAGTTTTCCCCTCCGGTGCAGAGATTGGGGCAGGGCAGGCCCTCGAAGCTCAGCCGGGCGCCGTCGGTGCCGCCCCGGATGGGAACGGCCACCGGGTCCATCCCGGCGGCGGCCATGGCGGCTCTGGCCCGCTCCACCACATGCATGACCGGGAGAATCTTCTCCTTCATGTTGTAGTAGCTGTCCTTCAGCTCCACGCTGACGGTTCCCTGGCCGTAACGCTCGTTCAGATAGGCGGCGATGCTCTGGAAGCGGGCCTTTTTCTGCTCAAACTTGAAGCGGTCATGATCCCGGATGATATAGTGCAGCCTGGCCTCCTCGATGCCGCCCTCCATATGGGCCAGCATGGAGAAGCCCTCGTAGCCCTCGGTGTATTCCGGGCGCTCCTGGGAGGGAAGCATGCTGTGGAAATCCACCGCCACCTGCATGGCGTTTACCATCCGTCCCTTGGCGCTGCCGGGATGGATGGAGACCCCCCGGAGGGTGACTGTGGCGGAGGCTGCGTTGAAGTTCTCATACTCCAGCTCCCCCAGGGTGCCGCCGTCGGCGGTGTAGGCGAACTCCGCCCCGAAGCCCTTCACGTCAAAGCGGTCGGCGCCCCGGCCGATCTCCTCGTCGGGGGTGAAGCCGATCCGCAGGGGAACCCTGGGACCGCCCTCGGCCAGCAGCTCCTCCACGGCGGTGAGAATCTCCGCGATGCCCGCCTTGTCGTCGGCTCCCAGCAGGGTGGTGCCGTCGGTGACAATGAGGTGCTTGCCCCGGTTCCTTTCCAGGCTGGGGAAGTCCCGGACCTTCATGACAACGCCCTGGGCCTCGTTCAGAACAAGGTCTCCGCCGTTGTATTCCACGATCCGGGGCTTGATATCCTTGCCGGAGCAGTCCGGGGAGGTGTCCATGTGGGCGATGAGGCCGATGACGGGACCCTCGGCGGTGCCGGGGACGGAGCCGTAGACGTAGCCGTCGTCGTCCATCCGGGCGTCGGCAATGCCCAGGGCCTTCATTTCCTCCACCAAATACGCCCCCAGCTCCCGCTGGTTCGGGGTGGAGGGGCAGCTCTCGCTGGCCTCGTCGGATTTGGTGTCAAAGGACAGGTACTTCAAAAAGCGTTGGGTGACATTCATTTGGGATACCTCCGTTGTATATCTGATTTGGTATTCGGGTCGATGTTGGAGCCGTGAGAATTGAGAAGTGAGAACGGGGAACGGCGGAAACCTCCCGGTCCTGTCATTCTGAGCGAAGCGAAGAATCCGTACCCCCGTCCCCTGTGGGCGGGCGCGGGCAGGGTACGCGCGGGGCGTCGGGGACGCCGCCCCCTACGGCGGAAACGTCCCGATCCTGTCATTCTGAGCGCAGCGAAGAATCCGTACCCCCGTCCCCTACAGGCGGGGGCAGGCAGGAAACGGCGGACGGCTGAGAGCCGTCCCTACAGGCGGGTGCCGCATCGAACGTGCGGGGCGTCGAGGACGCCGCCCCCTACGGCGGAAACCTCCCGATTCTGTCATTCTGAGCGAAGCGAAGAATCCGTTCCCCCGTCCCCATTTTCCAATGTTTTCAAATGGCAATTTGAAAACACCGCAATTTTCCATTTTCAATTCTCAATTCTCAATTCGCACAGGCGGGGCGCGGCGGGCCTCTCAGGGGACGTAGCCGTAGAAGCCCCGGACCGACACTTCCCCGGATTGGACGGCCTCAACCCCCTGCTCCGTTTCCACCAGCAGCTCCGCATCCGGGCCTACATCCAGGGCGGTTCCCGCCCGGGGAGGCCGGCCCGGGGCCAGAATCTGGACGGGCCTGCCCAGATTCACGCAGGCGGCCCGGTATTCCTCCCGCCAATCCAGGTCGGGCAGCCGGGACAGCTCCCGGATCAGTGCGGCGGTCAGGGCGTTCCGGTCCACCCGCCGCCCGGTCTGGGAGAGAATGGAGCCCGCAGTCTGCCGCAGCTCAGGGGGAAAGCTCTCCACCGGGCGGTTGCAGTTGACCCCAACCCCCACCACGGCGTAGGACACCAGGCCGCTCTCTGCCTCCAGGGACAGCTCTGTCAGGATGCCGCAGATCTTCCGATCCCCCAGCACCAGGTCATTGACCCACTTGATCCCCGCCTCCGCGCCGCTGACGGCGCGGATGGCCCGGCGCGCCGCCACGGCGGCCTGGGCGGTGAGACTCATGAGGGCCTGGGGCGGGCAGGCGGGCCGCAGCAGCACCGACAGGTAGACTCCGGAGCCGGGAGCGGAGTCAAAGCGCCGTCCCAGCCGTCCCCGGCCTCCTGTCTGGCAGTCCGCCGCGGCCACGGTCCCTCCCGGGGCTCCGGCGGCGGCCCGGGATTTCAGCAGATTGTTGGTGGAGTCCACGGTATCCAGCAGCTCCACCGTCTCAGCCCAGGGGTGGGCGCCCAGGGCGGCCAGAACCCCCTCTCGGGTGAGGCGGTCCGGCTCCGCCGCCAGCCGGTGGCCCCGATTTGGCACGGAGTCAATCTCCCAGCCCTCCCGCTTGAGGGCGGCCACCGCCTTGGAAATCGCTGCCCGGGTGACGCCCAGGCGTCGGCCCAGCTCCGCGCCGGAGACATATCCGTCCCGGCGCAGCAGCGCCAGAAGCTCTTGCTTGTCCATGGTTCCACCTCCCAATGGGTTCAAAAATCGGGCCGGGTCGCCGCTGCGACGGATTTTGCCGGGGGAAGCTGTTATAATACAGCCGCAGCTTATCCAATTCGAGCGCGCATTCAGTCCCGGGCGCTTCAGCGCCTAAGGGAAACTGCCCTCCCGGACCCGGGAGGGCAATTTTTTTACAGGGCAAAGGGGGAGAAGGGTACCACGTCCTTCACCGCCTCCCGGGGGGTAATCACGGCGTCGCCGTTGTCGATGTCAATGAGCTCGTAGTCGTCGCTGCCCATGCCCAGCTCCTTCATATAGGAGAGCTGCCGCAGGCCGTGACGGGTTTCAATGCGCTCCGTGAGGGCCTTGTTGTCGGCGGGATTCAGGGCGTAGACCAGGTCCACGCTGGCCTGATCCACCGCCAGCACGTCCAGGGAGGCCACCATGCCGATGTTGGGGGTTACAACAGGCTGGGCTCCGGTCCCCTCGCAGTCGCAGGAGACAGACATGTTCCGCAGAACGTTCAAAAAGGCGATGTGATCCTTGAAATGGTCCACAGTGGCCTTGGTGGATTCCGCGATGCGCTCCATGAGCTCGTCCATGGCGATGGACCACATATCATCGGAGCCCTCCCGCTGGTGAATCATCTTCTTGCCGATCCGGCCGTCGGCCATGCCGATGCCCAGGTTCTTGTTGGAGCCGCCGAAGCCCCCCATAGCGTGACCCTTGAAGTGGGTCAGAGCCAGCAGGGAGTCGTAGCGCAGAACGTGGCTGCCCATGGTCATGTGGTCAAACCACTTTCCCTCCTTCACGGGCAGATCCACGGTTCCCTCCTCGTCCATAATGTCCACGGGGCAGAAGGTCCAGCCGTTGATCCGCAGGGTTTCCCGGTGCTGCTGGGTGGTGTAGCGGTCGCCGTCGTAGAAGGTGTTGGTCTCCACAATGGTGGCCTCGGGAAGACATTCCGCCATGAATTCCTTGACCCAGGCGGAGGGAATGATGTTGGGGCCGTTCTTCTCGCCGGTGTGGAGTTTGACGGCCACCTTGCCGGTGAGAGGGGCGCAGATTCGGGCGTAGAGCTTCTTCAGACCCTCCGCGGAGAGGTCGCGGGTGAAATAGACCTTGGATTTTGTCATGGCGGTTTCCTCCTTCGTTGTAGGGACGGCACTGCTTTGCATAAGTTCCGGCAGCCAAATCAGAGATTTGGGCCGTCACTTATCTGCCGTCCGCGGAATTACTGCTCTGCTATTTTTTCCCTGGCCTCCACGGCCAGTTGGTCGCAGCGGTTGTTTTTGGAATTGTCGGCGTGACCCTTGACCCAGTGGCAAATCAGCTCATGGCGCTCCGTCAGCTCCAAAAGCCTCTGCCAGAGATCCGGGTTCAGGGCGGGCTTCTTGTCGGGCTTGACCCAGCCCCGGGCCTGCCAGCCTCTGGCCCAGCCCAGGTTCAGAGCGTCGATGATATATTTGGAGTCGGACCAGAGCTCCACCCGGCAGGGCTCCTTCAGAGCCTCCAGCGCCCGGATCACGGCGGTGAGCTCCATGCGGTTGTTGGTGGTCATGGCTTCGGCTCCGGAGAGCTCCCGCTCCTGCCCCCGGTACTCCAGAATGGCCCCCCAGCCCCCCGGGCCGGGATTGCCGCTGCAGGCGCCGTCGGTGTAGATGGTTACGGTTTTCATGTGTCACGCTCCAGACTTTTTTCCTATTATATCACAGCTTCCCCGGCTGCACAAGTTGAAAGTTGAAAGATATGGACGTCTCGCGGATCGGGATTTGTATCCTCGCAGTGTTGTGTTTCACTGAAAAGATGTCATTCTGAGGGCGGCGAAGCATTGCGCCCTTCCTGGGGGAATCCGTTATCCCTTAGGTCTGCCGCGAAGAAAGGGACGGATTTCTCGGCGGCAAGCTCCCTCGAAATGACAAGCTGAAAGCGAAACAGCGTACTGCGGGCGCTTCGACAAATCCCGAGTTACTCACACTGAAGCAGCGCGGCCACATACCGCGCCAGATAGGGCATGGAGGCCGTGGCCTCCGGTAATGTGTTTTCCGTGGAGCCCACCTCCACAATCAGCGCCCCGGGGCTCAGATCTCCGTTGAAGCGCTCCTGGCGGAAGGACAGGGCCTTGAACAGACTGGGGCTGTCCCGGTTGCCCAGGGCCTGGAGCTTCAGCCCGCAGGAGAGGTTGTCCTCCCAGTGGGGGTGGTTGAGTCCGCCCTGGTCGCTGCCCACCACCAGCATCAGGGGGGCCAGAACTTGTCCGTCCCGCTCCACGGTCTCCCGGATCGGGCTTTCCAGGGCGTCCCGGTGGAGATCCAGCACCAGAACAATGGAGGGATACTGCTCCAGCCAGGCCTGAATCTTCCCCCGGGCGTTGGCGTAGGAGCTGTTGTAGTCGGGGTAGTCGTTGAGACTGCGGTCGTGAATCGCCTCCACTCCCAGGGCGGCCAGGGCCTCCGTCAGAGCGTCCCCCACGGCAATCACACTGTTTTCCGGGTCCAGAGTGCGGAAATTGGCGTCGGGGACGTAGGTATGCCCCTCGCTCTGGGTGTAGGACTCGCAGGAGTGACTGTGGAGGATCAGCACCCTCGGCCCCGGCTGGGCGGTCCAGCCCAGGGGCTCCAGCAGCAGGGCGGTCTTGTCCACGGAGTAGCCGCAGTTTCCCCGGAGGGAAATGGCCTCGGCTTCCTCCGCTGTAAAGGGGAGGGGAGCGTTGGCCTCCGCCGCCTCCGCCCCGGGCTCCGTCTGGGGGAAGGCCTGGCTTTCCGGGACCGCCGCTGTGGAGGGAGCCTCCCCGGTGTCAGGGAGCGTTTGGGTCTTGGGGGACATTCCCCGGCCCCTTCCGGAGACGGCGGGCTTGGGCGGGGCGGCCTGCTTTTCCGGCAGGACCCCGGTTTCCAGAAAAACCGCGCCCCGGTACAGGGCCTCGCTTCCCAGCAGCGCCTCGGCCTGGGTCCAGACCGCCCTTCGCAGCCCCGGCTCGCTGAACACCCGCAGCAGCAGGGCCAGCAGCAGAAGCCCGGCAAAGAAGCCCCTCCGTGTTTTCCTTCGGTACAGCATCGGATACATGAAGATCCCTCCCAGAGCATCCTATGCGCCGGGAGGGATCCTTATACCCGCAAACTATTTCGGCAGCAGGTCCGCCAGGGTAACGCTGTCCAGATAATCTCCCACCAGCTTTTCCAGCTTCTCCCACACCGGGAGAGAGGGGCAGGGATGGGCGCAGGGGGCCGCCCCCTCCTCCAGGCAGGCCACGGGGGCCAGACTCCCCTCGGTGAGCCGCAGGATCTCCCCCAGGGAGTAGTCCTCCGGTCTCCGGCTGAGGCGGTAGCCGCCCCCCTTGCCGTGCTGCCCGGTCACAAGACCGTTTTTGGACAGAGTGCCCATGATGGCCTCCAGATACTTCTGGGACAGGGCCTGCCGGGCGGCAATCTCCTTCAGAGGCACCAGCCGCTCCGGCTCCTGCCCGGCCAGGTCCGTCATCACCCGCAGGGCGTAACGGCCCCGGCTTGAGATCATCACAGCCATGGGTCAGACTCCGCAGCTCTCGCAGTCGTGCCCGGCGGGGAATTGGCTCTCGTCGTAGGCGATGCCGTGGCGGTCATAGTAGTCCTTCATGGCGGCCTTGATGGCCTCCTCCGCCAGCACGGAGCAGTGCAGCTTGTGGGCGGGCAGACCGTCCAGGGCCTCGGTGACGGCCTGATTGGTGAGCTTCAGGGCCTCGGAGACGGGCTTGCCCTTGATGAGCTCCGTGGCCATGGAGCTGGAGGCAATGGCGGAGCCGCAGCCGAAGGTCTCAAACTTCACGTCGTCGATGGTGTCGTCCTTGATCTTCAGATAGATCTTCATGATGTCGCCGCACTTGGCGTTGCCCACCTCGCCCACGCCGTCGGCGTCCTCAATGACGCCCACGTTCCGGGGATTGCGGAAATGGTCCATAACTTTTTCGCTGTAAAGTGCCATAGTTTCATTCTCCTTATTCGGTAGGGCGGCCAGACCCCTGGCCGCCGGGATGGTTCGGACGGCGGCCAGGGGTCTGGCCGCCCTGCGCGTTTATTCTATGACGTACTGCCGCTTGCCGGCCTGCAGGTCCCGCCACACGGGAGACATGTTCCGAAGCTGCTCCACCACGTCCTTGACGGCGGCGATGATGGCGTCCACGTCCTCCTGGGTGGTGTCCCGGTCCAGGGTCAGGCGCAGGGAGCCGTGGGCCACCTCATGGGGACGGCCAATGGCCAGCAGCACATGGCTGGGGTCCAGGGAGCCGGAGGTGCAGGCGGAGCCGGAGGAGGCGCAGACCCCCTTGTCGTCCAGAAGCAGCAGCAGGCTCTCGCCCTCGATGCCCTCAAAGCAGAAGCTCACGTTGCCGGGAAGCCGCTGCTCGGCGTCGCCGTTCAGCTCCCCGTGGGGGATCTGGTTCAGACCGGTGATGAGCCGGTCCCGGAGGGCGGTCAGCTTGGGCATGGTCTGGGGCAGCTCGGCCACGGCCTCCTCCAGGGCGGCGGTCATGCCCATGATTCCGGCCAGATTCTCCGTGCCGGCCCGCTTGCCCCGCTCCTGGGCGCCGCCCTCAATGAGGCTTGTCAGGATGACGCCCTTCTTGGCGTAGAGCACCCCCACGCCCTTGGGGCCGTGGAACTTGTGGGCGGAGAGGGAGAGCAGGTCAATGTTGTCCTCCCGGACGTTCACAGGGATGTGGCCCACGGCCTGTACCGCGTCGCAGTGGAAGAGAACCCCAGCCTTCCGGCAGACGGCGCCAATGGCCCGGATGGGCTGGATGGTGCCGATCTCGTTGTTGGCGTACATGATGGTGACCAGGCAGGTTTCGGGGGTGATGGCCGCCTCCACCTGCTCCGGGGTCACGATGCCGTTCTTGTGGACGTCCAGATAGGTGACGGTGAAGCCCTCTTTTTCCAGCTTCTTCAGGGTGTGGAGCACCGCGTGGTGCTCAAAGGCCGTGGAGATGATGTGGGTCTTGCCCTTCCGCTTGCCCCAGGCCGCCACGGAGCGAATGGCCTGGTTGTCCGCCTCGGAGCCGCCGGAGGTGAAGGTGATCTCCCGGGGGCTGTCCGCCCCCAGGGCCGCCGCCACCCGGGTCCGGGCGTCGGTGAGGGCCTCCATGGCCGCCTGGCCTACGGAGTGCAGGCTGGAGGGATTGCCGTAGATTTGATCCATATAGGGCAGCATGGCCTGAATGGCCGTCCGGCTCATCCGGGTGGTTGCCGCGTTGTCTGCGTAAATGGTGCTCATGGGATGCCTCCTTGTTCATTCTCTTGTGCTATTATAACCCTACTAACCTACTTTGTCAATAGGTAAGAACCATAAGAAAAACAGCCCCGGGGGGCTGCGTTTTCTTATGGCAGGACGGCAACGGTCCGGATGCCGGATCGGGCCAAGGCCTCCGCCGCCGCTTCGTCAATCCGCTCTCCCGGCATGAGGATGGGGACCGCCGGGGGACAGCTCACCCCGGGCCGGGCCAATACCCGCCCCAGACTCTCCGCCGCCGGAATCGTCACCGCCGGGGACAGCATGGCCTCCCGGATGGAGCAGAAGCGTTCCGGCTTGGGGCGGGGACGAGCCGCGTCGGTCCGGGGCAGCGCTGGGCATACAGCGGACGGCAAAGTGCCGTCCCTACAGGACAGCGCCTTTTGTAAGGCTGTCTCCAGGCGGGCCAGCTCCGCCTCCGTGTGCTCGGGGGAGAGCATGAACACGATATAGTCCGGGTCCGCAAATTCGCAGAAGATTCCCTCCCGTTCCAGGGCCGCGGCAAGGGCCGTCATCGGGGCCGGCGGGGCGGGCAAATGGGGGAGCTCCGATCTGTCGTCCCGCGCGGAGCAAAGCGGAGCCGAAGGACCCGCCCCCCCCAGCGTTCCGGCAGTCCGGGAAACGGATTCCTCGCCAGGCTCGGAATGACAGGAGATTGTCAGCTTCAGGGGCTCGTCTCCCACCACGTTCCAGCCTTCGGCCCGGAGCCGGGCCTTCAAAGCCTCCGCCCGGGGCAGAAAGGCCGCCAGCTTTTCCGGCAGGGCTTCCATGTAGGGATTCGCCAGGTCCAGGGACTGCAAAATCAGATAGGACGGGGAGGTGGAACCAAACAGGGCCAGGGCGTCCCGCACGGCGCGGCTTCCCTGCTCTGTCATTCCGAGGGAAGCGAGGAATCCGTCTCCCCCGTCCCCTGATGCCTCGTCCGAGGGAGCGGACGGCTGAGAGCCGTCCCGCACGGCGCGGCTTCCCTGCTCTGTCATTCCGAGGGAAGCGAGGAATCCGTCTCCCCCGTCCCCTGATGCCTCGTCCGAGGGAGCGGACGGCTGAGAGCCGTCCCGCACGGCGCGGCTTCCCCGCTCTGTCATTCCGAGCGAAGCGAGGAATCCGTCTCTCCCGTCCCCTGATGCCTCCTCCGAGGGAGCGGACGGCTGAGAGCCGTCCCTACAGGCAGGCTTGTCCCCTGATGCCTCGTCCGAGGGAGCGGACGGCTGAGAGCCGTCCCTACAGGCGGGCTCGTCCTCTGATGCCTTTATATGCAGATACGCGCCTCCCGTCAGCACCGGCAGGGTCTTGTGGGCGGAGTCGCAGCACAGGTCCGCCCCCAGATCCATGGGGTGCCGGGAGGGGGAGAGGAAGCGGAGATAGGCCCCGTGGGCGTTGTCCACCAGCAGCAGGGCGCCGTGGGCGTGGCAGGCCTCCGCCAGGGGCTTCAGGTCCGGCAGGAAGCCCAGGTAATCCGGGCAGGTGAGATACACTGCCTGAGCGCCGCTTTCCTCCAGGGCCGCCGCCAGAGTCTCCGGCGTCAGCTCCGCCGAGAGATAGGAGCCCTCCGAGCCGGGCAGCCACAGCACCTCCAGATCCAGCAGGGCTGCCGCCGACAAGAAGGCCTTGTGGACGTTCCGGGCGGCCAGCACGCGGAAGCCCTTCGATTTTGTCATTCCGAACGCAGTGAGGAATCCGCGTCCCCCGTCCTTTGTCGCTGTCCTATGGGCGGCAGAGGAATCGGATTCTTCGCTTCGCTCAGAATGACAAGACTGCATCGCCAGGAGCAGCATGGCCTTGATGCACTGGGAGGAGCCCTCTGTGGAGTAGAAGCTGGGACAGCCGAAGAGCCGGGAGGCGTTGGCCTCGCTTTGGGCGATGATCCCGGCGGCTTCATAGAGGGAATCCGCTCCCGGAATCTCCGTCAGGTCCAGCGCCTCGCAGCCCAAAGGCCCCCGCCCCTTGTGGCCCGGCATATGAAAGCGGGCAGGGCGGAGGTCTTTGTAGCGGGTTACGAAGTCATGGATGGGTGTGTTCATAGCAGTTGAAGGTTGAAAATGAAAAATTGAAAATGAATGTGTGTTTCAATTTTTCATGTTCAATTGGCGAGCGGCAGCCAGCATCAGGGCGCATTCCATGCGCTTTTTGAACAGCTCGCAGCCGTACTGGTAGGTGCCGGTGATTTTTCCGGTGGCGTGGTAGGCGTTGGCGGCGCAGCCGCCGGAGCAGTAGAGCCTGGCCCAGCAGGTTTTGCATTCCTCCCGGGCATAGACGTTGCAGGCGGCGAACTGATCCTGGATCTCATGGTTGGTGACGCCGGTCCAGATGTCCCCCAGCCTGAACTTCTCCTCCCCCACGAACTGGTGGCAGGGATAGAGGTCCCCCCAGGGGGTCACGGCCATGTACTCCGTGCCGGAGCCGCAGCCGGAGATGCGCTTATAGATGCAGGGGCCGCCGGTAAGGTCAATCATATAGTGGTAGAAGGTAAAGGGCCGACCCTCCCGGTCCCGTTCCAGCATCAGACTGGCCAGCTTTTCATACTGCTCCATGACGATGGGCTTGTCCTCCTCCGTCAGAGCGGAGGGGTCCTCCGGGACGCAGACCACCGGCTCCATGCTCAGCTCTGTGAAGCCCAGGTCCAGCATGGTCTGGATGTCCTTCAGGAAGTCCGGGTTGGCGTGGGTGAAGGTACCCCGCATATAGTAGCCCCTGCCGCCTCTGGCCCGGACGAATTTCTGGAACTTGGGGACGATCCGCTCCCAGCTTCCGTTTCCGGCGTAGTCCACCCGGAAGCGGTCGTGGATCTCCTTCCGCCCGTCCAGAGAAAGCACCACGTTGTGGCACTCCCGGTTGGCGAAGTCGATGACCTCGTCGTCCACCAGCATGCCGTTGGTGGTGAGGGTGAAGCGGAAGTGCTTGCCCCTCTCCTGTTCCATGGAGCGGGCGTAGGCCACCAGGTCCTTCACCACCTGGAAGTTCATCAGCGGCTCGCCGCCGAAGAAGTCCACCTCTAAGTTTTTCCGGCTCCCGGAGTGGGCCACCAGGAAGTCCAGGGCCTGCTTGCCCACCTCGAAGGACATGATGGCCCGGTCCCCGTGGTACTTGCCCTGGGAGGCGAAGCAGTAGGAGCAGTTGAGATTGCAGGTATGGGCTACGTGGAGACAGAGGGCCTTGATGACCCCGGAGGTTTTGGCCTTGAGCTGCCCCGCCATGGGCTCGTAGTTGTCCGGGGTGAAGAGCTTCCCCGCCTCCTTCAGGGCGGTGAGCTGGTCGTAAGCCTGGTTGAGCTCCGCCGCGTCGGTCTTGCCGGCGTATTGCTTCGCCAGCCGGGAGATGAGGGCGTCCCGGTTCTCGGTCTCGTAGCCCGCGATGAGATCGTAGGCAATTTCATCCACCAGATGGATGGAGCCGGAGCATACGTCCAGAACGATGTTGTATCCGTTGAGCTTGTATTGATGGATCATAGTAGGTACTCCAATTCGTATCGCTTCAATTGCTCCGCAGGGCCGAACTCGAAGAGTCGCGAGGGATGCCCACATCGGCCCTGCCTGCCGATTTTTTCCTGTGGAAAAGGGCGGCTGAGGGCATCCGCCCCTACAAATGACGTGTAAAAAAGCCGCCGGTGAACGGCGGCTTTTTTACTTGTTCTTAGTTCTTCTTCTCGTTCTCGCAGTTCTGGTTGGCAATGCCGCAGCTTGTCTTGCAGGCGGACTGGCAAGAGGTCTGGCACTCGCCGCAGCCGCCGTTCTTGGCGCTGGCGCAGAGATTGCGGGTCTCGAGGGTGGTAATCTGAATCATGAGATAGCCTCCATTGTCTTTTAGTCTTACCTTGGGATTATACCACGGGGCAGGCGTAAAGTCAAGGATTTCTCAGTCGCAAGATCCCTCGAAATGACAAGATGAAAGCGAAACAGCGTACTGCGTTCCCTGCTTTATGGGATCCCTGTGGTCTCCGGGGCAAAATGGCCTGTTTGCTCCGCAAAAACGCAAAGAACACAGAGGACCGCCGTGCTGCGGGGGTCCTCTGTGTCCTTTGCTTTGCCGGATTAACGGTAGATGGGGTACTTCTCGGTGAGCTTGACCACCTCGGCGCGGATGTAGTCCTTCTGGTTGTCGAAGTCCCGGATGGCCAGGTCGATGAGCTCGGCCAGCTTCTCCATGTCGGCTTCCTTCAGGCCGCGGGTGGTGACGGCGGGGGTGCCGATGCGGATGCCGGAGGTGACGAAGGGGCTTCTGGGCTCGCCGGGGACGGTGTTCTTGTTGACGGTGATGTAGACCTCGTCCAGACGGTTCTGCAGCTCCTTGCCGGTGACCTCCAGACCGATGAGGTCCAGCAGCATCAGGTGGTTGTCGGTGCCGCCGGAGACGATCTTCTGACCCCGGGCCATGAGGGCGTTGGCCAGAGCCTTGGCGTTGCGGACCACCTGCTCCTGGTAGGCCTTGAACTCGGGCTTCAGCGCCTCGCCGAAGGCCACGGCCTTGCCGGCGATGACGTGCATCAGAGGGCCGCCCTGGATGCCGGGGAAGATGGCCTTGTTGAAGTTGAACTTGTCAACAGCCGCCTGGTTGGCCAGAATCAGGCCGCCCCGGGGACCCCGGAGGGTCTTGTGGGTGGTGGTGGTCACCACGTCGGCATAGGGGAAGGGGCTGGGATGCACGCCCGCGGCCACAAGGC
The DNA here is from genome assembly GCA_946625125.1 of uncultured Clostridia bacterium. GTDB lineage: Bacteria > Bacillota > Clostridia > Oscillospirales > Oscillospiraceae > JAFRPC01. The sequence goes on from CAMOSU010000005.1 coordinate 33,692, forward strand.
CGGCGATGTGGGCCATGTCCACCATGAGAACCGCGCCCACCTCGTCGCAGATTTCCCGGAACTTGGGGAAGTCGATGATGCGGCAGTAGGCGGAAGCGCCGGCCACAATGAGCTTGGGATGATGCTCCAGAGCCTTGGCCCGAACGTCGTCATAGTCGATGACGCCGTTGGCGTCCACGCCGTAGGAGACGCACTTGAAGTACTTGCCGGACATATTCACGGGGCTGCCGTGGGTCAGGTGGCCGCCGTTGGAGAGGTCCATGCCCATGAAGGTGTCGCCGGGGTTCAGAATGGCGAAGAAGACCGCCATATTGGCCTGGGCGCCGGAGTGGGGCTGCACGTTGGCGTAGTCGCAGCCAAAGAGCTTCTTGGCCCGCTCAATGGCGATGTTCTCCACCACGTCCACGCACTCGCAGCCGCCGTAGTAACGCTTGCCGGGATAGCCCTCGGCGTACTTGTTGGTCAGGACGCTGCCCATGGCCATCATGACCTCTTCGGAGACGATGTTCTCGGAAGCGATCAGCTCCAGATTTCTGCACTGCCGGGCAAACTCAGCCTGCATGGCCTCGCCCACTTCCTTGTCATAGCAGGCGATTCTTTCCAGGGACTCTTTCAGCATGGTATTTCCTCCAATTTGAAAATTTGATAGATTGACTTTTTTGTGAATTGCGCCCATAGGCGCTGTGATAAACATACCACAAGAACAAAGGAAAGTCAACCGATTTCCGGTATCGACTTTCCTTTATTGGGGTATTACGTTTTCTTTTGATGGAAGCGTCCGGACCAAGGGAGAAGGCTTCGTTTTCGCGCAGGGCGGCCAGACCCCTGGCCGACGGGATGATCGCCGGCGTGCCGGCGGCGGCCTGGGGTCAGGCCGCCCTACGGCATGGGCTGAACAGCCGCCTTTTGATACACGGCCTCTTCCGTGAAGACCTGTTCCACGGGGCGGTCCCATTCGTCCACGGGCAGGGCGTCCACCTTCTGAACCTCGAAGGCCAGCATGACAATCCGGGCCTTGAGGCAGCGGGGGAGGTAGCGGTCATAATAGCCGCCGCCCATGCCCATGCGGTTGCAGGCGGGGTCAAAGGCGGTGCCGGGGCAGACCACCAGGTCGATTTCCTCCGGGGGGATTTCCAGGGATTTCTCCCGCACCGGCTCCCGGATGCCGTAGGCGCCGGGCTGCCAGGCCCCGGGGACCATGGCAATCATTTCGCTGCGGCTGACGCAGAGGGGATAGCAGAAGCGCTTTCCCCGGGCGGCGGGGTGGGTCAGCAGGCTGTCCAGAGACAGCTCGCCCCCTACGTGGTCATAGATCATCACGGTGTTCGCCCCCCGGAAGACCTCGCTCCGGGCCAGGCGTTCCACCGCCCGGGCGGATTTTTCCGCCCGCTCCTGGGGAGAAAGGCTGCTTCGGGCCTGCTTTTTCTCCCTGCGCAGGGCGCTTCGCAGAGCTTTGCGTTCTTCTTCCGTCATGAGATCACCTTTCTTCGCGCGTTGTCAATACAAACCAGACGAAAAATATGGAATAAGGAATAAGTAATAGGTAATAAGTGAAAATGGCAGGGCCTGTAGGGCCTGTAGGGACAAGCCTTGCTTGTCCGGTCCGCCTTAGGCGGACAATTTGCCGCAGGCAAATCCAACGGCGCTCCAACAATCGGAAACAAAACAAGAAACGGTACGCACCCGGATCGGCTGCTGACGCATCCGATTGTTTGCTGCGCAAACTTGGCGGCCACTGGCCGCCCCTACGGCAAAAACGTCCCGATTCTGTCATTCTGAGCGAAGCGAAGAATCCGTATCCCCCGTCCACGTTTTCCAATGTGTTCAAATGGCAATTTGAACACACCTCAATTTTCCATTTTCCATTTTCAATTCTCAATTCACCCGTGCGGGGTACGGCGGACGGCAGAGTGCCGTCCCTACAGGCGGGCGGGCCGGAGAACCCGGCCCCTACGGGCGGGGGTTCTGGCGTCTTGCGGCCTCTACCACATGCTTGCACAGCACGGCGGTGGTGACGCTGCCCACGCCGCCGGGGACCGGGGTGAGGGCGGCGGCCAGGGGCTCCGCCTCCTCTGCCAGCACGTCGCCGCAGAGCTTCTGCTTTTCCTCGTTCCAGCCGATGCCCACGTCAATGACGATCTGGCCGGGGCGCAGGTACTTGGCTCCCACGCTCTCCATCTGGCCGGAGGCCGCCACCACGATCTCCGCCTCCCGGGTCACGGCGGGAACGTCCACCGTCCGGGTGTGGCAGACGGTGACAGTGGCGTTGGCGTGCATCAGCATCATGGCCACGGGCCGTCCGATCACCAGGGATCTGCCGATGACCGTCACCCGCTTGCCCTTGGGGTCCACGCCGTAGTAGCGCAGCAGCTCCATGGCGGCCTGGGCGGTGCAGGGGGGGAAGCCCAGGGGCGTGTTGGTGAAGACTCCGGCCAGGGAGCCGTCGGTGCAGCCGTCCACGTCCTTTTCCGGGGCCAGCAGGCGGCGGGCCTTTTCCCCGTCCAGATGCCTGGGCAGGGGCCGGAACATGAGAATCCCGTGAACCTGGGGGTCCCGGTTCAGCTCCTCCAGGGTGTGAAAGAAGGTCTCGCTGTCCACGTCGGCGGGGAGCACCGCGTTTTTCACCCGGATGCCCAGCTTCTCGCAGCGCTTCACGGCGCCCCGCTCATAGGAGAGATCGTCGTCCCGGGCGCCTACCCGCAAAATTGCCAGGGTGGGGAGAATGCCCTCCGCCTTCAGCGCGGCCGCCTCCGCGGCCACGGTTTCGCTCAGGGCCGCCGCCACCGGCGCGCCCTTCCAAAGTTCAGCCATGAGAATACCTCCTGTGGGTTGTTGTGATTTGTATGCTTCCGGCGAAGGGCTTTACCGCAGATCCCCGTTGCCCTCGGTGCCGGTGTAGTTGAGACTGTCCCGGATCAGCACCACCAGATCGGCGGGATGGAGGCGCAGATACTCCGTCAGACTCATGTCCCGATAGTAGCGGAAGTCCAGACTTCGGATCTCGTTGAAGCTGCCCACGCAGAGGGCCTCCACCGGATTGGTGAAGGAGTCCCCCACAATCAGCAGATTGGGCAGCTCCGGGCGGTGGGTCCGGATCACCGTCTCCCCGAAATCTCCTCCCATGTAGGCGGAGTAGTCCACGGGCTGTCCCTCCGGGGGCAGCGCCAGCAGGGGAGCGTCGGTGCGGACGCCGTTGTCCCGGCGGGAGTAGGAGGGCATGCAGGCCGGATCGAAGCCCAGAAGCTGCTCCGTCACCGGGGACAGACCGTAGAGCTTCCGGTTGTAGGATCCGTAGAAGGGATTGGACAGGGGGGCGATCTTCAGAGTCTCTTGGGAGAGCAGCGGCACCGGCAGGCCCTGGGCCTCGCTCCAGGCGCAGATGGTCCGGTAGGCCAGATAGGCTCCCCGGAGATTGTAGTGGTGGTCCACCCGGGAGTAGAAGTCCTCCGGGTGCTCCCCCATCTCCTCAATGAGATACCGGGCCTCAATGCCCCGCTCCGCCGCGGCCTCCCGAAAGGCCGCCGCCAGCTTTTGATAATAGGCCACATGGTTGTGGATGTAGGAGGGGTAGCTGTCCCGGAAGACCACGGACTGTCCCTCTATCCCCAGGTAGAGGAAGTGCCCGCCCCAGGCCTCCGCCGCCTCCCGGATGGGGACCAGCCGCTCCGCGGCGGCCTGTCCCAGAGACCGGGCTTCCTCGGGCTCCGGGTACTTCTCTCCCAGATAGGGCAGCAGCACCTCCCGGCCCAGCACCAGGTCGTTCACCAGGGTCTGCCGCTTCACCCGGAGCCGCAGCCAGAGCTGGTCCCGCAGTATGGCGTCCCGCCAGGCCACGTGGTCCGACAGGTAGTGATCCCAGTCCTGGAAGAGCCTGCCGCTCCACAGGGCCTCCCAGGACAGGGCGGGCCGGGGCGCCAGACTCCGGTTCTCGTAGACGGATTCGGCCTGCTTCGGGCCGAGGAGAGTGCAGAACAGAAAGACGGCGGTGAGCACCACCAAAATCAGCACAAAACAGCGTTTGATCAGCTTCATATTGCCACCGCCTCAGAAGCGGAAATAGATGAAGGCGTTGAAGCTGCTCCCGGTGAGGGCCAGCACGGACAGCACCAGGACAATCAGCAGCCACAGGCAGCGCAGCAGCTCCGCCCAGGGCTTGTCCGCCCCGCGCCGGAACAGGCGCAGGGGCAGGGGGGTACACAGGGCCGCGCCAAACAGAAATTCCGGCACGTTTTGCCGCAGCACCAGAAGCGTATGGTCAAAGCCCCCCCGGAAGCGGAAAAGATCGGCCAGATAGCCCCCAAGCTGGGGCAGCTCGGTGCAGTTGAAAATCACCCAGCCCAGCATAATCAAAATCAGAGCGTAGGCGTGGCGCAGGACCCCGGGAAGCTTCTCCAGGGCCTTGCCCAGAAGGAACTTCTCCAGAATCAGCAGCACGCACCAGTACAGGCCCCAGAGCACAAAGTTCCAGGAGGCCCCGTGCCACAGGCCCGTCAGGGCCCAGACCGCGAAGAGGTTCAGAATCTGCCGGGGCAGGCCTCTGCGATTGCCCCCCAGGGGGATATAAACGTAGTCCCGGAACCAGGAGGACAGGGAGATGTGCCAGCGCCGCCAGAAGTCCGTGATGCTCTTGGCTGTGTAGGGATAGTTGAAGTTTTCCAAAAAATGGAAGCCGAACATCCGGCCCATGCCGATGGCCATATCGGAATAGGCGGAGAAGTCGAAGTAGATTTGCAGGCCGTAGAGGAAGGCGCCCAGCCAGGCGGTGGGAGTGGCGCGAAGGGCGCTGTCCATGGCAAAGATGGTTTCCGCCTCCGCCCCGAAGGCGTTGGCCAGCAGGAGCTTCTTGCCCAGGCCCATGATGAAGCGCTGGAGTCCCTGATAGACGTCCTCGAAGCCCTCCTGCCGTCCGGTGATCTCCGCGGCGATGGTCTCATAGCGGACAATGGGGCCGGCCACAAGCTGGGGGAAGAGGGAGACGTAGAGGGCCACATACAGGGGGTTCCGCTGGGCCGCCACCTTGCCCCGATAGACGTCAAACACATAGCTCATGGATTGGAAGGTAAAGAAGGAGATTCCGATGGGCATGATAATCTCCGGTACGCTGACGGAAAGGGACAGAAGGCTGTTGAGCGTGCGCAGAAAGAGCCCGGCGTACTTAAAGTACCCCAGGACCCCAAGGCAGACCAGCAGCTCCACCCAGAGGCCCAGCCGCCGGAGACTCCGCCGCTCCCCTGCCCGTTCTATGAGCAGGGCGCTGAAATAGCTGACGGCAATCACCGCCAGCATCAAAAGCACGCCCCGGGCCTCCCCCCAGAAGTAGAACAGCAGGGAGAAAGCCAGCAGGACGAGGTTCCGGAGGGTGCGGAAGCGGCGGGGAATCAGAAAATAGCACAGGCACACCGCCGGAAAGAAAACGATCAAAAATGAAAAGCTGCTGAATACCATGGCAGAAACCGTCCGTTCCTCTTTTGTTTCCCGGGGATGACTCAGCGCAGATCGCCGTTGCCCTGGATCGCGCAGTAATGCAGGCTGTCCCGGATCACCACCACCAGATCCGCGGGGTAGTCCCGCAGATACTCAGTCAGGGTCATGCCCTCATAGTAGCGGAAGTCCAGACTCCGCAGCTCGTTGAAGCTGTAGACGCAGAGGGCCTCCACGGGGTTTGTAAAGGAGTCTCCCACAATCAGAATGTTGGGCAGCTCCGGGCGCTCCGTCCGGATGACGGTCTCCGCGATGTCGCCCCCCATATAGGCGTCGTATTGCACCGGCGCTCCCTCCTCAGGCAGGGTCAGCAGGGGCGCGTCCGTCCGCTGTCCGTAGTCCCAGCGGGTGTAGGCGGGCAGGCACGCCGGGTCAAACAGGAGCAGCCGCTCCTGGATGGGGGACAGGTCATAGAGCTTTCGGCTGTAGGAGCCGTAGAAGACGCTGGAGGAGGGATGGATATTCAGAGCCTCCCGGTCCAGGATGGGGAGCTCCAGCCCCTGCTCCCGCCCCCATTGACAGAGGGCGGCATAGGCCTCGTAGGCCCCGTTGAGATTGAAATGGTGATCCACCCGGGAATACCAGTCCGCCGGGTCGCTGTCCGCGGGCAGCAGATCCCGGAGAAAGAGCGCCGGCAGGCCCTGGGCCTCTGCCGCTGCCCGGAATGCCCGCTCCACGCCGCTGTAATAGGCGACCAGATGGTTGAGATAGGACGGGTAGGCGGAGGCAAAGGCCATGCTCTGTTCGTCAACGCCCAGGTAGAGGAAGCGGCCGCCATAGGCTTCCACCGCGTCCCGGATGGAACCCAGCCGTTCCGCCATCTCCCGGGCGGGGGTATCATAATCATAGCCGTCGTAGCTGACGAAGCCCAGGTCGGGCAGCAGGGCTTCCCGGGTGATGACCACGTCGTTCACCACCACCTGCCGTTTCGCGTTGAGCCGCAGCCAGAGCCAGTCCCGCATCATCTCATCCCGCCAGGCGGCATGATCGCTGAAGTAGAGATCCCAGCCGTCAAAGTAGCTGCCGTCCCAGACAGCCTGGGCCGTCAGGGCGGGGTGGGCCGCCAGGCGCCGGTTCTCATGGACGGAGAGGGTCTGCCTCCGGTCCCGAAGGGTGACAAAGAGGAAAACGGCGGTCAGCAGGACCAGGACCAGGACAAAGCCTCGCTTAATCAGCCTCATGGCAACACCTCTCAGCGCTCAGTTCACATGCTCCGCCAGCCAGTTTTTCAGCTCCGCGATGGGGACCCGCACCTGCTCCATGGTATCCCGGTCCCGGATGGTGACGGCGTTGTCGGCCTCCACGCCCTTTTCGGGGTCTCCCACGGTGTCGAAGTCCACGGTGACGCAGTAGGGGGTGCCGATCTCGTCGGCCCGGCGGTAGCGCTTGCCGATGGAGCCGGTGTCGTCGTAGTCCACCATGAAGTCCTTGGCCAGCAGGTCCCGGAGCTCCATGGCCTTGTCCCCCAGCTTCTTGCTCAGAGGCAGGATGGAGGCCTTGATGGGGGCCACGGAGGGCTTCAGGCGCAGCACCACCCGGACGTCGTTCTTGGCCTCGTCCACCACTTCCTCGTCGTAGGCCTGGCAGAGCAGGGCCAGAACGGTGCGGTCCAGGCCGTAGGTGGACTCCACGATGTAGGGAATGTAGCGCTCGTTGGTGTAGGGGTCCAGATAGTCCATCTTCTGGCCGGAATACTCCTGATGCCGGCTCAGGTCGAAGTTGGTGCGGTCATGGGTGCCGTTGATTTCGCCCCAGCCGATGGTGGGGAAGAGGAACTCAATGTCGCAGGCGGCGGCGGCGTAGTGGGCCAGCTTCTCATGGTCGTGGAAGCGGAGATTCTCAGCGGGCAGGCCCAGATCCTCAAAGAACTGCTTGCCGTAGTTCTTGAAGTATTCGTAGAGCTCCAGGTCGTCTCCGGGCTTGCAGAAGGTCTGGAACTCCATCTGCTCAAACTCGATGGTGCGGAAGGTGAAGTTGCCCGGGGTGATCTCGTTGCGGAAGGCCTTGCCGATCTGACCGATGGAGAAGGGCAGCTTGGCCCGCATGGAGCGCAGGACGTTGGGGTAGTTGACGTACTCGCCCTGGGCGTTCTCCGGCCGCAGATAGATGACGGATTTCGCGTCGTTGGTGACGCCGCGATAGGTCTGGAACATCAGGTTGAATTCCCGGATGTCGGTGAAGTTGTGCTTGCCGCAGTGGGGGCAGGGGATGGAGTGGGCCTTGATGTAGTCGAACATCTCCTCCTTGGTCATGCCGTCGGCGTGGGCCTCGGGGTCAAACTCGTCGATCAGATTGTCGGCGCGGAAGCGCATCTTGCACTCCTTGCAGTCCAGCAGGGGGTCGGAGAAGGAGCCCACGTGGCCGCTGGCCTCCCAGACTCTGGGGTTCATGAGGATGTCGGCGTCCACCTCGAAGGAGTTGTGCCGCTCCTGGATGAAGCGCTTGCGCCAGGCGTCCTTGACGTTGTTCTTCAGCCGGGTCCCCAGGGGGCCGTAGTCCCAGGTGTTGGCCAGGCCGCCGTAGATCTCGGAGCCCGCGAAGATAAAGCCCCGGTTCTTGCACAGGGCCACGATTTTTTCCATGGTTTTTTCGGTGTTGTTCATATTGGTACCTCCATGACGGATTGGGTTACGTTGGAAAAGGCATCAGGCATCAGGGACGCCCGCCACAGGCGGAAGCCGCCCGCCCTCGCCGTTCTTTTGCCAGGCATTCGTGGATTCGCCGGTGGGCAAAATCAGACAAAGTAATTATAGCGTTTTTTCGGTATAAGTCAAGCAAAAATCGGTGCTTCACCCCGTCGTCGGGAGGCAGAAAGGTCTTTTCCCCCCGGTTTTTCAAATTCCATGGGAAAACGAAGAAAAAACAGTGGAAATTTCCGGCGAAATGGGGTATAATCCCTGGGAATGAACCAAGGCAGGTGTCAGCGGGGAACGGAACCGCTCTCGCCCGGAACGCCGCCTCATCCGACCCGCTTCGCGGGCCGCCTTCCCCTCCGGGGGAAGGCTTTGGCGCGCCGCCGCGGGCGGCTTCCCTGTTGCCTGATGCCTGTTGCCGAAAATAACACAGCGAGGAAACAACACATGCTTGAACTGCAACACCTCTCCTTCCAGGTCAACGACCCGGCGGGGGAAAAGGAAATTGTCCGGGACGTGAATCTCACCATTCCGGACCGGGAGCTGGTGGTGATCACCGGCCCCAACGGCGGCGGCAAGTCCACCCTGGCCCGGCTCATTGCCGGGGTGGAGACCCCCACCGGGGGCAGCATCCGCTTCAACGGGGAGGACATCACCCGGGCTTCCGTCACCGACCGGGCCAGGGCGGGCATTGCCTACGCCTTCCAGCAGCCGGTGCGCTTCAAGGGCCTCCGGGTTCTGGACCTGCTGCGCATCGCCGCGGGCAGGAAGCTGGACATCTCCGCCGCCTGCGAATATCTGTCGGCGGTGGGGCTCTGCGCCAAGGACTACATTGACCGGGAGGTGAACGCCTCTCTCTCCGGCGGCGAGCTCAAGCGCATTGAGATCGCCACGGTGCTGGCCCGGGGGGCCAAGCTCTCCATCTTCGACGAGCCCGAGGCGGGCATTGACCTGTGGAGCTTCCAGAATCTCATCCAGGTTTTTGAAAATCTGCGCCGGAACATCCGGGACAGCGCCATTCTGATCATCTCCCACCAGGAGCGCATCCTGGCGGTGGCGGATCGGATCATAGTCATTCAGGAGGGCAGGGTTCTGCGGCAGGGAAGCAGAGACGAGATCCTGCCCACGCTGATCGGCACCGCCTCCGCGGTGCGGGCCTGCCGTCAGGCGGACCAGGGAGGTGCGCAATGAAACAGCTTGACGAAATCCAGCTCCGGCTGCTCCGGGAGGTGGCGGAGCTCCACAGCGTTCCCGAGGGGGCCTACAACATCCGGGCCAACGGCGAATCCGCCGCCCGGGCCTCCACCGCCAACATCGAGATTGTCTCCAAGACGGACAAGCCCGGCATCGACGTGACCATCAAGCCCGGCACCAAAAACGAGAGCGTCCACATCCCCGTGGTGCTCACCGAGTCCGGCCTCAAGGAGACGGTCTACAACGATTTCCACATCGGCCGGGACGCCGACGTGGTGATCGTGGCGGGCTGCGGCATCGACAACTGCGGCAACCAGGACGCCCAGCACGACGGCATCCACCGCTTTTTCCTGGAGCCCGGCGCCCATGTGAAGTATGTGGAGAAGCACTACGGCTCCGGCAGCGGCAGGGGCAAGCGGATTCTGAATCCCGTCACCGAGCTGACCATGGAGGAAAACAGCTCCATGGAGATGGAAATGGTGCAGATCAAGGGGGTGGACGACACCCAGCGCACCACCCGGGCGGAGCTGAAGGCCGGGGCAAAGCTGGTGGTCCGGGAGCGGCTCATGACCCACGAAAGCCAGCGGGCCGTCTCCGTCTACGCCGTGGCCCTCAACGGGGCCGGCTCCAGCGCGGACCTGGTCTCCCGCTCCGTGGCCCGGGACGACTCCTATCAGAAGTTTGACGCCACCATCCTGGGCAACGCCCCCTGCCAGGGCCACACGGAATGCGACTCCATCATCATGGACCGGGGCCGCATCCTGGCGGTGCCGGGGCTGGAGGCCAACTGCGTGGACGCGGCCCTGGTCCACGAGGCCGCCATCGGGAAAATCGCCGGAGAACAGCTCATCAAGCTCATGACCCTGGGTCTCACCGAGGCCGAGGCGGAGGAGCAGATCATCAACGGCTTCCTGAAATAACAGAACGGGAACCGGACGCTCACCCGGCGTCCGGTTCCCGTTGTCCGGAGTCGAGGATCTGGCAGAGCTCCGGGCGCTCCAGCACCGTCAGCAGCCGCCGCAGGCTCAGAAAGAGATTCACCAGATGGGACAGACAGTAGGTGATCACATAGCCCCAAAGCCCCAGACGGGGCAGCAGCAGCCAGAGCCCCAGCACGTCGATGACGTTGGTGAAGCTGTTGTAGCGTACCAGGTGGAGCTGCTGCCCCAGGCCCTTTTGCAGACCGTCCACCACCGCGTCCGGATAGAGAAACAGCACCATGGGGGCGAAGATCCGCAGCAGACGCCCCGCCTCGGGGCTGTGATAGAGCCGCCTTCCCAGAAAGTCCCCCCAGAGCCACAGCAGGCTTCCCACCCCCAGGGCCAGGAGGGCCGTCAGAAGCAGACTCTTCCCCGCCAGCCGCCGCAGCCGCCGGCGGTCTTTTTTTGCCAGCAGCCGGGCCAGCTCCGATACCAGCAGCTCGCTCAGGGCGAAGATTCCCTCCGCCGGGACCCACAGCAGGGGAAAGACCATCCCCGAAACGACGCCGTAGGCCGCCAGCGCCCCGGCCCGGGAGGCGTGGCGCTCCAGCCCCCAGGGGATGAGAAGCTGCTCCAGAGCTCCCAGCCCCGCCCGCAGGCAGTCATTGAGCCCCAGAGGCAGGGCAGTCCGGGCCACCGGCGGCACCCCCCGTTTCGCGCCTCCCCGCAGGGGGCGGCGTCCTCGACGTCCCGCGCGTTCCCGGCGGCAACACTCGCAGAGGCCGGGTTCCCCGGCCCGCCGTCCCCTGCCGCCCGCGCCCGCCCGATCCCCCGGCGATGCGTCCCGCTTCGCGCCCCTCCGTAGGGGCGGCCATTGGCCCTCCGCCCGAGGCACCGACCTCAAAGGCGACGCGCCCCTGAACCGTACCCACAGCACCAGAAAGCTCAAAACCCCGGTCCCATAGCTCCCGGCCGCCACTGCCTGACAGACCCGGGCCGGGTCCTCTCCCGCCAGGGACAGGAGGAAAAGGGTGACTCCGGCGCTGAGCAGCCGCTCCCCCAGATCCACCCGCACCAGCTCCTTCACCCGTCCGCAGGCGGTCCAGGCCGAACGCAGCACCCCCGCCAGAACGGTCCCGGGGAGCAGAAGTCCCAGGGTCCGCAGAGCCGGGACGGCCCGGAGGTCCTTCAGCAGCAGAAGGCCGATGGGCCTGGCCAGCAGCGCCAGCCCCAATCCCGCGGCGCCGCTCCCCAGCAGCCCGTAGCCCAGGCAGGCCCGGACAGCCGCCGTCAGTTCGGACCGGTCCTCCCGGCCCCAGGCCCGGGCGCAGAGCTGGAGGGCCGCCACCCGGACCCCGGCGGAGCCCAGAGTCCCCGCCAGGGTCCCCACCGTGAGGATCAGATGCAGCAGCCCCATGCCCTGGGCCCCCACCCGCCGGGCCAGGATGCTCTGAAACAGGACCCCCAGCCCCCGGAGAGCCAGGCCGCTGAGGGTCAGCAGCAGGGTCCCCCGCACCAGCGTCCGATTCTTCCCCACAAAAAACACCCCCCGGACAGCCTATGCGCCCCAGGGCGGAGGCAGAACAGCGGGGAGCGGCGGGAAGGCGCGCAGGACGCGCAGAGTGTGGAGGGTGTATAGGCTGTGCAGGACGTGCAGGGCGCGCAGGACGCGCAGGGGTGTGCAGGGGTGTGCAGGGGTGTGTAGGGACAAGCCTTGCTTGTCCGGTCCGCCTCAGGCGGACAATTTGCCGAAGGCAAATCCAACAACGTTCCATTCTGTGCAGACGCACCCATATACGCGGCGCGCCGATTCCCGGCTCCCGAATGGGTATGAAACCACCGGAAGCCGGGCATACTCCAGACAAAACCGAATGATGGAGGAATTGCCATGAATCTGCAAAACACCAAAACCCAGGTCAATCTGATGCGGGCCTTTGCCGGAGAGAGCCTGGCCCGGAATCGCTACGACTTCGCCGCCGCCCAGGCGGAGCGGGACGGGCTGCCGGTGATTGCCGCGGTTTTCCGCTACACCGCCGGGCAGGAGAAGGAGCACGCGGAGGTCTTTGCGGACTTTCTGCGGAAGGGAGGGGCGGAGAACGTAAAGCTGGAGGCGGGCTTCCCGGTGGACATCGGCGCCGACACCCTGGCCCTGCTGGCCTCCGCCGCCCACAACGAGGAGCAGGAGCATTCCGACCTGTATCCCGCCTTCGCCGCCGAAGCCCGGGAGGAGGGCTTCGGGGAGATTGCCCGGAAGCTGGAGCTCATCGCCCAGGTGGAGCACTGTCACGCGGGCCGCTTCGAGGCCTTCCGCCGACTGCTGGCGGAGCACAAGCTCTTTGTCTCCAATGTGGACTGCGCCTGGATCTGCCTGAACTGCGGCCATGAGTTCAACGCCAAGGCCGCCCCCCAAAGCTGCCCCCTCTGCGGGGAGGCGGGCTACTTCATCCGGGTGGAGATGTCCCCCTATTCCTATCAGTAGACAGGGGAAGTCCACAAATCCCAATTGACACCCACAAACGCAAAGAGGAAGCAGGCCCAGGCCTGCTTCCTCTTTGTGTGATTCTGCCTCAGCGATCCAGATACCGGCAGGCGTTCAGGGCGGCGGCGGCGCCGTCGGCCACGGCGGTGGCTACCTGGCGGTAGGCCTTGGTGCGGCAGTCCCCGGCGGCGAAGATCCCCGGGGTGGCTGTCCGGCAGCTCTCGTCCGCCTTGATATAGCCCGCCTCGTTCAGAGGGGCCAGGGCGGAGAAGGCCAGGTTCTCCGGCTCCGTGCCGATGGCCAGGAAGGCTCCGTCCACCGGCAGCGTTTGCTCCTCTCCGGTGACGCTGTTTTGCAGCCGCAGGCCTGTCAGATGCGCCTCCCCCTCATAGCCCACGCAGAGGGTGGAATAGAGAATCTCCACGTTGGGCCGGGCCAGCACCCGCTCCGCCATGGTCTGCTCTCCGGTGAGGAAGGCCAGGTTCTGCACCACCGTGACCTTGGCGCAGGTCTCGGACAGCAGCAGAATCTCCTGGAGGGCGGTGTTGCCCCCGCCGATCACCGCAACATGGGCGCCCTGGTAGAAGGCTCCGTCGCAGACGGCGCAGAAGGACAGGCCGTTTCCCACCAGCTCCTCCTCCCGGGGCAGATTCAGCCGGCGGTGCCGGGCTCCGGCGGCGATGATCACGGCCCGGGCCTGGTATCTGGCGTTCTCCCCCACGACGGTCTTCACCGGGCCGTCCTCGATGCCGGTGACGCTGTCCATGTCCACCTCGGCCCCCAGGGCCAGGGTCTGCTCCAGCATCCGCTGGGCCAGATCGTTGCCGGAAATGGATTCAAAGCCGGGATAGTTCTCCAGCTTGGGGGAGAAGGTGATCTGACCGCCGAAGCTGTCCTGCTCCAGCACCAGCACGGACTTCCCCGCCCGCCGGGCGTAAATGGCCGCCGTAAGCCCCGCAGGCCCCGCGCCGATGATCAGAATGTCGTATATCATTCGTTCCTCCTGAGAATTGAGAATGGATGTGTTTCGCAAATCGCGATTTGCGAAACTCCTCAATGATTCACTATTCATTATTCATTCTTAATTTTTTATCCCCAAAGAGCCGACAGCATGGGGATGACCTGCTTTTTCCGGCTCATGACCCCGGGCAGGAACAGGGTGTTGCCCTTGGGCTCCACCCCGAAGGCCTGGGCGATGTCCTCCTCGTTTCCCAGGAAGATGATCTGGGTCCCCTCCAGCAGCACGTCGGTGAGCATCAGAATCATGATGTTGTAGCCCTTCTCCCGGGTGGCCCGCTCCATCTCCGCCAAAAACTCGGCCTTCCGCTTCAGGATGGTGACAGAATCCACGCAGGTGATCTGCCCCACCCCCAGATAGTGACTGGCGATGTGGAAGTCCTTGAAGTCGGTGTACATCAGATCCCGGGCGGTTTTGCCTTCCCCCAGGGAGGCGGCGAAGATGAACTTCCCCAGCTCCTCCAGGTCCACCCCGCCGATCCGGGCCAGGCGCTCGGCAATGGCCCGATCCCGGGGCGTGGCGGTGGGGGACTTGAAGATGACTGTGTCGGAGATGATGGCGGCGCACATGAGCCCGGCCATCTTCCTGGAGGGCATGAGCCCCTTCTCCTGGTACATCTCCGCCACAATGGTGGTGGTGCTGCCCACGATCTCGTTGCGGAAGAAGATGGGGTTGGAGGACTGGATGTCCGCCAGCCGGTGGTGGTCGATGATCCCCAGAAGCTCCACCTGGTCCAGACCCGGGACGGACTGGGCCGCCTCGTTGTGGTCCACCAGCACCACCTTCTTGCGGCGGGGCTTGATGAGATGGTAGCGGGAGAGGGTTCCCACCACCTTTTCGTTTTCGTCCAGAATGGGGTAGCAGCGGAAGCGGCTTTTGGAGACCACCTCCCGCACGTCGTCCAGATAGTCCCGCAGGTGGAAGGTCACCAAATCGGTGGACTGGCAGATCCGGGCGATGGGAATGGACTGGAAAATCAGCCGGGCGGCCCGGTAGGCGGAGAAGGGGGTGGAGATGATGCAGGTCCTGGTGTCCAGAGCCCGGAGCTCCGGGCTCAGCTCCGCCTCGCAGAGAATCAGAGCGTGAATGTTGGACTCCAGCGCCCAGCGAATCACCTCGGGCTGGTCGCCGCAGACGGCAATGTAGTTTTCGTGGTCAAATAGCTGCTGCTCCGCTCCCTTGGGCAAGCCGAAGATCACCTCCCCGGAGAGGGTGTCCACGCAGGCGCCGGCGTCGTTCAGAACCCGCCCCTCCAGCACGGAGAGCAGGTTGAACAGGGGAACGTCCCGAACCACCGGGTCCTCGATGGTCTGCATGTCGTAGCTCGCCACGTCCCCCGAGGAAAGCATGCCGAAGAGGGTTCCGTCCTCGTTGGTCACGGGGATGGCGGCGATGGTGGCGTTGTTCCGCAGAAGGTCCCAGCCCCGGCCCACGGTGAGGGCGGCGCTGAGGGCGGGCGGGGTGTCGTAATCCAGGTCCAGAACCTGGGTCCGCATGTCCTTGATCAGCACCGGAGGATCGAAGCCGAAGCGCTCCAAAATGCGCTTGCTTTCATCGTTCAGGTGGCCCAGCCGGGCGGCGGTGTAGCCCCGTTCCCCCAGGGCGTTCCGCAGCGCTGTGTAGGACATGGCCGAGACGATGGAATCCGTGTCGGGATTCCTGTGGCCGGTGACAAAAACCTGCTCCATGACAGCCTCCTTGTTGTGAAATGTAACAGCATCCTGTTTTATCTATATTTTATCTATATTATTATGCCCCATTTTCCCCCGTTTGTCAATTTTCATTTTTCGGCTTTTGCCCTCCAGCGCCGTCTTGTGGCCTCGCCGCCCCGGAGGTGGCGCTGGGCCTTGTTCCGGTCCAGCACCCTCCGGACCCGGAGCCAAAGCAGCCGATCCGCCTGCTCCAGCCGTTGGGTCAGGTCCTTGTGGACCGTGGATTTGGAGACGCCGAAGCGCTCCGCCGCCTCCCGCACTGTGGCGCCGGTCTCCAGCACATAGGCCGCCAGCTCCCTGGCCCGCTGGTCGATGGTATCTGTCATTTCCGCACCTCCCAAGCATTGCTCGGAACAGTCTATGCGCCGCCGGGAGCGGGAATGCGGGAGAACCCGCCGTCCCCCGGCCCGCCGAACCCCGCGCCCGCTCGTAGGGACGGCTCTGCTCTGCATAAGTTCCGGCAGCCAAATCAGAGATTTGGGCCGTCACTTATCAGCCGTCCGCCGTCCCTCCGCCCGCGCCAACCTGTAGGGACGGCTCTCAGCCGTCCGCCGTTTCCCGCCCGCACCCGCCTGTAGGGACGGCTCTCAGCCGTCCGCCGTTTCCCGCCTGCGCCCGCCCGGGGAAATTGAGAATTGAGAATTGAAAATGGAAAATTGAGGTGTTTTCATGTTGTGTCAGCACATCGGTAAGGGATTTGTGTCAGAACATGGGT
>CAMOSU010000006.1 GCA_946625125.1 uncultured Clostridia bacterium
CCCGCTTGTAGGGACGGCACTGCTCTGCATAAGTTCCGGCAGCCAAATCAGAGATTTGGGCCGTCACTTATCTGCCGTCCGCCGTCCCCCCGCCCTTATACAGACAACATAAAACAAGGAGAAGCCTATGTCCTTTTACGGTTCTGAAACCCATTTCACCCCGGTGGAGACCCAAATACCGGGGATCAACAGTCCCCAGGCGCTGTACGAGGCCCTGCTGGAGTGCTGGTGCGCCGAGAGCTGCGCTCCCCGGATGCGGGAAAGCTGGAGCCCGGAGAATCCCACCCTGGGGCAGTGCTCTGTTACGGCATTTCTGGCCCAGGACCTTTTTGGAGGCCGGGTCCGGGGAATCCCCCTGCCGGAGGGGGGCGTTCACTGCTTCAACGAGGCCTGCGGCGGCGTCTTTGACCTGACCGACGGGCAGTTCGGCGCCCGGCGGCTGGACTATTCCAACGCCGCGCTCCAATCCCGGGAGCGGCACTTTGCCGACCCGGAGAAATATCAGCGCTACCTGCTGCTCTGGCAGCGCCTTCGCGCCATAACAGAACGGGAGGCCGGACATGGATAAGCTGAAACGTGCGGACCACTCCCTCTGGGGGCGGCTGGGGGTGCTGGGCGGCCTGTATCTGGTGATGCTGGCCCTCAATCGCTGGACCCCTTATCTGGTGGATGATTACGCCTATCTCTTCCGCTGGGACAACCATGAGCCCCTGACCGGGCTGGGGGATCTGATCCCCTCCATGCGGGCCCACGCCGTTACCATGAACGGACGGCTTCTGGCCCACGGTCTGGAGCAGCTCTTTTTGCTGCTGCCCAAGACGGTGTTCAATCTGGTCAACGCCGGGGTCCTGGTCTATACCCTCTGGGCGGCTGAGGGCTTCTGTCTGCCGGAGGGAAAGCGCAGCGCCCTGCTGCCCCTGCTGCTTTTTGCGGGGCTGTGGGTTTTTCTGCCGGTTTTCGGCCAGGTCTGTCTCTGGCAGGTGGGGGCGCTGAACTATCTCTGGGCTCTGGCCCTGAGCCTGGCCTTCCTCAGACCCTTCGTTGGGGCCTTCCGGTCCCCCGAGGCCAAAACGCCTCTGGGGCGGAAGCTCCTTTTCCTGCCCCTGGCCTTTCTTGCCGGGGGCTACACGGAAATCAGCTCCCTCATTGCCATTCTCATGGCGGGGGCGCTGACGATTCTGCTCTGCCTGCGGCGCGGGAGTCTCCGCTGCTGGCTGATTCTGCCCCTGCTGGCCGCCGCCGCGGGCTACGCGCTGCTGATGCGAATGCCCGGGGAGGCCGCCAACAAGGCGGGGAGTCTGGAGCTGGAGAAGCTTCTGAACCGGATGGTGGGAGTCAGCCGGCTCTATCTGGAGCACTTCAAGGTCCTGACCCTGGCCTGGGGGGTTCTCATGACCCTGGCCCTGCTGGCCAAGGTCCCCGCCGGACGGACGGGACTTTCCCTGATCTTTTTCCTTGGGGGCGCTGCGGCGGCCTATGAGCTCATCGCCGCCTCCTACATCCCGGAGCGCTGTCTCTGCACCACCGCCCTGCTGCTGCTGATTGCGGACGGAATTCTGCTGACAGAGCTGCTGCCCGGAGGGAACAGGCCCGGAGTGCTCTGCGCCGCGGCGGCCCTGGGGCTGGTGTTTGCCTTCAGCTTCACGGGGGGCTTCCTGGACGTCCGGGACACCCGGCTCCAGGCCAATCTCCGGGAGCAGAGCATCCTGGCCCAGCGGCGGGGAGGAAGCTCCACGGTCTATGTGACCCGCATTTCCCCCGCCACCCCCTACAGCCCCGCCTATGGGCAGATGGATTTGAATACCGAGGACCCGGACTCCTGGCCCAACTGCTACATGGCCCGGTATTACGGGGTGGAGCGGGTGGTCTGGATTCCCCCGGAGGACTTCGCCGCCAGTTTCATGGGGGGAAGCTGATGGGAAACTGTACGAAAAGCAGGAAACGATATGAAAAGAGGGGGAAGAACTGTGGCGGAGCTTGCTGTGGTAGCCTGCGTTGATTACAACCCAACCCGGGTCCGGGAGGCTCTGGAGGAGCTGCTGACCCGCATCGGGGGCCTGGACTGGGTGCACCCCGGGATGCGGGTGGGGATCAAGGCCAATCTGGTGGCCGCCATGAGCCCTGAGCGGGCCGCCACCACCCACCCGGTTCTCATCGACGCCCTGGCGGGGATGCTCCTGGAGCGGGGGGCCGTCCCCGTGGTGGGGGACAGCCCCGGGGGACTTTTCAACGCCCCCTTCCTCAACCGGGTCTACGCCGCCTCCGGGATGCAGAGCACCCGGGCGGAGCTGAACCGGGATTTTTCCACCCGGGAGATCAGTCTGCCGGAGGGGCGGGTCTGCAAAAGCGCCTGCGTCACCGGCTGGCTGCTGGACTGCGACGGCATCATCAACTTCGCCAAGCTGAAATCCCACGGCATGATGGGCCTTTCCGCCGCCGCCAAGAATCTCTTCGGCTCCATTCCCGGCACCATGAAGCCGGAGTACCACTTCCGCTATCCCAACCCGGCGGACTTTGCCGGGATGCTGGTGGATCTGGATGAATACTGGAAACCCAGCCTGCATCTGGTGGACGCGGTGCTGGCCATGGAGGGCAACGGCCCCACCGCCGGAACCCCCAGGGCTGTGGGCTACCTGGTTGGGGGCTTCAATCCCCACAAGATTGATCTGCTCTGCGCCGGGTTGGTGGGCCTGGACCCCGGCACCGTCCCCACCCTGCGGGCGGCCCGGGAACGGGGTCTCTGCCCGGAGCGGGCGGAGGAGCTGGAGATTGCGGGGGACTGGAAGGCCTTTGTCACCCCCGGCTTTGTCACCATCAGCCAGCGCAACGGCCTGCAATTTCAGAATGTGATGGGAGGAGGCAAACGGGGGGCTCTGTTCAGCCGCTTCCTCTCCCGCCACATCGCCGCCCGGCCCGGGGTGGAGAAGCAGGCCTGCGTGGGCTGCCGGAAATGCCAGGAAATCTGCCCCGCCAAGGCAATTGTCATGAAAAATCGCAGGCCCGTCATTGACCGGAGGGCCTGCATTCGCTGCTTCTGCTGCCAGGAATTCTGCCCCAAGGGGGCCATGAAGGTGCGCCGCCCGCCCCTGGCCCGGCTCCTGGAGCGCTGATCCCATTCCAAGTCCCGGGCAGGGTCCCGGAGATTTCACAGGAGGTCATGACCATGGCCGTATTGACAGTCAACGGAAAACAAGTCGCCGTCTCCGGGAACAAGAAGCTGATCCGCTTTCTGCGGGACGACCTGAAGCTCACCGGGGTCAAGGACGGCTGCAGCGAGGGCGCCTGCGGCACCTGCCAGGTGCTCATCGACGGCAAGCTCACCAAGGCCTGCGTTCCCATGACGGACAGGCTGGAGGGGAAGCACATCCTGACGGTGGAGGGCCTGTCCCCCCGGGAGAAGGAAATCTACACCCGGGCCTTCGGGGAGGCCGGGGCGGTGCAGTGCGGCTTTTGCATCCCCGGAATGGTGATGGCCGCCAAGGCCCTGCTGGATCAGAACCCCAATCCCAGCCGCGTCGAGGCGGGCTACGCCATACGCAACAACATCTGCCGCTGTACCGGCTATGTGAAGATCATCGACGGCATTCTGCTGGCGGCCCGGTATCTCCGGGAGGGGCTGCCCCAGGCCGCTCCGGCGGATTTCCGGGTGGGCGCCCGGGTCCCCAGGATCGACGTGGCGGAGAAGGTGCAGGGCTACGGCAAATACCCCGACGACCTGTACGTGGAGGGGATGTGTTACGGCTCCGCGGTGCGCAGCGCCTATCCCAGAGCCCGGGTCCTCTCCATTGATACCGCCCAGGCGGAGGCTCTGCCCGGGGTGGTTTGCGTCCTGACCCAAAGGGACATCCCGGGCCAGGTGAACGTGGGCCACATCAAGAAGGACCAGCCCACCCTCATCGGCGTGGGGGAAATCACCCACTACCTGGGGGACGCGGTGGCCCTGGTCTGCGCCCGGGACCGGGAGACCCTGGAGGCCGCCAAAAAGCTGGTGAAGGTGGAGTACCAGGTGCTGCCCGCGGTCCATAACCCCGCCGAGGCGGCGGCCCCGGACGCTCCCCTGGTCTTTGAGACGGACCGGGATAACGTGCAGGCCTACAAGCACGTCCACCGGGGAGACGCGGCGGGGGCCATTGCCCGCTCCGCCCACGTCCTCACCCGGCACTTTGAGACCCCCTGGACGGAGCACGCCTTCCTGGAGCCGGAGTGCTGCGTGGCCCTGCCCCTGGAGAACGGCGGGGTGAAGCTCCTCACCACGGACCAGAGCAGCCACACCACCATGCACGAGTGCGCCGCCATGCTGGGGGTGGACTACGAGCACTGTCAGGTGGAGAATATGCTGGTGGGCGGCGGCTTCGGCGGCAAGGAGGATATGTCCGTCCAGCACCACGCGGCCCTGATCGCCTATGTGGCCCGGGTGCCGGTGAAGGTAAAGCTCAGCCGGGCGGAGTCCATTCTGGTGCATCCCAAGCGCCACCCCTTCTCCATGGATTTCACCCTGGGCTGTGATGAGCGGGGAATCATCCAGGGCGTCAAGGCCCGGGTGGTTTCCGACACGGGGGCCTTTGCCTCCCTGGGCGGGCCGGTGCTGGAGCGGGCCTGTACCCATGCGGCGGGACCCTACGCCTATGAAAACTTTGAGATTGAAGGCACCGCCTACTATACCAACAACCCCCCCGCCGGGGCCTTCCGGGGCTTCGGCGTCACCCAGACCTGCTTTGCCATGGAGAGTCTGCTGAACGAAATGGCGGAGCTGGTGGGAATCTCCCCCTGGGAGATTCGGATGCGGAACGCCATCCGGCCCGGGGGCGTGCTGCCCAACGGCCAGATCGTGGGGCCGGAGACAGGCCTGGTGGAGACTCTGGAAATCGCCAAACAGTATTACGACGAGGCCGTGGCCGCCGGGGACCCGGTGGGTCTGGCCTGCGCCATGAAAAACGCCGGCGTGGGCGTGGGCCTGCCGGACTGGGGCCGGGCCAGGCTGAGGGTGGAGGAGGACGGCAGGCTCCACATCTATTCCGGGGCCTCCTGCATCGGCCAGGGCCTTGGCACCGTGCTGGTGCAGATGGTGGTGAGCAACGCCGGACTGAAGCCGGAGCAGATCGTCTATGAGCGCTCCAATACCTGGATCGCCCCGGACTCCGGAGATACCTCCGGCTCCCGCCAGACCCTGATTACCGGGGAGGCGGTGCGCCGGGCCTGCGAGAAGCTGGTCCGGGCCATGGAGGGGAAAGGCCTGGAGGACCTGAAGGGGCAGGAGTTTTGCGGGGAGTACCTGGCCAAAACCGACAAGCTGGGGGCCGACGTTCCCAACCCCGTGAGCCACGTGGCCTACGGCTACGCCACCCAGCTCTGCGTCCTGGACCGGGAAACGGGCCGGATCAAGAGGCTTGTGGGCATTCACGACGTGGGCAAGGCAGTGAATCCCCTGTCCTGCGAGGGGCAGATCGAGGGGGGGATGGTGATGTCCATGGGCTACGCTCTGACGGAGCGCTACCCCATCGACGAAAACTGCCGCCCCACGGGGAAATTCGGCACCCTGGGGCTCTTCAAGGCGGACCAGATTCCCGAAATCAAGGCCGTGGTGGTGGATAAACCGGGCCTGCCCTACGCCAACGGCGCCATCGGCATCGGAGAAATCACCTCCATCCCCACCGCCCCCGCCATCGCGGAGGCCTACTACCAGCGCGACGGCCTCAGAAGAACCAGCCTCCCCCTGGCAGATACGCCCTACCAGCGGAAGAAATAATGCCGGATTACGTTTGAGCGCTGTTCTTTGACAGCAGCATTGGGAACGGGGAGGTTCCATCTGCATAGAATGGAACAGTTGGAACAGCCGACATGAACGGTTGCAACAGAGAGCTGCTGTCGCGTATGCAGCTCGCCTTTGTGGCATTTCATGGGGGTTGATGAGAGAATGGCGGATTTTATGAATAAATTGTAAAATATTTGTAAATAATTTCGAAATTTCGTGCAAATTTGTTTGATTTCGTATATAATACCATCTACAGTACCATCTAAAGTATCCTCGAAAACCTTTTGCGTTTTTATGAGTTGACGAGTGGCTATCGCACGATGACAGGTGATGTGACCGCCCTTCATACGGAATGGACAACAGCTTGTATACAGCCGAGGTTTTTGTGGGCACTTTTTTGAAATTTTTCGAAAAAACTGTCAATGTCAATCATAAATGGAAGGGGTATTCTTATGGCAACGTCATATACCGCGACAGATTTGGATTCGAAGCAAAACGGTGGAAGACTGTTTCGCTCGATTCCAAACTCCCGCTCCTACTTTTTTAAAGCGGATTCCTTTCCGGAGGCCCTTGCAAATGAACGGAAAGACGGACGATCCTTGGATGATTCGTGCTATGAGCCCATTGGAAAACTGCGTGCGCGAGCGGACAAATTTAGGTAATCGTCAGGTGGTTCTCTGCCAAATTCCCCTTGATGCAAACACGCGTTGATGGAGGAGACCGCTGTTATCAAGCAGCGGTCTCCTCCATTTTCGATACCGATTACCGAAAATCCCGGAGGAAAAGAGAGAGAAATGTTGGAACGTGTTTTCAAACGGATAAATTTGCTGTTTATCATAGCGATTATCCTTACGGCCGGACCTTTGGCTTTTGTATGGATTTCACATAATACAGATACTGTAGTTACCGTTGTTTCGCTGCTTTTCGGTCTTGCGTCCGCATGCCTGCTGTTTTGCATGTTTTACCGCAGTACATATCGCATCTTTCCAAATATCTTTCTTGCAGTCTCTTTTTTTGTGTTTTTTATCATCATGCTGTCAGTTGCCCGACAGGATCAAAGACTGCTGGGTTTAAAAATCATGAAGGACGAGCTTGCGACCCTGTTTCTGGGTGACAGCTTTACAAAATGGTTTGGATGGAGTGTTTTTGGCACCGCACTGGCAACTGTTGTGGCAAAAGCATCCGAGGATCTGTGGCATGGACTGGGGCAAAGTACCGCAGACGATTACGTGAAGCTCGGTTATCGCTTTAAACGGCAACGTCTTAAGCTGCTTACCTACCGGGGAAGGCACTTGACGCCTCTGAGCTGGATGTTGGCCTCCTATATCCTTGCTGCCCTGGTGACTCCTCTGTTCCTGTTTCCAAGCAAGGAAGGCATGGCTCTGCAAATGCTTCTTTCCCTGTATTTTGTGGCTGTTGCTTCTGCTCTGGTCGGCTTTGTGCTCCATCAGTTCATCACGGACGACCATTTGCTGCGTTCAGAAAAAACCTACATTGAGAATCGGAAGGGCCAGGCATTGAAGCAGTTCAGCGCGGGGAAAAACGGTAAATGCGGATGGCAATGGAGTACCTACTGTCAGGTTTTGGCGAACATCTACTGCAGCAGAAGTCCAATCCTGTACGAAAATAAACGAATCCACGATGATATTACTGCCGCCATGTGTCTTCCGGCCGAAGGCTGTTGCGCCAGATTCCTTGCGGGCCTCGTTGCGGCCTTCCATGAGATCAACTCGTTATACTGCAGCAAGTTAGCTGAATCTGAAGAGCTTGCGCTGGAACTGCAATTTACGAAGGCAGTGGAAGCGCCCATGCCGTCTTCCAATGCAAATTTATTGCGTCCGGGAATCATTGTGGTTAAAAGATTGTATGGTGCGTTTGAGGCTTTTTTTCTTGACGCAGATGCAGCTAAGCCCGTTGAGAAAAGATGGTTCTTTGTCCCTTCCATGGGCTATCGGGACATCAAGCATCTCCTGTTATTGGACTGCCTGAAGCAGTTGGCCGCCCATCAGGAAATGACCGATCAATGTCCCTTATCCTGGATTTGCAAATCCGAAACGACTGGCACTACGCAAACCGAATGCCGCTGTCTGGAGCAAAAGGTCAAGAATCTCCCTCAAAAGGTCCTTGCTTTGCTCTGCTTTAAACTTCCCTACGCCATTGAAAAATCACTTGAGGATCGATGGGGGGACAAAATCCTTGCGCAGGGACATGAGCAATTCTCTGAGTCTATGTCGTCTGCCCTGATTTATTTCTACAAAAGCAAGTATATGAAGAATGTTGTTAAGTCTGTCCCCGAAAATGACATTGACAGCTTATCGAAGGAATTCAGTGATTATCTTTTGTCGTTTGATCTCAAGCGAAATAGAATTCGCTTGATTGTAAGTGATTTCGGTTTGCTTCATTCCCGGGAAGTGCAGGAATTGGCACAGGCACGCACCATGGGCCTTGGTGGTAATCCTGCCAGTCTTTCAACAAGCGTTGGGCAGCAGAATGGAATGTCGGTGATGAATGACAATAGAATCCGGGAGCAACTGCCGGAATATGTGAATAGACTTATCAAGTCTCTGCGGAAGGAGCCGTAACATGGGAGCAAATCACGATAGGAACACGACGCAAGGGAGCAGGGGGGAAAGCATGCGTACGGTGAAAACTCTTCTGATGTGCAAAGTACGGCCGTCAGTGCTTCACAGCAATCAGGAGCTGAATTATCCCTTGATTTACAAGGACATTCATACCGGAAAAAACGCCCGTCGCTATATTACCTTGGGAAACGCGGACGCTGTCAGCATCTATGATACCTGTGATTCTTCTGACCGCGACTGGTTCAGTAAGCTGTACCAGGACAAGCAAGAGATTATTTTCGCCGCGAATGAGAAGCTGAACTACCACCCGATCCATCTGGTGGCCAACAGAGAATACAGCAATAAGCACGAAGGCAAGCCCATCTGCGTCATTACCTTAATCTACGGAGTTCGGCCATGGGAAAAAGAGCCTCCTTCCGAAGAAGAACCATCCCTCAGCCGTTATGAGCTGAAAATTCAGCGTTTCCTGAAAGCACTGAGCGAGGATAATCCCCACTATGAGTATGAGATCTATAACGCGGTCAACATTTGCGATGCGGTAATCTTGTGGTATACCGATGATTTATGGGAGGTCCTTGCGAAAACGGAGCAGCTAACCAGCAAGCAGTTTGCCCGGAAAAGCTTCACACTGATTGGTTTCCCAATGTGTGAGAAAGGAGAGACGGAACAAAACGGTACAATTTCCTCCCTTGCCTATCAAGCTGTTCGAGCTTCCCAAAAACCCTCCTCGCCTGTTCATGTGCGTATCCTCGGTTCGATTCGGGATCAGGGCAATTATCGGAAAAACTTGGAGAAGATCCGCAAGAAGCTTGAGATTCACTCCGACGGTATCCAGGACTATTTTATTTGCGGGCAAACGGATTTTTCCGTGTTGATTCCCAACATGGACAACGACAAGCTTGAAAAGCTCCTGAGGCTGTATATGGACCCAGAGGTTGGCAGAGACTATGCGGAAGCATACTGGGAAGTGCACTCAGAGCTGATGTACGATGATCCTGCCAAAATCCAAGACGGTACGACGCGAACGGAAGAAGCCGGGGAAAAGGCGCGCGCAAATCTCAACTGCGCCAGCGTGGCCGAAAACACCGACGGTCACGGGCAGAAAAATGCAGAGCTTCCTGCTGTGAGTTCAAGCATAGGGCCTGAGTGCATTCTGGACAAATTATACGCACAATGCCGTCAACTCATGGAAAATAAAGATGACGCCAAAGAGCTTCGTAAGGAGTTTCCGTGGATCAGTGCCTTCGTTGAGCTGTTTAATGTGCATTCCAACATTGACCGGGACCCCATTTTATACGGCCCAGGCTTTCTGCTCTACTATTCCATGAAGGTATTTCTGTGGTATTTGGAGGCGTGGAAGAAAGAAAAAGAGGCGAAAAACGAGACCCCATATCGCCAGATGCTTCTTCACAGCCGTGATACGATTCAGGAGTATCTGCAGGCTTTGAGCGGGTTGACTGACCAAATGATGCGGATCGATGACCTTGTCTTCCACGGGTTTGGCAATAACTCCGCCCTTTACAACACTTTGCCGGAGTGTGCGCTGGACTTCTATCACTCTTTCCTTCTGAAGCTTGTCAATCTTCTGGTTGATGTCGATGCGTCAGAGGGACGGCTTTATGACGGTGTATCAAAGGGTTGCTTCAGCCCCGAAAAAATCGAGAATAAAGCGTATCGAAAAGACTACTTTTACGATTTCCTTCTGCTGCCAGAGTTGGAACGCGGTATTTCAATTGTTCCTGTTTTTGCGACAGATGAGCTTAAGGCACCGATGTTGGAGAAAGAAAAAAAACGTGCTCTTTGGCCTGAAAAACAAGCATTCTTAGTCCACTTCCCCATCGAAACTGTGTATTCACCGACCAACTTCTTTGCCCCCTTGGTGCATGAATGTTTCCACCTGCTGGGAGACGCCTGCAGGCTTCGGGGGAGTAGAGTCGACTATGTCTGTGCTTTTTTTGCATCCCTTTTTTCCACTCACCTTATTTGCGGGAGCTGTGAAGAGGAAGATAAGAAAATACTCGCTTTCTTCTTTTGCAGACTGCGGCAGGAATTTCCTCTTGACAATCCAGAACCCAACTTTCCGGAAACTGAAAAATATTTGCAGCAGGGCATTCAAAAGCTGTTTACCGCGGAAGGACTGAAGACAATTCGAGGTAAGTTGCCGGAAGAGTATCTCTTTTACACCACGGAGTTTGTTCGTTCTTGGGCGGATGCTGCTTCAGCCCTGGGCTCTCAAGAAAACTATTGGCGTCTAAAGCTGCTCAACCCCGATTGGGTCAGCTTAATCGATGAGTGCACTTATCTTTTCAAGGAGTGCTACGCGGATCTGATGATGGTGCTGACACTTGGTCTGTCCTCCGAAACCTACCTCAACATGTTTCAGGAGGATCTTATTCGGGCTGAAATGGATCTGAAGCATGCATTCCTGACACGGGAGGCACAGCGCATTGCCCTTGTTTTGCGCGCCTGCACTGAAGCTAAGATCAATGACTCTGATGCCACAGGAAGTTGGAAAACAGATAGAATCCGAAGTAATCTGGAGAATACTTCAATTCCGCAAAAAGTAAAGCATACGATTCTAGCTTGCTACGATGTGCTGCTGGATAACGCCAAAGCGTTTCCTGTGGACATGGATGATAACACCCGCATGAGATTGTTCCCCCGCGCATCCATACAATACGTGAAGGATTACCTCGACGAGGTGTATGGAAAATTCCAAACTTGTTTTGTTAAAGGTAAACATTCAGAAGAATTGAGAACCATCACAAAGGAATTCAAAGATTTCTTTATTGAAGGTAAGTTTATCAGCAATGAATATTTTCAGATTATCCGTGCCAATCACGAGGTTATCCGAACAAATCGGGGAAATACCCATGGGTAATCTCCTCCTTGCGAGGCTGGTGCTGAGCAGGAAGCGGCTGGAAGGAGAGCCAAACGGACGTATTAGTTACGTTCTGCTTCTGCTGGTCCTTGTTTTTTTCGTGGGCTTGACGGCCTGCGGGGACGCGGAGCGGGAGAGCCGGGGAGCAGCGGCTGTGACGCTGCCCGTTCCGGTCCAGCCTGCGCCCGGGGGTGCGGGGGGCGGCACGGCTGAGGGAATCCCGGAGAGCGGAAAGAGCAGCGCTCCGACCGATGCTGAAAGCGGTCTCGCGGAGGACACCCAGGCGTCCCACCGGGAGGACGGAGTACAGGGCGGAGTGGGACACGCCGAGCCGATTTCCGGGAAATACTGTGTGCTGGGGGTTTACGGGCGCAGCTACCCGGACTATACTGCTTTGCGCTTTGATTTTGAAAACAAAAAATTCAATTTTGGCCTTCCTACCCTCGACTCCTCCTGGATCAGGCGGGGCGAGCTGAAGGTAGAGGGAAGCCGGATCACCGCCGTCTGCAACAGGCAAAAAAGCGATTTCGTGGGAGACAAGCTGGTGCTTCTGGGAAGCTTCACCTGGATCTTTGAGTTGGAGCCGGACGGCAGTCTTCGCTTTATCCCCGAGGGCTCCGATGAATTCCAGGTCTACGGCACCCATCTTGACGCCGACAGCGTACTCCTCCGGGTGGGGGACCTGGACAAGCCGCTGGATTGAAGCAGGGGCCTGATTTCGGGGCCCATGAAAAAACGCACCCTGGCGGGTGCGTTTTTTCGTGGGCGGGAGTTCAGCATTACTCCGTTTCCGGCTGGGGGATGGGGGCCAGAATCACGTCCTCGTAGCGGACGGTCAGGGGATAGGCAGCCACGATCTCGCTGATATAACTCTCCATCATGGCGTTGGGGTAGCGCTCCTCCGCCTGGGTCTTCCAGTAATAGTTGTCCGTGGTCTTGACGAAATACATGACATGGAAGCCGTAGCTGGTCTCCACGATGTCCGTGTCCCCGGGCTGACGGGCGGGATCGAAGCACCAGTCGTTGAAGCTCTCCACCATCTGACCGGGATAGACGTCTTCATACAGACCGCCGTTGTCCTTGGAGCCGGGGTCCTCGGAGTTCTCTCCGGCCAGCTCCGCAAAGTAGTCCTCGGAGGGATTGCTGCGGAAGCCTGCCAGCAGCTCCTCCGCCCGGGCCTGGGCCGCGGACTTTTCCTCGTCGGTGACGGTGCCGTCCTGGTCTCCGTCAGAGAGGAAGAGGATGTGCCGCACGTTCACGTTGGGGGTGTCGGTGCTGAGCCCGGAGAATTCCTCGGGGTGATTGTCGAAGTATTCCCGCAGGTCCTCGTCGGTCCAGGTGATGCTCTGGTACAGCTTGTTCTCGTAGGACATGGCGGGGAAGTAGAGCCGCAGGTAGGCCTCATAGTCCTGGAAGCGGACGCCGGGGCCGAAGGAGTCCTGCAGGTAGGCGTCCACGGAATCGAAGCCGTAGCTCTTGGCGTCCTCCTCCATACCGGCCAGGGCGCTCTCCATCTCCTCCTGCTCCTCGGCGCTCATGGTATAGCCCTCAGATTCCGCCTTGGCGGCCGCCGCGGCGAACTGCTGGAACTGCTGCATCCCGGAAAAGAGGAAGTACTGCTCCCAGTTCAGGCCGGGCTGGATGGAGCTCTGGCCGCTGAGGGGCTGGGTGGCGTCCAGACCGAACATGGAGGCCATGCTGCCATACTGGTTCATGAAGCTGTAGAACTGCATGAAGTAGTAGATCTGAGCCTGCCGGTTGCTGAGACTCTGGCCGGCGCACTCCGCCACGTTGAGATCCAGACGGGTGTCCTCTCCGGCGAGATTCTCTTCGGTGTAATTCTCCTTGGCTGTGGCCTGGGACATTTCCGGGCTCAGCGTCGGAGCTTCGCCGGTGGGGTCCGCGCTTCCGCTCTCGCTGGGGTCCGTGTAGACCGTGGGGGCGGCGGTGTCGCTGGCTTCGCTGCCGGAGCCGGTGAGGGCCTTGACGCCGAAGTAGAGGCCGACGGCCAGGGCCGCGGCCAAGAGAATGCCCAGAACCAGCACAAGAATTTTGTTCTTTTTCATCTGCTCTGTACTCACTTTCCTGTAAAATGGCCCCCATCCGGCTCAGAACCGGTCTGGAAGGCGGGAGATTGCTTGCATCATACCACAAATCCCGGAAAGATTCAACACACAAATCACGAATTTTCTGTAAATTGGGGGGGCTTCCCGGAAATTCCACAAAATATGGCAGGCTTCCAAATTTCGCCCCGGTTTTTTGTGCGAAGTTCTGACAGCTCTCCCGCTTGTCTGGGGAGCTTTTTTGTGGTATAATGCTGGGTACTGTCATTTGGAGGTGGTTACAATGTCTGAGGTGATCCTGTCCGGCCAGAGCATTCGCAAGCTCCTGGCCGCGGGCAACGGGGACAGCGCCCTGCTGTATCTGTGTCGGGCCGCGGAGCTCAGTGACGTGGCAACGGGCTTCACCGAGGCGAGGCTGGAGTGCGCCGCCGCCCTGCTGCGGCAGCTTGGACTGGATGAGAGCAAAAACCCCCGCTTCCAGCAGGCCGCCCAGCGCCCGGAGTACAGCGAGGAGGACGTGCGCCGTCAGATGGAGCTGCCCCGCACCGGCTTCCGCCAGCTTGTGGGGGAGGTCCAGCGCTGCCTGGGCCGGGTGCTCAGCACAGAGGAGCTGAAGCTGCTGCTGTCCATGGTGGAGTACCTGGGTCTGCCCGGGGAGGTGGTGAACGTTCTGGTCCACTACTGTGTGGAGCGCAGCCGTTCCCGGGGCGCGGGGCGCATGCCCTCCATGCGGATGGTGGAAAAGGAGGCCTATCGCTGGGCCGACGCCCGGATCGACAGTCTGGAGAAGGCTGCCGCCTACATCCAGAACGAGACGAAGAAGAACACCCGGATGGGGGAGCTCTGTCAGCTTCTGGGGATCACGGGCCGACGCCTCACCCCCACCGAGGAGCGCTATCTCCAGAGCTGGGGGGACATGGGCTTTGCCAACGACGCCATTGAGCTGGCCTACGATAAAACCTGCGAGAACACCGGGGGCCTCACCTGGAAATACATGAACAGCATTTTAGAGCGCTGGAATACCCAGGGGCTCTACACCGCCGATCAGGTCAAGGCCCTGGACCGGAAGCCCCAGACCCGGAAGGGGGGCTATCAGCGCCACGGCGAGACGCCCAGCCCCGCCATGCTGGACGCGGTGAAGCAAATGCTGCAGGAGGAGTGAGCCATGGCCTATACCAATACAGTCCTGAACCGGGCCAGAGCCCGGCTGAGCCAGGAAAACGAGCGCAAGCGGGGAGAATATGAGGAGCATCTGGCCAGGGCTTACGCCCTGCGGCCCCAGCTCCGGGAAATTGACCGACAGCTTCGGGGTACCGGCGCCAGGCTGGCAAGCCTGATCTTCCAGCGGGAGGGGGACCCCCAGGCGGAGCTGGCCAAGCTCCGGGCGGAGAACCGGGCGCTCCAGGACCGTCGCCAGTGGATTCTGGACGAGGCGGAGCTGCCGGAGGGCTATCTGGACGACAGCCCGGTGTGCAGCCTCTGCGGAGGCAGCGGCTATGTGGGCTCCAGAATGTGCGAGTGCCTGCGGGAGCTCTGCCGTCAGGAGCAGAAGCGGGAGCTGGCCGCCCTGCTGCCCACAGGCCGGGAGCGCTTCGACAACTTTTCTCTGGAGCTCTATCCCGAGCGCTTCTACCCGGACTATGGGACCTCCGCCCGGAATCTCATGCAGAAGAACCTCAGCTTCTGCAAAAAATACGCCCAGGAATTCCGGCCCGGGGCCAGGAGTCTGCTGTTCTCCGGGGCCACAGGGCTGGGGAAGACCTTCCTCTCTGCCTGCGTTGCCCGGCAGGTGGCGGAGGGGGGCCACAGCGTGGTCTACGTCACCGCCGGAAAGCTCTTCGCGGACTATGAGGCGGTGAAATTCGAGCGGGCGGAGCCGGACAGTCTGCGGGACTACCGGGACTGCGAGCTGTTGATTGTGGACGATCTGGGTACGGAAATGACCACGGAATTTGTCAAGGCAGCCCTTTATGAGCTTGTCAACGGGCGGCTGCTGGGGCAGAAGACCACCCTGATCTCCACCAATCTGGACGAAGGCCATCTGGAGGCCCGCTACGGCGGGCAGATTGCCTCCCGGCTGCTGGGAAGCTATCGGGTGATCTACTTCCTGGGAGACGACATTCGGCGCAAAAAAGGAACATACTGATATAAAACAACCCGGGGTCCGGCAGACTGCTGTCTGCCGGACCCCGGGTTGTTTCGTTTGTCATTGCCCGGCGGGCTTCATGGCCTCATAGGCCGCCACCGCGGCGCTGGCCTTGGGGGTGCAGGACATGGACCAGATGGGAACGGAGCTGCAGAACTCGTCCACGAGGCCCAGCAGCTTGTCCAGCCGCCGGGGGTCCCGGGGGAAGTAGACCTGCCGGGGCAGGAAGTGTACCAGCTCCTCCGGCCGGGCGGGGTGGATCTCGTCTGTCAGCCCCCGGCGCAGCATGCAGACTCCCTGAATGGGGCGATGGGCGTTGCAGCCGTAGAGCTCCTTCCCCCGCCAGGGGGTGCCGAAGGCCTGAAAGCCCTGCTCCGTCTTGCGGAGGATGGGCTTGTCTCCGTTGAGAAAGCGGACCCGCTGCCCGAAGCTGCGGCGCCAAAGCCAGGTATGGGTGGTTTTTCCCGTGCCGCTGGGGGCGGTGAAGAGATAGGCCAGCCCGTCCATCTCCACGGCGGCCCCGTGGAACACAAAGGCGTCGTAGTCCGGCATCCGCTCGGCAATGTGACGGTAGACGCAGATGAATTCCAGATACTCCGGCGACATGCTGCCGCCGTTGTTCTCCTGCTCCAGCTCCTCCGGGCTGACCCGGACGGTGAACTCCGGCTCCGCGTCGGTGATCCAGCCCTTCATACGGTGGCTGATGTCATATTGATTGTCGATTCCGACGTTGACGCCGGCAAGCTCCAGGGTGATCATTGTGTTTCCGCCTCCTTCGTCTTCCATTCGCTGTAGGGAAGCCCCTTCAACACCACCCGGCGGAGAAAGCGGAACAGACAGGGCTCCCCACGGTCCCGCAGCAGGGTCAGCAGGAAGCGCATCTTTTCATAGGTTTCGGGGTGCAGCTTGTCCTGGGCGCGCTCCCGGTCCATGTAGGCTAGGGGGTCTCCGTCCCGGTACGCCTCGCCCCGATAGACCTTGGAGGCGGCGATCCGGTCCATGACAGACTCCACCAGATAGCGGGTGGGCATGGGAACCGCCTTGTAGTCGTGCTCCCCGGGGGGGACGTCGGTCCAGTATTCGTAGTGGTGCTTGTTGCGGCCCTTGTGGTGCATCCATGCGGTGGACCAGCCCTCCGCCTCCCTGGCCCGGGCGTTGGGGCTTCGGGTACCCTGCCAGTATTTCGCCCCCTGCCAGAACTCCGTGGGGGAGTACTTGCTCAGATCATGGAGCAGGCCCTGGCGGATCAGTCCCACCCGGATGCAGGAGACCATCACCATGTGCCGGTGCTTTGTTATGGTTTTGAAATGCTTAATAGGGTGCATATCCTACCCCTTCTTTACCCGGGCTTTGATTCTTCGCAGCTCCGCCAGCATCCGAAGGCTGTCCCGGAGCACGTTGACCTTGGATTCCCGGTGGTTGACAATCTTCACCGGCAGCTCCGCAATCCCAAAGCCCAGCTTCTGCGCCCAGAGGATGGTTTCAAAGTCGAAGGCGAAGCCCTTGGTTTCGGTGCGGGAGAAGATGGCCTCCGCCGCGGGTCCCCGATAGGCCTTGCAGCCGCATTGGGAGTCGGAGAGCCGGAGGCCCCCCGCCACGTTCAGCACCTTGATATAGGTTCTGGAGGCCAGCTTTCGGATGGGAGTGTAGCCCGCGTAGCCCTCGGGGTGCAGAGGCCGGGAGCCGATGACCAGATCCGCCTCCGGCCTGGCGGCAAAGAGCTCCGCCGTCCGGCGGATCACGTCGGTGCCGTAGGCCACGTCCGCGTCCAGAAACATGCGGATGTCCCCGGCGGCGGCCAGCATGCCGGTTCTCACGGCGTTGCCCTTGCCCTGGTTGGGGGTGTAGCGGATCACCCGGACGCCCGGCAGGGCCAGAGCCTCCACCCGGGCGGCGCAGTCGTCGGAGGAGCCGTCGTCCACGAAGATCAGCTCATAGTCCGCAAAGCGGGCGGCGAGGGATTCCTGGTAGGTTTTTGCGGTGGCCTCGATAATGGGCGCCTCGTTGTACATGGGAACGATCAGGGAGAATTTCATGGCATTTCCAGCTTTCTAATAGTTTCGCGCGGACTGCGAGAGTCGGAATTTGTATCCTCGCAGTGTTGTGTTTCACTGAAACGTTGTCATTCTGAGGGCGGCGAAGCATTGCGCCCTTCCTGGGTGAATCCGTTATCCCTTTCGTCTGCCGCGAAGAAAGGGACGGATTTCTCGGTGGAAAGCTCCCGCGAAATGACAAGCTGAAAGCGAAACAGCGTACGACGGGCGCCTTGCCAAATCCCGATTTGTCGGATCAGGCCTTGACTGGCTCCGCCTTCCGGTCCAGGGCGAAGCGCTTGTCGTCCTTGGGCAGATAGTCCACGGGGGTTTCCATGGGAAGCTCCAGCAGCTCGGGGTGGGCCAGCAGATGCTTGATGAGCTTCATGGACTTGGAATAATAATAACCGTCCGCCACCCGCTCGTCCAGGGTGAAGCCCAGATTGATGACGGGCCGCACCTCAAAGCTGCCGTCGGCGTGGTACTCCGGGGCGTAATGCCGCTTTCCGATGACCACAAAGATGGTGCAGGTCCCCCAGTTGGACAGGTGGTGGTAGCCGCAGCTCAGGTCAATGGAGCCCAGGTTGGTGAGGAAGCAGGAGGAATAGTTGGGGTCCTCCTTGATGAGATCGTAGGGGACCTTGCCCTTCCTGTCCAGCTTCAGCAGGATGGACATAATGGCGTTGAGAATGGGCCGGGGCAGCTTCACCAGCTTGTCCATGAAGCCGGTGGAGTTGTCCACCACCCGCTCCTCCCGGATGGCGTGGATTTCGCTGACCAGGTCGTTGAAGAGGGTGTCGATGGTGGAGTCCGGCTGGAACTTCTTCATCACCAGACCCTCCTCGGAGCGGTCGGAGAACTGCTTCTTCATGGTGAAGGCCACGGAGGCGTATTTCCGCTGGTAGAGGCGGTTGCCCGCCACGAAGCGATTCATCTTGGGCCGCAGAATCAGGGTCTTGGCCACGGCGGCGCAGATGACGTGGAAGTATTTGTATTGGTCTCCCTCCCGGCCCTGGTTTTTCCGGGCCAGGTACTCCTCCACAGGCCTCAGGTCGATTTCCTCGTTGATGTAGGCCTCGTTGTCCGCCCGGTTGGGGTAGATGTAGGCCATGATCTGATTCATGGAGGGCTCGTCCCGGAGCCACACCCCGTCAAAGCGGTCTCCCCGCTTGATTTTCTCTTTTGCCATACGTTTACACTTCTCTCTGTTCCATATTGTAGGGGGCGGCGCCTTCGACGCCCCGATGCTGACTGCCGCGGGGAGGGGCGGGCTGTTCAGGGCGCCGGTCCCTGCGGGCGTTATGCCAGCAGCATCATAATCAATCCCACCAAAGGCAGGTGCAGGATAAAAATATACAGGGAATTTCGGCCGCACCAGCGGAGAAAGCGGAGAACCGGGGTCTCCGGGTTCACGCCGGGCAGGCGGGTCTTTTTTTGGGCGTAGAGACTCCTGCCCAGGACGATTCCCAGGCAGAACCAGCCCAGATGGGGAGCCAGGGGGAAGTAGTCTCCGGAGCTGAAGCCCGGGTAACGCAGCCCCAGGGGGAAGAGGAACCGGGACTCCACCAGAATCTGCTCCAGCTCCAGCCAGTAGCCCAAAAGCACCAGGCCCAGACCCAGAATCAGCAGGGCCGGGGTGGGGAGCTTTTTCAGCAGGGGATAGAGCAACATGGCAATGCCCAGCAGATGCAGCACCCCGAAGCGGATGATCATACCGGAGTCCAGCCAGCCCAGGGCGGAGCCGGCCAGGGAGCCCAGGGTCAGCACCATGCCTCCGGCAAGGACCAGCAGGCCCCGCCGGAAGCTCCGGCGGCCCAGGGTGGCGGAGAGACCGGAGAGCAGCACAAAGAGCAGGCCGCCGTACTGCATCACAAAGGCCACCTCCGGGGGCAGGCGGAAGCGCCGCAGAACATAGGACAGGTAAAACAGGCTGTGGGAGGCGATGACGCAGAGGATCAGAAAGCCCCGAAGAGCGTCAATCTCCCAGATCCGTTCCCTTCTCCCCGGGACGGATTCGGAGTCCCCCGAAGTATTACGCGGTTCGTGTTTCATGCTTTGTTCAGGCCTCGGCCTGGGCGTTGGCTTCCTCCTCCAGCACCCGATAGGCCACCTTGCCCACCAGGGTCTTGGGAAGCTCCTCCCGGAACTCGATTTCATAGGGCATGGCGTACTTGGCGATGTTCTTGCGGCAGTGGGCCATGAGCTCCTCCCGAATCTCGTCGGAGGGCTTGTATTCCGGCCGCAGCACCACAAAGGCCTTGACCTTCTGCATCTTGTACTTGTCCTTCACCCCCACCACGCAGGAGTACAGGACCTTCTCGTGGCCGTCGATGATGTTCTCAAGCTGGCTGGGATAGACGTTGTAGCCGGAGGTGATGATCATGCGCTTGATCCTCTGCCGGAAGTAGACGAAGCCGTCGCTGTCCATGGTACCCAGGTCTCCGGTGTGGAGCCAGATCCGCCCGTCCGCGTGACGGCGGAGGGTCTGGGCGGTCTCCTCGGGGTTGTCGATGTAGCACATCATCACAGAGGGGCCGGAAATGCAGATCTCTCCCTCAATGTTGGGCTCCACCTCCTCTTCGGTGCCGGGGCTGACGATTTTATAGTAGGTGTCCGGGAAGGGAATGCCGATGGAGCCGGAGCGGGCGTAATCCCGGGGGGTCAGACAGGAGGCGGTGACGCATTCCGTGGTGCCGTAGCCCTCCCGGATCTGGATGGAGGCCTTGTGGGCCTTCAGGAAATCGTCCACCTTCCGCTTCAGCTCCACGGAGAGGGAGTCTCCTCCGGAGAACATGCCGTCCAGGAAGCTCAGGTCCGCTCCCTCCAGCAGATCCGTCCGCAGCAGGGCCTCAAAGAGGGTAGGGACCCCGGGGATCAGATTGGGCTTTTTCTTCACCAGAAGCTGAGCGTAGGTCTTTACGTTGAACTGAGGCACCAGAATGCAGCGGGCGCCTCCCACCAAGGCGGTGTGGATGCCGATGCCCAGACCGAAGCCGTGGAATACGGGCATGACGGAGAGCATCTTTTTCCCCACGATGCTGGGCAGGCCGGAGGCGGCGATGGTTTGCAGGGCGGTGGCGTTGAAGTTGTCCGAGGACAGGAGAATGCCCTTGGTGGTGCCGGTGGTGCCGCCGGAGTAGAGAATGGAGGCCCCCTCCCGGCTGAGAATCACGTCCTCATCGGGAAGCTCCTTCACCTGCGCCCCGGCCCGCAGGAAGTCCTTCCAGAGGATGTAATCCCCGTCCTTGGGGAGCTTGGGAATCTTCCGGGCGGCCTTGGTCATGGGATAGAGCAGATTCAGGGGAGCGGGCAGCTCGTCCTTGATGAAGGCAATCAGCACCTTCACCGGCTGCTCCAGCTTTTGACGAATCTCCTCCAGCTTGGGATAGAACTGGTCCAGGGTCAGAATGGCCTTGGAGTGGGAGAAGTTCAGGTAGAAGGCAATCTCTGCCGGGGCGGACAGGGGGTGGATCATGTTGGACACGGCCCCGATGCGGTTCAGAGCGTAGAAGGTGTCCAGGGCCTGGGGGCAGTTGGGCATGCAGATGGTCACCCGGTCCCCCT
The DNA here is from genome assembly GCA_946625125.1 of uncultured Clostridia bacterium. Classification (GTDB taxonomy): domain Bacteria; phylum Bacillota; class Clostridia; order Oscillospirales; family Oscillospiraceae; genus JAFRPC01. The sequence goes on from CAMOSU010000006.1 coordinate 21,022, forward strand.
TGCCGATGCCCAGGGCCAGCAGCGCCCGGGCGGTGCGGTCAATGCGCTGCATGAACTGGGCGTAGCTGGTGGGCTTGTTCATAAACTCATAGGCCACCAGGCCGGGATGCTCCCGGGCGGTGCGCCGGACGATTTGATAGATGGTCAGCCTGGGATACTCCAGGTGCTTCGGCATATTGCCGTAGAAATTCAGCCAGGGGGCCTGTGCGGAAATACCCATGTCAGTTTCCTCTCACTTTTCTCATTTCTGTGCCGGGGCAATACGATGCTATTATATAGGACAAGCCGGAAAATTGCAAGCATTTTATATGCCGGAGTCCCAGGACCGCAGGGACGGCGCCGCTCTGTATCAGTTCCGGCGGCCAAATCGGAGATTTGGGCCGTCACTGATCTGCCGCCCGCCGTTCCCGCATGGAGCAAAGGAATCAGCAACAAGGAATATGGAATAATTGCGGTGTTTTCAAATTGCCATGGAAATGGGGAACGGATTCTTCGCTGCGCTCAGAATGACAAAAACGGCACGTTTCCGCCGTAGGGGCGCACAGTGTGCGCCCGCTGCTTCCCGGCTGCGCCCGGTATGGACCAAGGAACGGATTCTTCGCTGCGCTCAGAATGACAAAAAACGGCACGTTTCCGCCGTAGGGGCGCACAGTGTGCGCCCGCTGCTATGGACCGAGGAACGGATTCTTCGCTGCGCTCAGAATGACAAAAAACGGCACGTTTCCGCCGTAGGGGCGCACAGTGTGCGCCCGCTGCTATGGACCGAGGAACGGATTCTTCGCCGCCCTCAGAATGACAAAAACGGCACGTTTCCGCCGTAGAGGCGCACAGTGTGCGCCCGGTGCTTTCCGGCTGCGCCCGGTGCTATGGACCGAGGAACGGATTCTTCGCTGCGCTCAGAATGACAAAAAACGGCACGTTTCCGCCGTAGGGGCGCACAGTGTGCGCCCGCTGCTTCCCGGCTGCGCCCGGTATGGACCAAGGAACGGATTCTTCGCTGCGCTCAGAATGACAAAAAACGGCACGTTTCCGCCGTAGGGGCGCACAGTGTGCGCCCGCTGCTTCCCGGCTGCGCCCGGTGCTGTGGACCGAGGAACGGATTCTTCGCTGCGCTCAGAATGACAAAAACGGCACGTTTCCGCCGCAGGGGCGCACAGTGTGCGCCCGGTGCTATGGACCGAGGAACGGATTCACCCATGAAGGGCGCAATGCTTCGCTGCGCTCAGAATGACAAAAACGCTACGTTTCCGCCGCGGGGGCGGCCTGCATGATTTTTCCAGCCCGGGGCATAATAGGGGGGAAATCACGAAAACGGAGGCTGTTATGCAGGGCAAGGTAGAAATCTGTGGAGTGAATACGGCAAAGCTGGGGACCCTGAAGCCCGGGGAGACGGAGGCCCTGCTGCGAAAGAGCCGGGCCGGGGACCGGGCGGCCCGGCAGAAGCTCATCGAGGGAAATCTGCGCCTGGTGCTCATGGTGATCCAGCGCTTCCTGGGCCGGGGGGAGAACCCGGACGATCTCTTTCAGGTGGGCTGCGTGGGGCTTTTGAAGGCCATCAACAACTTCGACCCCGACCTGGACGTGCGCTTTTCCACCTACGGCGTGCCGATGATTTGCGGGGAGATACGCCGCTATCTCCGGGACAATACCGCCATTCGGGTGAGCCGCTCCCTGCGGGACACGGCCTACCGGGTGCTCCAGTGCAAGGAGCGGCTGCTGGCGGAGCGGGGGCGGGAGCCCAGTCTGGAGGAGCTGGCTCAGACCATGGGCCTGCCCCTGTCCGGGGTGGCGGAGGCCATGGACGCCATTTCCGCCCCGGTGTCCCTCTATGATCCCGTCCACAGCGACAGCGGAGACCCCCTGCTGGTGATGGACCAGATCAGCGACCCCAAGAGCACCGACGAGCGCTGGCTGGAGGAGCTGGCCCTGAAGGACGCCATGGCAGAGCTGGGAGAACGGGAAAAGCGGATTCTCAGCCTGCGCTACTACGACGGCAAGACCCAGGTGGAGGTGGCTCAGACCATCGGCATCTCCCAGGCCCAGGTCTCCCGGCTGGAAAAGGGGGCTCTGAAGCGCTTGAAAAAGGCCATCGTCTCCTGAGCCGCCCGGAGGAGCGCGGCGCGGAACCCTTCCTTGCGCGGGGACGGGCGCGGCTCCTCCGCCATCCCCGGCCCGCGAATCGGACAAACGGACAAGCGATGCTTGTCCCCGCGTCTGAAAAAACGGAACAGCGCGCCGCGGACGGATGGGCGCGGGGCGGAAAACGGGATTGCAAAATCGGGACTTCTCTGATATAATGAGAAAAACTGTCGAAGGAGGTCCTGCCATGAGACCGTCCCGTAAGATTTTTCGTACCCTGCTGTGTCTGACTCTGGTGCTTCTGCTGCTCCAGGGCTGCGGCCTTGTGATGCCCCAGCTTCCCAACCTGCCCACCGGGGAGGCGCCTCAGACGGAGCCCACCGGCCAGGGGGACTACACCGGGGACATGCCCCGCTTTTCCCAGATCTACTATGAGCGCCCGGATCTGGAGGGGATCAGCGACGCCTTTGAAAAGCTGATCGCGGACCTGGAGGCGGACAATCTCACCGCGGAGCAGGGAGTGTCCCGGCTGGAGGAGGTCTATGACCTTTACAACCTGTTCTACACCATGGACGAGGTGGCCCAGATTCGCTACTACCACGACGTCACAGGCACCCGTTACGCCGACGAGAGCGATTGGTTCCTGGAAAATGAGCCGGTGATGGACCAGCTCTTTGAGGAGCTCTGCTACGCCTCCGCCAACTGCGCCATAGGTCAGGAGCTGGACGAGAGCTTCTGGGGCGGCTGGACCGTGGAGGCCTACCGGGGCCGGGAGCCGGAAACCCTGGACCGGGCGTATCTGGAGCTGGCCCAGAGGGAGAACGCCATCCTCACGGAATACCGCCGGGTCACGGCGGAGGCCTCCGTGGAATGGAAGGGAGAGGAGCGCTCCTTCCTGGAGCTGCAGCAGGACGCCTCCATCAGCCTGGAGGAGTGGAACCAGATCCGGGACCTGTACTATGACGAATACGCCCCCATCCTGGGGGAGATCTACCTCCGTCTGGTGGAGGTCCGGCAGGAGCTGGCGGAGTACATGGGACTGGAAAGCTACGAGGACTACGTGTACTACGCCGTCTACCAGCGGGACTATTCCCCCCAGGAGGCGGAGCAGATGCTGGAGCAGATCAGGCAGGAGCTGGCCCCGCTGTACAAGGAGCTCTCCCTGAATCGCCGCTGGGACGCTTTGCGCTACACCGAGCTCAACGAGTCGGAGAATCTGGACGCCATCTTCACCGCCGCCCGGAAGATGGGCGGCACCGTCCGCAACGCCTTCCGGGATATGGAGCGCTACGAGCTCTACGACATCGACATCTCCGATAAGAAGGCGGATCTGTCCTACCAGTGCTACCTCTATACCTATGACAATCCCTTTGTATTTGTGAAAACCGAGGGCTACAGCGACGACATCCTCAGCTTTGGCCATGAGTTCGGACATTTTGTGGACGCCTGGTACAACCGGGACGCCACCGACTCCCACGATCTGAGCGAGGTGTTCTCCCAGGGCATGGAGTATCTGCTGCTGTCCTATGTGCCGGAGGACTACCGGGAGGAGCTCACCACCTACAAGCTCCTGGATACCGTGGATACCTTCACCCAGCAGGGGAGCTACGCGGCCTTTGAGCACGAGGTCTATTCCAAGCCCGCCTCGGAGTGGAGCCCGGAGGCCCTCAACGAGCTGTCTTTGAAGCTTTCCAAGGACTTCGGCTACTACGAGCCGGGGGACGACAATTTCTACGCCAAGAGCTGGGTGGACATCAATCACCTGTTTGAGTCGCCCTTCTATGTGGTGAGCTACTGTGCCTCCAACGATCCCGCCTTCCAGATCTACGCCCTGGAATGCCGGGAGCCGGGAGCGGGCCTGGAGGTCTGGAACCGGATGCTGCCCCGGGACTACGACGGCTTTTTGGATACCGTCATGGAGCAGGGAGGTCTGGAGGATCCCTTCGCTCCGGACCGTATGGCCCGGATTGCCGCCCTGCTCCGGGAGAAGCTGAACTGATTTGATACATGGATTCGCGGCAGCCGGGCAGACTGCCCGGTCCGGCGACGGACCCCGATCAAAAACCCCGGGCCGGAAGCGCTGTGCTTCCGGCCCGGGGCGCTGTCTTACAGTCTTACAGGGGCTCGTCCATGAGACTTTCAAACTCGGCGGCCACCTTTTCAAAGGTTTCCTCGTCGATGTCCAGCAGCTCAAAGTCGTCTCCCACGGGCTTGTAGCCGTAGAGATATACGTCCTCGCTGCCGTCCAGGGCCTCCAGAGCGATATAGTCCTGGCCCTCCACGTCGAAGATCCCCATGATCCCGCAGTCAAAGCCCTGGTTGTCGTCAAACTCCAGATGGATGATCTGGTCCTCGCTGTAGTTTCCGGTCATCTTGTTTTCCTCCTTTTTATCCCCGGGGACGGCGCGGAGCCGTCCCGCGATTTTTACAGACTGTTGTTTTCCGGGGAGGGCGGCCTCCCGTCCCTGCCGGGCTCCATGGCCTCCCGGAACATCCGAAAGGCGGTGGGCAGGGCGCAGCGGCTGTCCAGCTCCTCCTCCCGTACCCAGGTGAAGCCCGGCGCCTGCGCTCCGCAGCGGAGGTAAAAGCAGCGCATGTCCCATTGAATGTGGGTGAAGACGTGGGTCCGCTCCAGCTCCCGCTCCAGAGCCCGGGGCCGCAGCCCCCGCTCCGCCGCCAGATCCAGGGCGGCCTGGGCCTCCAAATGCCCCGGCAGATTGGGAAACTCCCAGAGCCCCGCCAGCAGGCCGGAGCTTTTTCGCTTCCGCAGGGCCAGGGCGCCGTCGCAGCGCAGGACGAAGACCGTCCGCTGCTCCACCCGCCGGGGCTTTTTCTTTGCCCGGACAGGGCGGCGCCGCCAGAGCTCCCCCTCCCGGGACAGGCAGAACTCCCCGGCGGGGCAGAGACCGCAGTTGGGCGCGCCGTTGGGCAGGCAGACCGTGGCCCCCAGCTCCATGAGAGCCTGGGTCAGAGTCCCCGCCCCGGGACTGGGGTAACAGGCCGCCAGCAGGGCGGTCAGCTCCCGCTTCACCCGGGGCTCGTCCACGCAGCGCTCCTCCGCCAGGACCCGGCTCAGCACCCGCAGCACGTTTCCGTCCACTGCGGGGGTGGGCTGCTCAAAGCAGATGGAGCAGATGGCCCCGGCGCTGTAGTCCCCGATTCCGGGCAGCGCCCGTACCTGCTCCCAGCTCCGGGGGAAGACCCCTCCGTGGCGCTCCAGAATGAGCTGGGCGGCCTTTTGCAGATTCCGCACCCGGGAGTAGTAGCCCAGACCCTCCCAGAGCTTGTGCAGCAGCTCCGGGTCCGCCGCCGCCAGGGCGGGGATGTCCGGCAGGGCCGCCAGAAAGCGGCTGTAGTAGCCCTTCACCGCCTCCACCCGGGTCTGCTGGAGCATGATCTCCGAGAGCCAGACGTGGTAGGGCTCCCGGTCCGCCCGCCAGGGAAGGTCCCGCTTGTTGGCCGCGAACCAGTCCGGCAGGACCCGTATCAAGTTTTCCAAGCGCTCCTGAGCTTCCATTTTTATCTCCTGTTCGGGGAGGCGGCAGGCAGATTGCCGGCGCCGCGGCCGCGTCATTCTGAGCGAAGCGAAGCATTGCGCCCTCCACGGGTGAATCCGCGTCCCCTGATTCCTGCCTATTCTATTACACAAAAAGAAAAATGTCAATTTGTAAAAAAAACAGATGAAATTTCCGAAGCGATGTGCTATAGTAGAATCAGACAGATATGGGAAGGGGAGAACCCTATGAAGCTGAATTACAAACGAACGATTTTCGTAGGCTTTGCGTTTTTCCTGATCTGCGCCTTCTGGCAGGCCTATGACAACACCATCCCCCTGATCCTCACCAACAAGTTCGGTCTGTCCCAGACCGCCTCCGGGGTGGTCATGGCCCTGGACAACATTTTGGCCCTGTTCATGCTGCCCCTCTTCGGCGCCATTTCCGACAGGTGCCGCCACCGCCTGGGCCGCCGGACCCCCTTCATTCTGATCGGTACCCTGGTGGCCGCCGTGGCCTTTGTGGGCCTGAGCATTGCCGACAATATGCAGCTCAAGCAGATTGCCCGGGTCTCCGCCATTGACGATCCCGCCGCTCTGACGGAGATCTACAACGCCGAGAAGGACGCGGAGCTCCAGACCCCGGACGGTGAGAAATTCGTCCTGTCTGAGCGCTTCAGCCAGGAGGAGTTCACCGCCATTCGCAGCCAGACGGTGAACGAAAAGGGCAAGACCGTCACCGCGCCGGACTACACCAACTACGTGGTCCCCGCCCGGCAGGCCTACGCCTGGAACGTGAGCTCCCACAGCGCGGCGCCCTTGATTTTGTTCATGGTGCTGCTGCTGATTGTGCTGCTGTTCATGGCCACCTTCCGCAGCCCCGCCGTGGCCCTGATGCCCGACGTCACCATCAAGCCTCTGCGCTCCAAGGCCAACGCGGTCATCAACCTCATGGGCAGCGCCGGCGGCATTCTGGTGCTGGGCCTGGGCATGGTCTTCGCCACCAGCGCCGTGAAAAACTCCCTCATGAGCTACAGCCTCTACTTCGGGGTCATCGCCGGGATCATGCTCCTGGCCCTGCTGATCTTCATGCTGAAGGTGCGGGAACCGAAATTTGTGGAGGATATGCGGGCCGAGAGCAGGCGCTTCGGCATCGAAGAGGAGGAGCAGAGCGATTCCGGCTCCCGGAAGCTGAGCAAGGCGGAGCGGAGGTCCCTGATCTTCCTGCTGGCCTCCATCGTCCTGTGGTTCATGGGCTACAACGCCGTCACCTCCAAGTATTCGGTCTATGCCAGCAACATCTTACATAAGGATTACAATCTGACCCTGATCATCGCCCAGGCGGCGGCCATTCTCTCCTACCTGCCCGTGGGCTTTGCGGCCTCCCGCTTTGGCCGGAAGAAGACCATCCTGGCGGGGGTGGTGATGCTGACGGCGGCCTTCGCCGTGGCCTGCTTCCTGCGGGAGTCCAGCCCGACGATGCTGATGAACGCCATGTTCGCCCTGGCGGGCATTGGCTGGGCCACCATCAACGTGAACTCCTTCCCCATGGTGGTGGAGCTCTGCAAGGGCGGCGACGTGGGCAAGTACACCGGCTTCTACTACACCGCCTCCATGGCGGCTCAGACGGTGACGCCCATGATTTCCGGCTTCTTTATGGACAAGCTGGGAATGACCACCCTCTTCCCCTACGCGTCGATTTTTGCCTGCCTGGCCTTCGGCACCATGCTCTTTGTCAGGCACGGCGACAACAAACCCACTGCGAAGAAGGGCCTGGAGGCCCTGGATGTGGAGGACTGATACTATGCTTCTGAAAGTCATCTTTGTTCTTTGTCTCATTGCCCTGGTGCTGGTGGGCCTGTACATGCTCAGCATGATGACCAAGCGCCGTCCCAAGAGCGGCTTCTACGCCCGGCTGGGGGACCATCACTACGCCCACAGGGGCCTCCACGCCATCCACGCCGGAATCCCCGAAAACTCACTGCGGGCCTTCCGCCTGGCCGCCAACAACGGCTACGGCGCGGAGCTGGACGTCCACCTGAGCCGGGACGGCCGTCTGGTGGTGATGCACGACGAAAGCCTGAAGCGCACCACCGGAGCCAACGCCAAGATCAGCGGGGTCACGGAGCAGGTGCTGAGCCAGCTCACCCTGGAGGGCACCCGGGAGAAGGTTCCCTATCTGGAGGACGTGCTGCCCCTGTTTGAGAACAAGACCCCCCTGCTCATTGAGATCAAAACCGACAACGGCAACCATGTGGAGCTGACCCGGAAGGTCACGAATCTGCTGAAGCAGTATCCCGGTCTCAACTACATGATCGAGTCCTTTGATCCCCGGGTTCTGCTGTGGCTGAAAAAGCACCGTCCCGACATTATCCGGGGCCAGCTCTCCGAGAACTTCTTCAAGGACCCGGAGGCCGACCTGAGCTGGGCCATGCGCTTTGTGATGTCCAATCTCATGACCAACTTCTTCACCAGGCCGGACTTTGTGGCCTATAAGTACGAGGATCGCTTTGACCTGGCTCCCGGTCTGTGCCGGAAGCTCTGGGGGCCTCAGTTCTTCTGGTGGGTGGTAAAATCCCAGCCCGAGGCGGAGGAGCGGCTTGAGCAGGGCGACCTGATCATCTTCGAGGGCTTCGCCGCGAAATAATTCCCGAAAAACACTTGATTTTCGGGAGAAACTGGGTATAATGACTTTGAAATTACCCAAAAAGGAGAAATTATCATGGCAAAGATCGAAAAAGATACCATCATCGGTGACGTTCTGGACATTGCGCCCGAGACCGCGCCCCTGTTTATGGCCATCGGCATGCACTGCCTGGGCTGCCCCGCTTCCCGGGGTGAGACCGTGGAGGAGGCCTGCATGGTTCACGGCGTGGATGTGGACGAGTTTTTGAAGCATCTGAACGCCTTTGACGAAGCCAAGGCGGAGTAAGCAGAAAAAGCAAAGAGGGACGCGAAGGGCGTCCCTCTTTTCGTGAAAGAGGAATCCTATGAGCAAGCAACAGTCGGATCTGCGACAGGAAAAGTTTATCCGCATGACCACCGCCCCGGTCCACAAGCTGGTGCTGCGGCTTTCTGTGCCTACCATCGCCTCCATGCTGGTGACGGCCCTCTATAATCTGGCGGATACCTTCTTTGTCAGCTCCATCGGCGGCTACGCCGGGACCTGCGCCATTGCCGCGGTGTCGGTGTCCCTGTCCGTCATGGCTCTGATTCAGGCCCTGGGCTTCTTTGTGGGCCAGGGCGCTTCCAATTTCATCTCCCGGGCTCTGGGGCGGCAGGAGGTGGAACGGGCCTCGGAAATGGCCGCCACAGGCCTCTTTCTGGCCCTGGTGCTGGGAGGCCTGGTGACCCTTCTGGGAGAGCTGTTCACCGAGTCCATCGCCCGCTTCCTGGGGGCTGACCAGGAGTTTGTCGTCCCCACGGCGGACTACCTGCGGTGGATCTTCGCCGCCGCTCCTCTGATGACCGGCTCCTTCTGCCTCAACAACCAGCTTCGCTTCCAGGGCAACGCCGCCTACGGCATGGTGGGCGTCATCAGCGGCGCGGCGCTGAACGTGGTCCTGGACCCCCTCTTCATTCACGGCCTGGGCATGGGGGCCGAGGGCGCGGCCCTGGCCACCGCCATCAGCCAGGGCGTGGGCTTCTGCGTCCTGCTGGGGGGAACCTTCCGGGGGGACAACCTGCGGATCTGCCCCAAAAAGATCCGGGTCAGTTGGGGGAACCTGGGCCTGATTGTCCAGGGGGGCCTGCCCTCCCTGCTGCGTCAGGGCTGCGGCTCCCTCTCCGTCATGGTGCTCAACCGGGTGGCGGGGGACGTGGGGGCCGCGGACCCGGCCATTGGCCGGGCGGCGCTGATTGCCGCCTTCGGCCTGGTGAGCAAGATCGTCATGATGATGAACAACGCCGTCATCGGTCTGGGCCAGGGCTATCAGCCGGTCTGCGGCTTCAACTACGGCGCGGGGCAGTACAGCCGGGTCCGAAAGGCCTTCTGGTTCCTGGTGAAGGCCGTGGCGCTCTGGTGCGGCCTGATGATGCTTTTGGGAGAGCTGCTGGCTCCCCAGGTGGTGTCCCTCTTCCCGGACGCCGAGCCCAGGGTCCGGAGCCTGGCGGCGGTGATCCTCCGCTTTCAGTGCGCGGTGTTCTTTGTCAACTGCTGGGTGGTCCCCTCCAACATGACCCAGCAGACCATGGGCTGGATGGGCCCTGCCTCCCTGCTGGCCATGGCCCGGCAGGGCCTCTTCCTGATCCCCCTGGTGCTGATTCTGCCCCGGCTTTTCGGCCTCACGGGCCTGGAGCTGGCCCAGCCCGTCAGCGACCTTTGCACCTTCTGCCTGGCCATTCCCCTTCAGGCCAGGGTTTTGAAGCACCTCTCCCAGCCGGACCGCCCCCTGGAATTGTCCGGCAACGCGTAGGGACGGCTCTCAGCCGTCCGCGAATCCCATGTAGGGACGGCTCTCAGCCCTCCGCGAATCCCCGTAGGGACGGCTCTCAGCCGTCTGCGAATCCCCGCAGGGACGGCTCTCAGCCCTCCGCGAATCCCCGTAGGGACGGCGCTCAGCCCTCCGCAAATCCCATGTAGGGACGGCTCTCAGCCGTCCGCGAATCCCCGCAGGGACGGCTCTCAGCCGTCCGCGAATCCCCCCGTGTAGGGACGGCTCTCAGCCGTCCGCCCCAAAGGAACGACGTCTATGAAACTGCCCATCTCCAAGCGTCTGCTCCGCTGCGCGGAGCTGCTGCCCTTCTGCGATACTGTGGCGGACGTGGGAACGGACCACGGCTATCTCGCCATTCACCTGCTGCAAACCGGCCGCTGCGCCCGGGTCATTGCCTCGGATCTGCGGGAAAAGCCCCTGGCCTCCGCAAAAAACAACGCGGCCGCCTATGGATTCTCGGAAGCCCCCTCCGGAGCCATTGATTTCCGCCTTTCTGATGGTTTACATAATTACAAACCGGGAGAATTTGAGGCCCTGGTCCTGGCCGGGATGGGGGGCGATCTGATCACCAGGATCCTGGCGGACGCGCCCTGGCTGGAGGGCGGTCCCTACACCCTGATCCTCCAGCCCCAGTCCGCCGCCAACGAGCTGCGCCGCTGGCTGGGGGAGCGGCGCTGGGCCATCCGGCGGGAGTGCCTGGTCCGGGACGGGGGCTTCCTCTATGGGGTGCTGTCCGTTTGTCCGGCAGGGGGAAGGGAACTGAGCCCGGGGGAGCAGTACGTCTCCCCGGCCCTCCGTCGGGAGGGGGACCCCCTGTTTCCCGACTACCTGGCCCGGGTCACCCATGCCCTGGAGCTGACGGTCCGGGGCATCACCCAAAGCACGGACCCCGCGGACCAAGCCCGGGCGGAGTACTACGCCGCCGCCCTGGAGGAGATCAGGGCGCTGTAGGAGCAAAATCGGGCCTTGTGGGGCGCCTACTGTTGTGTTTCACTTAAAAGTTGTCATTCTGAGCGCAGCGAAGAATCCGTTATCCCTTACGTCTGCCACGAAGAAAGGAACGGATTTCTCGGTCGCAAGCTCCCTCGAAATGACAAGATGAAAGCGAAACAGCGTACTACGGACCGACAAATCCCCATCTGTGTTAGAAAAGGAGACATCACATGACCGTACAAAACGTACTTGACTATCTCTGGACCCTGGCGCCGGAGGCGTACAAGGAGAGCTGGGACAACGTGGGCTTCCTGGCGGGGCGGAAGGACGCCCCTGTGACCGGGATCCTCGTGGCCCTGGACGCCACGGCAGACGTGGCGGAGGAGGCGGCAGCCCTGGGCTGTCAACTGGTGGTCACCCACCATCCCCTGATTTTCCACGCCCCCAAGCAGCTTACGGACGCGGACCCCATGACCGAAGCCCTGCTGTCCTATCTGGAAAAAGGCGTCGCCGTGATCTCCATGCACACCAACCTGGACTGCGCCCCCGGGGGCGTCAACGACGTGCTGGCGGAGACGCTGGGCCTGAGCAAGCCTGAGATTCTGGAGGACGGAGAGACCGCCGGACTGATCCGGGCGGGGGAGTGCTGTCCCGTGGAGCTGAGGGACTTCGCGGCCTTTGTGAAGGAGCGCCTGAACTGTCCCGGCCTGCGCTATGTGGACGGGGGCAAGCCCGTCCGCCGGGTGGCGGTGGGGGGCGGCGGCTGCGCCGAGTATATTGCCCTGGCGGCGGCCTCCGGCTGCGATACCCTGGTCACCGCCGACGTCAAATACCACCAGTTCCAGGAGGCCCGGACCCGGGGGCTGAATCTCATCGACGCGGGCCACTTTGAGACGGAGAACCCCATCTGCGCCCGTCTGCGGGACAGCTTGGCCGCCCGCTTCCCGGAAATTGAGACGATTCTCTCCAGGCACAGCGATTTGATCCGATTTTTATAAAAAACAGTTGCACATTGCGGCCTGATATGCTAAAATATCTCAGTTAAAACACACAGAAGGGATGAAATTTCATGTCCGGACATTCCAAATGGCATAATATTCAAAAGACCAAGGGGGCTCAGGACGCCAAGCGCGCCGCGGCCTTCACCAAGATCGCCAAGGAAATGATCGTCGCCGTGAAGGAAGGCGGCGGCTCCACCGATCCCAACAACAACTCCCGCCTTGCCACCATCATTACCAAGGCCAAGGCCGCCAACATGCCCAACGACAACATCAAGCGGGTGCTGGAGCGGGCCGCCGGGGCAGGCCAGGGGGACAACTACGAGTCCATTACCTACGAGGGCTACGGTCCCAGCGGCGTGGCAGTCATCGTGGAGACCATGACCGACTCCCGGAACCGCACCGCGGGCAACGTCCGCCACCACTTCGACAAGTTCGGCGGCAACATGGGCGCCTCCGGCTGCGTGGCCTGGAACTTCACCAAGAAGGGCGTTCTGGTCATCGACAACGAGGACGGCGACTATGAAGAGGACGAGGTCATGATGGACGCTCTGGACGCGGGCGCCGCGGACTTCGAGCCCGAGGAGGACGTCTTCACCATCTATACCGACCCCGACGACTTCAACGCCGTGGCCGACGCCCTGGGCAAGAAGTACAGCTTCGTCTCCGCCCAGATCGAGCAGGTTCCCAACGAGTACAAGAAGCTGGAGAATGAGGACGACATCAAGATGATGGAGAAGCTCATCGACGCCTTCGAGGACGACGACGACGTGCAGAACGTCTGGCACAACTGGGACAGAGACTGAGCCAAGCGAAAAAGACTGTCCGCTCTGCTGAGCGGACAGTCTTTTTTGCATAGACATACCCGGGGCGCTTCGTCCCCGGGTACTATCAAAGAAGAAAGGAGGAATGAAAAATGAAAACATCTTTTATGCTTCGTATTTTACAGGGCAATTATTAAAAATGTAAGATAAATGTTTTTACGAAAGTATTAAGTTGACATAAAGTTTCCGTGCCATTTGAAAACTTTTTGTGACCTACTTGACAATCCGGCCCTTTGGGTATATGATGTGGACAAAGAGATTAGCACTCTGATGAAACGAGTGCTAAATTCGGAACGCGGAAAGAGGACGGATTGCCCGTGGGGAGAAGGCTGCGGCTTGTCTGCGGACAGGCAGCGCTGGTCCCCGCACGCTGGCAATGACCGGACTCGGAAGGAGGTACCGTTATGAACGCCAACAAATACACCAAACGCTCTATGGAGGCCATTCAGGACGCCCAGAGCATCGCCCTGAGCCACAACCACCAGCAGATTGAGCAGCTTCACCTGCTGCTGGCCCTGCTGCGGCAGGAGAACGGCCTGATTCCCCAGCTCCTGAAGCGCATGGGGAAGACGCCTGAGAGCCTGGAGGCCGCTGTGGAGGAGAAGCTGCGGCAGCTTCCCTCTGTCACCGGCTCCGGCCGGGAGGGAGGAAAATACTACATCGCCCGCTCCGTGGACCAGGTTTTCACCCAGGCCGAGGAACTGGCCGCCTCCATGAAGGATGAATTTGTCTCCGTGGAGCACATCTTCCTGGCGATGATCGACAGCCCCGACAGCACGGTGCGGGGGCTGTTCCAGACCTATAGGATCCAGCGGGAGGAGGCCATGCAGGCTCTCCAGGAGGTCCGGGGCAACCAGCGGGTCACAAACGACAACCCGGAGGACAGCTACGAGGCCCTGGAGAAATTCGGCACAGACCTGGTCCAGCGGGCCAGGGACAAGAAAATGGACCCGGTGATCGGACGGGACGAGGAGATCCGCAATGTGATCCGCATACTCTCCCGGAAGACCAAGAACAACCCGGTGCTCATCGGTGAGCCCGGCGTGGGCAAAACTGCCATTGTGGAGGGCCTGGCCCAGCGCATCGTCCGGGGGGACGTTCCCAAGAGCCTCCAGGACAAGACCATCTTCTCCCTGGACATGGGCGCCCTGATTGCCGGGGCCAAGTACCGGGGGGAGTTTGAGGAGCGGCTGAAGTCCGTTCTCAACGAGGTCAAAAAGAGCGAGGGCAAAATTCTCCTCTTCATCGACGAGCTGCATACCATCGTAGGCGCGGGCAAGACCGAGGGCTCCATGGACGCGGGCAATCTCCTCAAGCCCATGCTGGCCCGGGGAGAGCTTCACTGCCTGGGGGCCACCACCCTGGACGAGTACCGTCAGTACATTGAAAAGGACCCGGCCCTGGAACGCCGCTTCCAGCCGGTGATGGTGAACGAGCCCTCGGTGGAGGACACCATCGCCATCCTCCGGGGTCTGGAGGAGCGCTACGAGGTCTTCCACGGGGTCAAGATTACCGACCCCGCCATCATCGCCGCGGTGAAGCTATCAGACCGCTACATCACCGACCGCTACCTGCCGGACAAGGCCATTGATCTGATTGACGAGGCCTGCGCCATGATCCGCACGGAGATGGACTCCATGCCCACGGAGCTGGACAAGGTGCGGCGGAAGATCATTCAGATGGAGATCGAGGAGGCCGCCCTCAAGAACGAGGAGGACGAGCTTTCCAAGGGCCGTCTGGCGGAGCTCCAGAAGGAGCTGGCGGAGCAGCGGGACCAGTTCAAGGCCATGAAGGCCCAGTGGGAGAATGAGAAGCAGGCCATCGCCAAGGTCCAGACCCTCCGGGAGCGCATCGAGAAGCTCAACGCCGAGATTGAAAAGGCGGAGCAGGCTTACGATCTGGAGGCCGCCGCCAAGCTGAAGTACGGCGACCTGCCCGAGGCCAAAAAGCAGTTGGAGGAGGAAGAGCGCCTGGCCCAGAACGCCCGGGAGCAGTCCCTGCTGCGGAATCGGGTCACAGAGGAGGAAATCGCCAAGATCATCGAGCGCTGGACCGGCATCCCCGTGGCCAAGCTGGTCCAGGGGGAGCGGGAGAAGCTCCTGCACCTGGACGAGCGCCTGCACAAGCGGGTGGTGGGCCAGGACGAGGCCGTCCGGGTGGTCACCGAGGCCATCCAGCGCTCCCGGGCCGGCATCCAGGACCCCAACCGTCCCATCGGCTCCTTCTTCTTCCTGGGGCCCACCGGCGTGGGCAAGACGGAGCTGGCCAAGGCCCTGGCGGCGGAGCTCTTTGACGACGAGCGGAACATTGTCCGCATCGACATGACCGAGTACATGGAGAAGTTCTCCGTCTCCCGGCTCATCGGAGCGCCTCCCGGCTATGTGGGCTATGAGGAGGGCGGTCAGCTCACCGAGGCGGTGCGCCGCAAGCCCTACTCCGTGGTCCTCTTCGACGAGGTGGAGAAGGCCCATCCCGACGTGTTCAACATTCTTCTGCAGGTGCTGGACGACGGGCGAGTCACCGACTCTCAGGGCCGCACCGTGGACTTCAAGAACACCATCATCATCCTCACCTCCAATCTGGGCTCTCCCTATATCCTGGAGGGCATCGACGAGAAGGGCGAGATCAGCGAGACGGCCAGAGCCCAGGTGGAAGCCCTGCTGAAGAAGACCTTCCGCCCCGAGTTCCTGAACCGGCTGGACGAGATTGTGTTCTACAAGCCTTTGACCAAGGACAACATCTTCAAGATCATCGACCTGCAAATCAATCAGCTCAACAAGCGCCTGCTGGACAAGCAGCTTCGCTGCGCTCTGACGGAGGCCGCCAAGAGCTATATCGTGGACGAGGCCTTTGACCCCGCCTTCGGCGCCCGTCCCCTGCGCCGCTACGTCCAGCACACGGTGGAAACCATGATCGCCCAGCGCATCCTCCGGGGGGACGTGGCCCCCGGCAGCGAGCTCACCGTGGATGTGGCAAACGGAGAGCTGGTGATCCGATAAGGGGGACCGGAAACGCGGCGACAGCAGCTCAAAACCGGGCATTCCGCGCAAAGGAGCAGGTGAATTTGCAACAAATCTTGTAATCATTGTAAAGATTTTAATTGGAGCTTCGTATCAGGAGCTGAGCTGAATAAGGACCCGGACGCCGCGGCGTCCGGGTTTTCCTTCACCCTTTTTCCCGGGTCTCATATACTGGGGAGAGGAGATGAGACCATGGAAACAACCTATCTGCTGGTGGGGGGAGACCGGCGGCAGTTCTGGCTTTCCCGGCTGCTGCTGTCCCGGGGCAGCGTGTTTACTCTGGGAGTCCCGGGGCTGGAGGACCAACTGCCCCGGACTCCGGCGGAGCTGCTGATCCTTCCGACTCCCTGTCTGGACGGGCAGGGCAGAATCCGTCGGACCCAGGGGGAGGGGCTGGAGCCCGGGACCCTCTCGGGACTGTACGGGCCAAATACCCGAATCTACGGAGGCGGGATCAAGCCGGCGCTCCGGGAACAGCTTGCGGGCTGCGCCTCGGTGACGGATCTGCTGGAGGACCCCGCTGTGGCCGCCGCCAACGGAAGACTCACGGCGGAGGCGGCCCTGGCTTTGGCGGAGGAGCGGCTGGAGGCCTCGGTTTTTGCCCAGCCCTGCACGGTGCTGGGCTGGGGACGGGTCGGAAAGCCCCTGGCGGCCCTGCTGGCGGCCCGTCATGCCCGGGTGACGGTGGCGGCCCGGCGGGAGGCGGCCCGGGCCGAGGCGGCCCAGCAGGGCTATGAGACCCGGAGCTTTGGGGAGCTGAGACCGGAGCGGGGGCTGGTATTCAACACAGTCCCCGCCCCGGTGCTGACTCCGGCCCAGCGACAGGCCCTGGGGCCGGAGTCCCTCTGGGTGGAGCTGGCCTCCGCCCCCGGGGGACTGCCTGAGAATGCGCCCGCCGCTTTTTCCGTCCTGAACGGCAACTCCCTGCCCGGCAGACGGCTGCCCCGCTCCGCGGCGGCGGTGCTGCTGGAGGGGATCATGAGAAAGGAGGCGTCCCTATGAGAACGGAACGCATCGGCTTCGCCCTCTGCGGTTCCTTCTGTACCTTTGAGCCGGTTCTGGCTGCCCTGAGCCGCCTGAGCCGGGAGTACGAGACCGTCCAGCCCATACTTTCCGGCGCGGCTGCCACCGTTGACAGCCGCTTCGGCCGGGCGGCGGAGTTCCGAAGCCGGATTGAGGCCATCTGCCGCCGTCCGGTCTGGGACAGTCTGACCCAGGTGGAGCCCATCGGACCCAAGAAGCTACTGGAGCTGCTGATCGTGGCCCCCTGCACCGGCAACACCCTGGGGAAGCTGGCGGCGGGAATTGCGGATACCCCCGTGACCCTGGCCTGCAAGGCCCACCTGCGGAACGCCCGGCCCCTGGTGCTGGCGGTGTCCACCAACGACGGCCTGGGGGCCAACGCCAGAAGCATCGGAACCCTGCTGGACCGAAAGCAGCTCTACTTTGTCCCCTTCGGCCAGGACGATCCGGAGAAAAAACCCGCCTCCCTGGTGGCGGACATGGCCCGGATTCCGGAAACCGTCAGCGCCGCCCTGGAGGGCAGACAGCTCCAGCCTGTCCTGCTGTAATTCAAAAGACGGGGAAGCGGAAGAAAAGCCCTCCCGGTTCACCCGGCAAAGGCCCAATAGATCAGTCCGTAAAGAACGGCGGACAGCGTTCCGTAGACGATGACGGGACCGGCGATGGTGAACATTTTCACCGCCAGACCTGTGACCCAGCCCTCGGTTTTGAACTCAATGGCCGGGGCCGCCACGGCGTTGGCAAAGCCTGTGATGGGAACCAGGGTACCGGCCCCTCCGTGCTTTGCCAGATCGTCGTAGAGTCCCAGCCCCGTCAGCAGGGCCGAGAGGAAGATCAGGCTCACGGAGCAGAGCCGCCCCGCGGTCTCCGGCTCCGCCCCCATAGACTGATACAGGCTCCTCAGCCCCTGGCCCAGAACGCAGACGCCCCCGCCCAGGGCGAAGGCCTTGAGACAGTTCACCGGGGTGTTGGAGCGGGGGGCCAGAGTATCTGCCAGCTTCTTGTAGGCCTGGTTGGAAATTTCCATATAAAAACCCTCCTTTTTCGGGTAGCCTGCCCGAAAAAGGAGGGTTTTATGTGTGTCCGGATTAATTGACCCGCAGCACCGCGGAGCTCTGGGCGTCCAGGGTCAAAACCCCGTTTTCCAGAAGGGCGGAGCCCATGCCCACGAAGCCGTTGAGCACCGTGAACTCCGAAAGCTCCATGGCGGACAGATCCAGGGTCACGGCCTTGGTGCCGGGGTTGTGGAGCACCAGAACCCGGCTTCCCTGCCAGTCGGAGATGAAGCCCCCGGCCTTGGAGTCGGGAATGGCCACCGGGGTGAAGTCTCCCCGGGCGATTTCGGGATTGGCCTTCCGCAGAAGAATCACCCGCTTGTAGTAGTTGTAGAGACTGCTTTCCTTGACGATCTGCTCCGTCACGGGGGAGTCCGCCCGGTTGTCCGGGTCATAGCTGGCGCCCTGGGGGTCCTTCACCGTGTCTCCGTCCCCCCAGACCATCCGCAGCCGACGGTTGGCGTCGGTGTTGGCGCTGCCCCGGGAGCCCCGCATGCCGATTTCCTCCCCGTAGTAGATGAAGGGGGAGCCGGGTCCCAGCAGCAGAAGGTTGGCTGCCATCTGCGCCCGGCCGCTGTAGGAGGGCAGGAAGCCCGCGGTCCGGTCGGTGTCGTGGTTTCCGATGAAGGAAATTGCCATGGCGTCGGGGTTCTCCCCGGCAATGCCGTCCAGGTAGCTGTCCAGATAGGAGACGTAGCGGTTGACGTCCCCGTTCTGGGCGGTTTTGGAGATCAGCCCCTCCGCCTGGGAGCTGGTGAAGTTGAAGCAGTTCATGGCGGGGTAGTAGAGATCCGTGATGCCGTCTCCGTCCCAGACCTCCGCCACGGCGTAGAGCTGGGGATTGACGCTCCGCAGCGCTTCCATGTACCAGCGCCAGAACTCCACGCTGGCGGCGTTGTCCCGGAAGTAGATGTACTTGGCGGCGTCGAAGCGGAAGCCGTCTATTCCCATGTCCAGATAGAACTTCGCCACGTCCAGCACCGCCTGCCGCACGGCCTCGCAGTCGTAATTCAGCTCCGGCATGCCTCCGTCGAAGTTGCACTCGTAGTAGAACTCCGTCCCGGCAAGCTGGGCGAAGCTCCGGCCCGCGGGAGCGCTCTCTCCCTGGGGATAGCAGCTATAGTAGTCGTAGTAGGGGTCTGAGGCGTCGCCGTTCTTGCGGGCGTTGGTGAAGCTGACGAACCACGGATTGTTCCGGCTGGTGTGGTTGATGGGCAGGTCCAGAATCAGCTTCACGTTCCGTTGGTGACAGAGCTCTATCAGCTCCCGCAGGTCCTCCAGGGTGCCGTAGTCCTCGTCCACCTCATAGTAGTTGGTGACGTCGTATTTGTGGTAGCTGGGGGAGCGGAAGATGGGGGTCAGCCAGATGCCCTCCACCCCCAGGCTCCTGCCGGAGCTCTCGTCTCCGTCGTTGAGATAGTCCATGCGGTTGATGATGCCCCGCAGGTCCCCAATGCCGTCTCCGTCCGAGTCGGAGAAGGAGCCCACGAAGATTTCATAGAACACCCGGGCGTTGTCCTGGGTGGGGGTGATTCCCTGGGGGACCGGCACCGCCAGCTCCTCCCCGGCAGGGGCGGGAGCCTCTGTGGTGGAAACGGGGGTTCCCGTGGCGGCGGGCAGGGACTCGCAGCCGGAAAGCAGGGCCAAAAGCAGCAGCAGGCACAAGGCCCCGGAGAGCAGCTTTTTCATGGGATACGACCTCCTCTTTCTTGTATAGCTCCATCTTAATCATTAAAAATTGCGTTGTCAAGGAGTTTTTGAATTGAAAAGCCGGGGAAAAGCTGGTATAATACTACCTCAAAGGGAACCGGTCAGTCGCCCGCGGTACGCTGTTTCGCTTTCATCTTGTCATTTCGAGGGAGCTTGTGGGCATCCGCCCCTGCGAAGAGGGGGCCGGCTGAATAGATACAATCAAGGAAAAAAGGGGGCTGAACTATGCCTCAAAACGTTGTGGAGCTCTACGCGCCGGAGCGGCTGCGGCGGCTGTCCAGGCGGCGGGAGCTGACCCGCTGGCTGCTCTGGGCCTTGGGCCTGGGGGCGCTGATCGCCTGCGTCGTGCTCACCGCCGGGGTCAATTCCCGGAACATCTATGACAGGCTGAAGCTCTGCGTCGTCATCAGCGTGGCCGCCGCCTGGCTGATCCTCTACTTCGGCACCGCCGTGGTCCGGGACGGGGGCCGGGTGCTGGCCCACGCGGCGAATCTCAAGGACGAACCCCGTCAGACGGTGACGGGGCGGGTGACGCTGCTGCGGCTCCGGGTCCAGATTCGCTCCAGCGTGGAGCTGCGGAAGGTCCGGGTGGATACGGACCGGGGGCCGGTGAGTCTCAGCGTCCTGCTGGACTGGGCCGGAGAGCTGCCCCACCGGGGGGAGCTGCTGCGGCTCTACGTGGTCCACGGCTATATTACGGCATACGAGGTGGTGGAGTCATGAGAGTTTTGAAGCGAATCGTCTCCCAGCTCCACCGCTACGTCATCTGGGCCATGGCCCTGACCCTGCTGTGGTCCTTTGTGTACACCCGGGTGGGGGACCGGCCCCGGGAAAAGAAGCTGGTGCTCTACCTGGGAGCCTACGCCGCCGAGGATCGGGCTCTGTCCCTGCGGCTGGAGGAGGCGGGACTGCCCCAGGGGATCGAGCTGATCCAGGCCCGCAGCGCCTCCTATGACCTCTTCGGCTCCACCCGGGACGGAGACCTCTACCTCATCCGGGAGACGGATCTGCGGACCCTGCTCTCAGACGCCCCGGACCGGCTGGCTCCTCTGGAACTGCCGGAGGGGATGGAGGGCTTCGTCTGGGAGGGGGAGACCCTGGGGCTGAGGGTGTTCGATCCCCTGACCCAGCGGGGACCCGCCATGTCCTATATCCAGTACACCCCCATCCCGGACCCGGAGCCGGACGCCTATTATCTCTGCTTTGACCGCGCAAGCTGCCACCTGGAGACCAACCCCGGGGCCATAGACAACGCCGCCTGGGAGCTGGCTATGGAGCTGATACAACTTGACAAATAAAAAGGAGTCTCTATGAAAAGGATTTGCGCCGTATTATTGATCCTCGTGCTTCTGGCTGGCTGCGCCGGACCGGGACAGACCGGGATCGAGATGGAAAACGTGGCCCCCGCCGGGAAGCTGGAGGGCTGTTCCCTCTATGTGAAGCCCGTGGAGGGGCTGCCCCAGGACTTCATTCTGGGCATGGACGCCTCTCAGGTCCCCGCCCTGGAGCGGAGCGGGGTGAAATACTATGACCGGGACGGCTCGGAGCAGGACGTGTTTCGGATTCTGGCGGAGCACGGGGTCAATATGATCCGGGTCCGGGTCTGGAACGATCCCTTTGACGCCCAGGGCCGAGGCTACGGCGGCGGAAACTGCAATCTGGATACCGCGCTGGAGATCGGGAAACGGGCCGCCAGATACGGCATGAAGCTGCTGGTGGACTTTCACTATTCCGATTTCTGGGCGGACCCCGGCAAGCAGATGGCCCCGAAGGCCTGGAAGGAGCTGGATTTTGACTCCAAGCAGCAGGCCCTGGAGGACTTTACCCGGGACAGCCTCACGGCCCTGCGGGACGCGGGAATCCCTGTGGCCATGGTCCAGGTGGGCAACGAGACCAACGGCGCCCTCTGCGGGGAGACGGATTGGAAGTACATCACCGCTCTGATGGCCGCCGGGTCCCGGGCAGTGCGGGAGGTCTTTCCCGAGGCCAAGGTGGCGGTCCACTTTGCCAACCCCGAAAGCGGGGCCTACGCCGCCTATGCCCGGAATCTCAGCATTTACAAGCTGGATTACGACGTCTTCGGCAGCTCCTACTACCCCTACTGGCACGGCAGTCTGGAGAATCTGACGGCGGTGCTGAAGCAGGTCCGGGAGAAGTACGGCAAGGACGTGATGGTGCTGGAGACCTCCTACGCCTGGACCGGGGAGGATTTTGACTTCTCCGGCAACACCATCTCGGAGGACAGCGCCGTGGACAAGCCCTATCCCTATTCCCTCCAGGGGCAGGTCAACAGCCTGCGGGACGTGACCCAGGCGGTGCTGGACGCCGGAGGCGTCGGCGTCTGCTACTGGGAAGGCACCTGGATCGGCGTGGGGGGCGGCTCCCGGGAGGAGAACCAGAAGCTTTGGGAGCAGTACGGCTCCGGCTGGGCCTCCTCCTACGCCGGGGAATACGACCCCGAGGACGCGGGGAAGTGGTACGGCGGCTGCGCCGTGGACAACCAGTCCTTCTTTGATCCCCAGGGCCGGGTGCTGGAGAGCCTCATGGCCTTCAATCTCATCCGCTGGGGCAACGAGACGGAGCTGACGGTCCAGGCAGTGGAGGACAGCGAGCTGCGGATCACCCTGGGAGAGCCTCTGGAGCTGCCGGAGCGGGTGCAGGTCATTCTCGTCGACAACAGCCGCCGGGAGGCCCCTGTGGAATGGGACGCCGACCCCGACCGTCTCACCCAGCCGGGACAGTACACCGTCACAGGCCGGGCCGAGGGCCTGGAGGCCAGGCTGCTGCTGACGGTGGAGAATGTGAATCTTTTGGAGAATCCCTCCTTCGAGGCAGGGGTGGAGGACCCCTGGCAGGTGGAAAACCTGGGAGGCTGTCGGGAGCTTATGCCGGAGCAAAAGGCCGGGGACAGCCTGACGGGGGAGTGGCACTACCATTTCTGGAGCCCGGACGCGGAGAAGGTGGAGTTCACCCTGGAGCAGAGCCCGGAGGGACTGGAAAGCGGGACATACAGCTTTTCCATTCACATCATGGGAGGCGACTGCGGGGAGGCGGAGGTCTACGCCTACGCCAAGCTGGACGGGAAGACCGTCGCCACCGCCCCCATGGAGATCACCGCCTGGAACGAGTGGCACGCCGGGGAGATCAGCGGCATCCAATACGCTGCCGGTCAGAGCTTGACAGTGGGCATCTACGTGAAGACCGACGCCGCCGGAGCCTGGGGCAAGATCGACGACGCCGCCCTGTGCCTGGAGCCATAGAGACACAGCCCGCGCCGTAGGGCGGCCTGTCCCCAGGCCGCCGCACCCCGCCTGGGCGAATTGAGAATTGGAACTGGGTACGGAGTACGGGGTACGGATTCTTCGCTCCGCTCAGAATGACAGAATCGGGACGATTCCGCCGTGATTCCCGCGGAAAGCTCCCGTTTCCGCCGCAGGGACGGCAGAGTGCCGACCCTGCGGCGGAGCTTTTGCTGTGGATTTGTGTAAATTGTGAAAAAAGTTTTAAAATTTTATAGACATTCCAGGAAAACCGTAGTATAATGAAGGTAATAATTGTGGAGAAGTCCATAATTAAATTAATTTGCCGCCATCCGCGGCAAAACAGAATTAGGAGGAAACATCAATGAAGACCAAGAGAATTGTTGCAATGCTGCTTGCTCTCGTAATGGTTTTCGCTCTGGCTGCCTGTGCTCAGACTGAGGGCGGCAAGGAAACCAACAATGCAAGCGGCGAAGCGACCCCCACTGAGACAGGCTCCGGCAGCCAACTGGCCGGCACCTACAAGATCACCGTCTGGACCGGTGAGGACGCCGTCGAGCTGACCAAGACCCAGATCGACAACTTCAACAAAGAGAACACTGACGGCATCGTTTTCGAGTACGAGGTCAACCCCGTCTCCGAGGCCACCGCTGCCGATCAGATGCTGGTGGACGTCCAGGCCGGCGCCGACCTGTACTGCTTCGCGCAGGACCAGTTCGCCCGTCTGGTTCAGGGCAACGCTCTGAACGCGCTGGGCGCCAAGGCCGCTGAGACCGTCATTTCCGCCAACGACCCCGTGGTCGTGGCTGCCGGTACCTCCGGCGACACCCTGTACGCCTACCCCATGACCTCCGATAACGGCTACTTCATGTACTACGACAAGTCCGTTATCCCCGAAGAGGACATCGACTCCCTGGAGGCCCTGATTGCTGACTGCGAGGGCGCCGGCAAGTTCTTCGCCTTCGAGACCAACACCTCCGCCTGGTACCTGGCTTCCTGGTTCTTCGGCACCGGCTGCGTCTCCGAGTGGACCACCAATGACGACGGCGAGTTCGTCTCCGTCAACGACACCTTCAACTCCGCCAACGGCCTCATCGCCGTCAAGGGCATGAAGAAGCTGCTGGACTCCCCCTGCAACCTCAGCTCCTCCTCCGCCGACTCCTTCGCCAACGGCGCCGCCGTTGTGGTCACCGGCACCTGGGCCTATGAGGCCGTCAAGGACATCCTGGGTGACAACATGGGCGTTGCCGACCTGCCCTCCTTCGAGGTGGACGGCAAGGAGTACCACCTGGGCTCCTTCAACGGCTGCAAGCTCATGGGCGTCAAGCCCCAGGGCGACGACACCGTGAAGCAGGCTGCCCTGCACAAGCTGGCGCAGTACCTCACCGACGAGACCCGTCAGATGGAGCGCTTCGAGGCTCTGTCCTGGGGCCCCGCCAACCTGAACGACCAGGCCAATGAGAAGGTCCAGGCCAACCCCGGCCTCGCCGCTCTGCTCCAGCAGAACCAGTACTCCGTGCCTCAGGGCCAGATCCACGGCTCCTGGTGGGACATCGCCAAGGTCATTGCGGACGACGTGAAGGCCGCCAAGGACGACGCCGGCCTGCAGGCCGCTCTGGACAACTACTACAACAAGATCGACGCTCTGTTCAACCTGGACAGCTCCAAGCTGCTCTTCGTGGGCGCCTGGAACGGCTGGAACAACGCCGACGAGGCTGACACCTACTACCTGGTGGACGGCTCCGTCACCCTGGACGTTCCCGAGTCCGACTACATGGGCGGCCGGATCGTGACCCCCGGCGACTGGGGCACCGACAAGGGCTTCGCGCAGGTCACCACCGGCGCTGAGCTGATTCAGGATCTGGGCGAGGACAACCCCGACAACAACATCGTCTTTGTCGAGCCCGGCAACTACACCGTCACCTGGGACGGCACTGCCATCACCATCGTCAAGAACTGATTTGCTCATTCGCGGCTCCTGAGAGCCACACAATTCAAAGCTCCAAAGTGAAACAGAATAAACTTTGGCTGAACCGAATTGATGAAACACTTGGTTGGAGTCAAGGTCTCCTTGGCTCCAACCAACTTTTTGTAAAAGGGGCGAAGTATGAAAATACAAAGTGAAATGGAATACTTGAAGCTCTCAAAGTGGCATAAATTCCTCTACCGTCTGCTGAGCTTTTTCAAGGCCATTCCGAAAAAGATCGGGGGCGGCTTCGCGGCCATCGGCCGTTTCTTCAAAAACCTTGTCCTCGGCATTGGCCGGGGCTGCAGGGACATTGTTGCCACCTTCGTAAAGGGCGACTGGAAAACCAAGCTCTCCTACGTGTTTATGGGCTTTGGCAACATCGCCCGGGGTCAGGTGCTCCGGGGCGTGATGTTTTTGCTCTTTGAGCTGGTGTTTCTGTACTACATGATTTTCGGCGGCGGCGTCTACTACCTGCGGATGCTGGCCTCCCTGGGGCTTCAGGGTCCCAGCAAGGAATACAATGAGATCCTGGACCAGTACACTGTGGTTCCCCACGACAATTCCTTCCGCATCCTTCTCTACGGCGTGCTCACCATTTTCTTTGTCATTGCCTTCCTCTATACCTGGCGGGCCAACATCCGTCAGAACAAGATCGCGGAGGAGATTCTGCGCTCCGGCAAGCCTCTCAAAAGCGGCCGGGACGACCTGCGCTCCATGGTGGACGACAACTTCCACAAGACGCTTCTGGCCCTGCCTTTGACGGGCATTCTGGTCTTTACGGTGATGCCCATTTTCTTCATGATTCTGGTGGCCTTCACCAACTACAACGCCGCCAAGAACGACGGCTTCAACAACGCGCTCTTCACCTGGGTGGGCTTTGAGAACTTCAAAACCATCTTTGCCGGAGAGGTCAACGGCGTCAATTACTCCGCGGCCTTCGGGGAGATCCTGCTCTGGACCCTGGTGTGGGCCTTCTTTGCCACCTTCACCAACTACTTCCTGGGGGTCTTCGTGGCGATGATGATCAACAAGAAGGGCATCAAGCTGAAAAAGCTCTGGCGTACCGTTCTGATTCTGACCATCGCCATTCCCCAGTTCATCTCCCTGCTGTATGTCTCCCGAATGTTCGCCCTGAACGGGCTGGTCAACGGCGCCTTGAAATCTCTGGGCATCATCAGCCAGTCCATCGACTTCTGGGGGACTCCAACCCTGGCCCGGATCATGGTCATCGTTATCAACATCTGGATCGGCATTCCCTATCTGATGCTGATTGCCACCGGCATTCTGATGAACATTCCCGCGGACCTCTATGAGTCCTCCAAGATCGACGGCGCCAGCGGCTGGAAGCAGTTCTCCAAGATCACCCTGCCCTACATGCTGTTCATCACGGGTCCCTATCTGCTCACCAGCTTCACCTCCAACATGAACAACTTCAACGTCATCTACCTGCTCAGCGGCGGCGGCCCCACCAACACCAACCCCGCCATCTCCGGCGCGGCCGGCGCGGTGGGCTACACCGACCTGCTGATCACCTGGCTCTTTAAGATCACCACCTCCGGCGAGTCCAAGTATTACCTGGCCTCCGTGGTGGGCATTCTGGTGTTCATTGTGGTGGCTGTGATTTCCCTGATTGTCTACAGCGTTCTGCCTTCCGTCAAGAATGAGGAGGACTTCCAATGAGTAAACAACGTGACGAAGCCCAGGCTGTTATGAAGCAGCACATGGGTCTGAAAGCCTCTGCGCGGATCAGCAACACCGTGATCTACGTGATTCTGATTCTCATGAGCATCATCTGGCTCATTCCCTTTGTCTGCATCGTCCTCCAGTCCTTCCGGGTGGAGAGCACCTACCAGGTGGGCTATGTGATCCCCAAGCAGTGGGGGCTGGACAACTATAAGAATCTGATGAATACCAACTTCCCCAAGTGGTATCTCAACACCTTCATCATGGCCCTGGCCGTGGCGGTGATCCAGACCATCATTGTGCTTTGCATGTCCTACACCCTCTCCCGCTTCCGCTTCAAGCTCCGCCAGGGCCTTATGAAGTTCATGCTGATTCTGGGCATGTTCCCCGGCATGCTGGCTATGATCATCCTCTACCGGGTTCTGGACGATCTGCATCTCTCCGGCCAGTACGGCAACTCCGTCCCCGGCCTGATTCTGGTGTACGTGGCCTCCTCCGGTATGGGCTACTACGTCTCCAAGGGCTTCTTTGACACCATTCCCAAGTCCCTGGACGAAGCCGCCCGGGTGGACGGCGCCACCCGCGCCCAGGTCCTGTACAAGATCATTCTGCCTCTGGCCAAGCCCATCGTCATTTACACCATCCTGACCGCCTTTATGGGTCCCTGGGGCGATTTCGTCT
Source organism: uncultured Clostridia bacterium (assembly GCA_946625125.1). Taxonomy (GTDB): domain Bacteria; phylum Bacillota; class Clostridia; order Oscillospirales; family Oscillospiraceae; genus JAFRPC01. The sequence continues at coordinate 48,186 of CAMOSU010000006.1, forward strand.
TTGCCCGTTACGTCTCCCAGATGGTCCCCAAGGCCATGAACGTAGCCGTGGGTCTCCAGTCCTGGCTGGCCACGGATACCATGACCCACAACAACTACACCCTCTTCTGCGCGGGCGGCGTTGTGGTAGCCATCCCCGTGGCAGTGCTGTTCATGTGCCTGCAGAGGTACTATGTGGAAGGTGTCACCGGCGGCGCCGTCAAGGGCTGATCCGGCGATCATGCAGTGAAAAGGAGAATCATAATATGGCAAGTGTAAAACTGACGAATGTCAAGAAAATCTATGACAACAAGGTGGAGGTTGTCCACGACTTCAATCTGGAGATCAAAGACAAGGAGTTTGTGGTCTTTGTCGGCCCCTCCGGCTGCGGCAAGTCCACCACCCTGCGTATGATCGCCGGTCTGGAGGAGATCAGCGGCGGCACCGTGGAGATCGACGGCGTGGTGGTCAACGATCTGCAGCCCAAGGACCGGAACATCGCCATGGTCTTCCAGAACTACGCCCTGTATCCCCACATGACGGTCTATGACAACATCGCCTTCTCCCTCCGGCTGAAGAAAATGCCCGAGGATCTGATCTACGAGAAGGTCACCAACGCCGCGGAGATCCTGGGCATCACCGAGTATCTGATGCGGAAGCCCAGAGCCCTCTCCGGCGGCCAGCGGCAGCGTGTGGCCATCGGCCGCGCCATGGTCCGGGATTCCAAGGTCTTCCTCATGGACGAGCCTCTGTCCAACCTGGACGCCAAGCTTCGCAATCAGATGCGTGCCGAGATCATCCTGCTCCGGAAGAAGCTGGATACCACCTTCATCTACGTCACCCATGACCAGACCGAGGCCATGACCCTGGCCGACCGGATCGTGATCATGAAGGACGGCTACATTATGCAGGTGGACACCCCCGCCCAGTGCTTCGACATGCCCGCCAACCTCTTCGTGGCGGAGTTCATCGGCGCTCCCAAGATGAACATTGTCAAGACCGACCTGATCCTGGAGAACGGAAAGTACTACGTCACCCCCTTCGGCGCCAAGATCGAGGTTACCGGCGAGAAGGGCAAGGAGCTGGCCAAGCGCAATGTCAAGCCCGGCAAGGTCCTCCTGGGCGTCCGGCCCGAGCATATCACTCTGGCCCCCAAGGGCGAAGGCATCGCCACCCGCCTGGAGGTCAACGAGATGATGGGCTCCGAGCTCCATCTGCACGTCTACACCGAGGATGAGACACGCCTGATCGTCCGGGTCCCCACCATTGCCCTCACCACCGAGCAGCGCGGCAGTATGACCTACGGCGCCCCTCTGAACATCAGCTTCGAGGGCAAGGTCATGCACTTCTTTGACCCCGAGACCGAGAAGAACCTGCTCTGCGACTGATCCCCGTCGCCTGCTGCGGGGCCCCAAGATCCTTGGGGCCCCGTGTTTTCACTGAGTATCGGGATTTGTGGTTTTCTCCGCAAAACCTCCCCTGCTTGCAGGGGAGGTGCCCCAGTGCGAAGCCGCC